>NZ_JBEYEI010000010.1:0-296199 GCF_040633895.1 Streptomyces sp. NPDC007863
GTCCACACATCCCGCAAGACCGGCACCACCACGTCCCGGACCACGCAGTCGACCACTCCGCGACCACGCCGCTCAGGTTAAAGATCAAGCTAGCGGCCGCTTCGCGGGGAATCGGGTCCGTCGCGGGAGCGGAGCCGCTGGCGGCCGAAGGCGGCCGGGCCGATAGCCGTGGCCTCTGCCCCGGATCAGGCGCTCCACCATTCGTCGGTGCCGCAGCCGACCTCGTAGTGCCACCAGCCGTCGTCCTGCCCCTGGTCCAGGAGCGTCTTGATCCCGGCGAAGTCCGCTCCGGCCGGTACGTTGAAGGCCACCATGGGGAAGTCCGCGCTCATGACCTCGCCGCCGAGGCGGAAGGCCGCCAGGCGCTGATGCACCGCCTGCGGGCTGCGGCCCAGCGGCCCCGAAGGGACGGGCAGAACCCGAATCGAGCAGTTACCGGCCGAACTGACCCGGCCGACCGCCGAGTGCTGCCCGTCCGAGTCGGTCCGGAACCGCACGACGTCGCCCTCGGCCAGCGTCCGCGCCTGCGCGTCCGTCCTGTCTCTCCGCTTCGACTCGGACATCAACGTCCTCCTGATCGGTCAGATCTGGGCGTGCTCGGATTCCGTGTGCTCGCAGGTCCTGGTGGGCGATCCCGTGCCGAAGTCCGGACCGGTGAAATCGGTCCAGGTGTTGAGGCAGGGTTCCTCGCCTCCCGGGCCGCCGTGCGCCCGCGCGGCACCTACGGCCCATCCGTCAGGGGCAACCAGAAGACGAACAGCAAGCACGGTCTCCCGCGCGGCCTCGCCCGCAGGAGAGCAGGGCCAGGCGCCGGGCGGGAAATCCAGGGGAGCGGACGGCCCGGCGCTGTTACGGTCGGGCGCCATGAGCTGGCTTCCCGATGACTTCGTCCACCCCGTCCTGGTTCCGCTGCCGGGCGGTGATCATCACCTGCGGCCGATCCGGGAGGCGGACACCCCGCTCGACTATCCGGCTGTGATGGGTTCGCGCGAACGGCTGTGGACCATTTTCGGCCCGGCCTGGGGCTGGCCCGCGGACACCATGACCTACGAGGCCGACCAGGCCGACCTCTTGCGGCACGAGAAGGAGATCGCCGCGCACCAGTCCTTCAACTACGCGCTGTTCGACGCGGCGGAGACGGTTCTGCTCGGCTGCGTCTACATCGATCCGCCGGAGAGGGCCGGAGCGGACGGCGAGATCTCCTGGTGGGTGGTGGACGAGCTGGTGGGCAGCAAGGTCGAGCAGGCCCTCGACGCGCTGGTGCCGCAGTGGATCGCCGCCGACTGGCCTTTCGAGCAGCCGCGCTTCCTCGGCCGTGGGATCTCCTGGTCCGACTGGCTCGCCCTGCCGCGGCATCCCGACGCGTAAGCGGTTGTCACCCGTACCGATCTCGAAGGCTGCCCGTCGAACGGGAGTCTCGATCGGCCGCGCGGGACGGTCGCCTCGCTCCGCTACGACGGAGGGAAGAGGGGAGGGTCGTCACGACCACTTGTACGAACTCGGACCCATGTACGACCAGGTGAGGGCCTGCCCGGCGGAAGTCGGCGCGATCGTGCGGAAGCCCGCCCACTGATCGCTTGAATGACTGTCCGTCACCACTGGGTTTCTGGTAGTTGTTTCCGTGGGGTACGGGCGCACGCCCGGGGCGGTGTCTCTTCCGGCACCGTGGGGAGGGCGAGTTTGAGGGTCACCACGCGGGATGGCCTCTGCACGCCGGTCGGCGAGGAGAGGCCCATGCCGGACATCGATCCGCCTGCTGCGGCCCCCTCCACGTATCGGCCCATGGGACACCGCTCCCCCAGCGATCACAGTCGAGAGGGAGAGACCCCATGAGCACCTACGTCGCCCCCGTGGTCGACGCCACGACCCCGATGAACGCGTACGAGGAGCAGGTCTGGCGGGCGCTCGACGAACACTGGGAGCGCCGTATGAACCGCCGCGTCCTGCCGAGTTGGGCGAGCACGGCGCTCGGTCGCACCGGTGAGGTCGCGGGCAACGCCATGGGCCGGGTCAAGGGCGCTGTGCCGGAATCGGTCAAGGAGCCGATGCGGCGCGTGGGCGACGCGATCGCCGACACGGCCATGCGACCGGCGGTCGGAGCGGCGACAGCACTGCTCGAGCTGGTCAACGACCTGGCGCTGGAGCTCAACGACCCGAAGAGCGTCGAGAAGCTCGCTCGCAAGCGTGGCATCGAGCTGGACGATTTCACGGAGCTGCGACAGCAGGACCTCAAGGTCTGTGACCGGCTGCTGACCGCCAACACCCTGAAGTGGCGCACCGCCGGCGCCCTCGAAGGGGGCGCCATGGGACTGCTGGCCATGGTCCCCGTCGCCGGAATCCCCGCCGCGATGACGGCTGACATCCTCGTGATCCAGGTCCTGAGCGCGTCGATAGCCTCGCGCATCGCGTACTCCTACGGCTACGACGCGAAGGACCCCGACGAGCAGCTCTTCATTCAACGCCTGGTGCGCCGGTCCTTCATGACGCAGGCGGCCAAGGCCGAGCCCTTGCACAAGACCGCGCAGGCGGCGCAGGCGGTCAAGGGCCGCGTGAGGTGGTCGAGCAAGCTCCGCAACGATCACCAGCTCCTCGCCGCTCTCGAGAAGTTGATGCAGCAGCTGAGCCCGGCCGGCTCCAAGGTGTCGGTTCAGAGCGTCGCCAAGGTCGTACCGTTCGTGGGCGTCCTCATCAGCGCGGGCATGAACTCCGCGGTCCTCGGCAGAGTGGCCGCCGACGCCCAGCGGTACTGCCAGACCCGATTCCTGTGCGACAAGTACGGGCTGCCGCTACCCGCGGCGCTGGCGGCCGATCAGGGTGACGAACCCCGGGCCGCCACCCTGTAGGTGACGGTCGCCGTCGCATACCCCCCGACGGGGCGGGACATCCCCGGTCGGCCGGTTCGCCGGTTCGCCGGGGGCAGGGCGCGGACCGCCGCCGGTCGATCCGTGGACACCCCGTCACCGCTTCGTTTCTGACAGATGTTTCCGTGGGGCACGGGCACATGCCCGTGGCGGTGTCCTTTGGCACCGCAGGGAGGACGCACATGAGCACCACCATTCGGGACGAGGTCCTCGCCGGCGAACAGCGGGCGGTGGATCACGCGTACGAGTGCTACGCGGCGAAACTCGCCGAGCTGAGCGGTGGTTCGGCGGCCACCGCGTCGGCCACCGGCAAGGACGGGATCGCCAACCGGGCCCAGGCCGAGGCCACTGCCGAGGCGTACGGCGGGCTCGGCGGCGAGGCGCTGGTCTTCGCCCGCGTCGACGCCCCGGAGGACCCGGGCGGGGAGCCCCAGCCGTGGTACATCGGGCGCCGGGGCGTGAAGGACAGCGCGAACGATCCAGTGGTCCTGCTGTGGACCAGCCCGCTCGCGAAGAAGTGGATCGAGGCACGGGCCGAGAGCCCGGGCGAGGTGGTCCTGCGGCGGCAGCTCCGCTGCGTGGAGCGCATCGTCGAGAGCTACTTCGACGAGATCTCCTTGTCGGCGCCTGCTCCCGCGCCCGAGGCCGTCGTCGCACCCGAGCCGCTGCCGGTACCGGTGCCGGTACCCGCACCCGAGCCCGTACCGGAACTCGTACCCGTTCCCGTACCCGAGCCCCGGCGGGCCGACGACGGCGCGGAGGATTCCGCCGTCCCGGACCGCCCGTCGGCGCCCTCCCCCGGTGATGTCGTACGGCGGCAACGGCGGAGGGCGCTCCAGCCGGACGACTTCCTGCTGCGGGAGCTCCAGCGGTCACGGGGCGGCCGGATGCGGGACATCGTCGAGACCATCCGCCGCGACCAGATGGAGTTGGTCACCGGTTCCCCCTCGGACATCCTCGTCGTGCAGGGCGGCCCCGGAACCGGCAAGTCGGCGGTCGGTCTCCACCGGGTGACCTGGCTGGTCAACAACGGGCACTTCAAGGCCCAGGACATCCTCGTCATCGGCCCGCACCAGCAGTTCCTCGACTACGTCGGACAGGTACTGCCCACCCTCGGCACCCGGGACGTCAACGCCGTCCAGCTGGACCGGCTGTGGGAGGGCGAGGTCCTCGGCACCGACTCGCCGGCGGCGCGCCTCGTGAAGTCGGACGAGCGCATGGCGGCCGTACTGCGGCGCCGTGTGGAGAGCGACTACCGCCCCGAAGCCCTCGACGCCCTCACGGTCGAGCCCTCCTTCGAGGGCGACGAGCCCGCGGTCGTCGTCACCGCGGGCAGTACGACCCTGCGCGTACCGAAGTCCGAGGTCCTCGCCCTGCTCGACCGGGCCCACACCGGCGACGGTCCCTTCCGGGAACGGCGCGACCGCTTCCGCGGCCTCTTCGTCGACCGGCTGCTCCAGGCGCTCGCCGACATCGCGCCGCGGCGCGGGCAGACCGGCACGATCCGCCGTGACCTGGAGCGCAACCGCCGGGTCGAGCGCCTCGTCGAGCGGGTCTGGCCGTCCCCGGGCCCCCGGGAAGCCCTGCGTACGCTCTACGACTCGGCGGACCTGTTGCGGAGCTGCGCCGACGGCGTGCTCGACGAGGACGAGCAGGCGGCTCTGCGGCGTGCCCGTGCCGCCAGCGCCGACGCCGACCCGTGGACCCTCGACGACCTGGTCTGTCTGGAGGAGCTCCGCGTGCTGATCAGCGGTGACACCCCGAGGCGGTACGGGCACATCGTCGTCGACGAGGCGCAGGACCTCACTCCCTTGCAGGCCCGCGCGCTGCGGCGGCGCTGTGCCGTGGGCGGTTCCATGACCGTGCTGGGCGACCTCGCGCAGGCGACGGGCGCCCACATCCCGACGAGTTGGGACCGGCTCGGCGCGCTCCTCTCGGACCACGGCGACTGGAGCGTCGCCCGGCTCACCACGAGCTACCGCGTCCCTGCCGAGATCATGGAGTTCGTCGCCCCGCTCGCCCGGACGATCGCGCCGTCCCTGCCGTATCCGCGGGCCGTCCGCGAGGCGGGAGCGGACGCCGTACGGACCGTGGCGACCGAGCCGTGGAAGCTGCTCGACGACACCGTCGCCCACGTGGCACGGCTCGTCCGCACCAGTGACGGCAGCACGCCCCGGTCGGTGGCCGTCGTCGTCCCCGACGACTCGGACTGGCTGGAGGCGATCAGCCGCGGGATCGAGGAGGGCGGTGACGGAGGTGGTGACGAGGGCGGTGCCATCGCCGCGCGGGACCGCGAGAACGTGTCCGTAATGGCCGCCGCCCAGGCCAAGGGCATGGAGTACGACCACGTCCTGGTCGTCGAACCGGCCACGATCGCCGACCGCGGCCCCGCCGGACTGCGGCAGTTGTACGTCGCTCTCACCCGCAGCACCCAGAGCCTGACCGTCCTGCACACCGCCCCGCTGCCGACGGCACTCACCGCCGGCGGTCACGACGACGCACCGGTGGTGTCCGGCTCCGGTGCCGAGGAGGGCGCGGAGGCAGCGCTCCCCCGGATCGGCGCCGACGTCGAGGTCGAGGTCGTGGACCGGGCCCCGGGCGGCCGTTACAAGGTGCGGGCTCTGAAGCCCGTGCTGGACCGGCCGCTCGTCCTCACCGTCCGCCACGGCTCGGTCCCGCCGAAACGGGGTGAGAGGCTGGGCTGCTGGGTCTTCGCCAACGAGACGAACCAGACCGTGCTCACCGCCGACCAGCGTGGCCGGTCGCCCGTGTCGGAGCGGATGGCGGGACGCTACCTCGCGGCACTGCGCGTGCTCGGAGAACTGACCGGGGGCGAGGGCGACGTTCCCGACGCCCGCAACCGCCTCTCCGAGCTCCAGGGCATGGCCAACCGGATCCTGCGACGGGACCAGGCCGACTGGGTCGACGTGCTCCATCTGTTCGGGGACCCGGACCGGGACAGCCTCGGTGTGCTGCGCGACCTCGCCGCTTCGACCAGCCGTGCCCTCAAGGAAGGTGCCCTGGACACGGGCCGGCTGGCGGAACAGCTGGCGGCCTCCGGCTGGACCGGGCCCCTCGCCGCGGCCCACCGTGAGCTCGCGGCACGCTTCCCCGCGGCGTCGGAGCCCGGCTCAGACTCCTCCGTGCCCCTCGCCCCTCAGCACCCCGACCAGGAAGAGACGCAGATGACCCCTACGGACACCGAGGCGGCGCCCGCCGCGAAGGAGGGCCTCCTTCGCGCACTGGAGGCGGCCGCCGTGGCCGACCGTACGTGCAGGAAGCACGAGGCGGTCCGGCACGCGCTGAAGTCCTCGCTCCTGTGGTCGGACCTTCAACCGACCGACTCCTCCATCGTCGACGTCAGATGTGTGACCCAGCAGGGCCTCTTCCTCTACGAGGCGCTGGGCGCCGGCCGCTCCAGCTACGCGGACCTCCGTTCGGGCGCGACCCGGTTGCTCGAGATCAACCACACACTGCCTCACCCTGCCGACGGCCTCTACCTCGTCCTGCCCGAACCGCCCTCCGAGGACTGGTCCGTGGACACGATCCGCGACGTCTTCCACGTCCACGTCATCTGGCGCAGCCCCAACGGCTGGGGCGGCGAGAACGCGGACTCCGCGTTCGGCACGGCGCCGTGAGCGATCGGGAAGAGCCGAGCCGGTCCGCTCCGGCGCCGGCCGGACCGGCCGGCCGTTGACAAGGAGGACGTCGCCGCGGGCAGCCTCGTGGTGGCGTTCGTCGGGACTCAGCGGTCTGTCAGGCTTGCCAGGCCCGCCCCTCCGGCAGCTCTCCGAGGCCGGGGGCGGAGAGGTGGAGCACCTCGTAGCGCTCGGTCTCCTCCTCTTCCGGTGCGGAGGAGTCCGCCCACACCACGAAGCGCATCAGCTGCCAGTGGTGGGGGTCGACGGCGAGCGCGGCGGTGTGTACGCCGTCATGGTCGCGGAGCTGTCGCAGGTGCTCGACCTCCCGCTCGATGAACGCCGACAGGCCGAGTCCCGTGCCGTCCGGGTCCATGTCGGAGGGGATCGCGGTGAGTCGGCGCGATGCCGACGCGGGAGCTGCGGTGCGGGCGGGTCCGGCGTGGCAGGCTATGCCGGACCAGTGCCGGACGGCGGGGCGGCCGAAGTCCCGGACGATGTTCTGGAATCCCCCGCCGCCGGCGAGGAAGTGGGCCATCGCGCCGGTGTCGTTCCACAGGTAGAAGGGCGCGTACTGGTTGACGGGCGAGCCGTCGACGCCGCGTTCGCGGATCACGTACGCCTTCAGGCCCAGGCCCGCGCGGTCGTCGAGGACGTGGCCGCCGGCCGCGACCCGCTTGCGGATGATCCGCATGTCGTAGTCGGCGGGAAGGGTGATCTCGTACTGCATGGCGTGCATGGGCGAATCAGCCTTTCTTCGCAGGGTGGAGAGTGGCCGGTGCGCAGCCGGCCGGTGAGCGATCCGGCCTCCCGGAATGGATGTCTCCGGCGCGGATGAGGAGGGCGGGACGCGGCTACTCGTGGGCGGTGGGGAGAAACGCCGCAAGAAGGCCGAGTACCCCGGTGATCGCCTGGTCGAACGGCTGTACCGAGTTGGCGGCGCGGGCCAGGACGTAGCCGCCCTGCAGGGTCGCGACGACCGTGGCCGCGGTCGCCTGCGGGTCGAGCCTGGCGTCCAGTTCACCGCTCTCGCGCCCCTCGGACATCAGCTCGGCGAGACGTGCCCGCAGCCAGGCGAGGGTCTCGTCGACGGGGGCCCGCAGCGCGGGGTCGGCCATGACGTCCGGGTCCTGGGTCAGGCGCCCGATCGGGCAGCCCTTGAGGACGTCTCGCTCCCGGTGCAGGTACCCGGTGATGCGGTCCACGACAGTGCCCGGGCCGGAGAACTGCGCCTCGGCCTTGGCCCGCATCTCCTCGGCGGTGCGCACGATCGCGGCGAGCGCCAGATCCGGCTTTCCGGTGAAGTGGTGGTACATGCTGCCTTGACCGGCACCGGCTCTCTGCTGGATCGCCTTGGGACTGGTGCCCGTGTAACCGCGTTCCCACAGCAGTTCGCGCGTGCTCTCGATGAGACGTTCCGCAGCATCCATGCGGGCAGTGTACATACCAGTAGGTACAACGATGGCGAAGTCCGGCCGGCGGTACGGCCGCACCCGCTTATACGCGGGCCCGGCGGGAGGTCTCCGTTCGCTCTGGCGTGGGCCGTCGCCTCGGCGTAGCCTGCCGGACTGTCGATCAAGGCGGGACGAGGAGTGAGAGTGACCAGTACGCGCAGACTTTTCCTGGGGGCGTTCACGGCGGGGGCCGTGACGGTGGCCGCCGGTGCGGGAACCGCGTCCGCCGCCGAACAGGCCGAGGGGGACGTGACGTACCCGGGCGAGGTGCTGGCCCGCAACTTCCGCACCGAAGGCGGTACGACGTCGACGTTCAGGACCGTGTCCACGACCGCGACGTCGAAGCTCCACGCCCTGACCGTCCACCAGGCGGGTGTGGCCGGCAACGGGGTCGCGCTGAACGTCGTCTCCGACAACCCGAACGACTCGGCGATGTACCTGTCCGGGACGGAGAAGAGCCGCGGCACCCTGAAGATTCTGCACCGGGGCCACGCGGACGCCACCGACGCGGGTGCCGCGGCGATCTCCGTCTATCTGGACACCGACGGCGTCACCGACGAGTCGGGCGGCACCGCCGCACAGGGCATCTTCGTCACCCACTCCACCGGCCCCACCAAGGGCAACCTCCTCACGCTGCGGAACAACGGCGTGGACGACTTCGTGGTCAAGGGCTCCGGCGCCGTCGGCATCGGCGTCGCGATCGGCGCCACGCCGCGCGGCCGGGTGGAGATCGCCCAGCGCACCTCCCCCATCGGGCTCCTGATGCAGGCCAACGAGGACACCGGCAGCCGCCTGATCGAGATACGCGACCGGACGGGCACCGCGAAGCTGCGGGTGCTGAACAGCGGCGCGCTGGCCGTCCACAACGCCATGTTCGGCGTCACGAGCGGCGAATCGTACGGTGGCGGCGACGGCGTGATCGGCATCCGCAACGCCACGACCGTCCCGACCTCCGACCCGACCAACGGCGGTGTCCTCTACGCCGAGGGCGGCGCCCTCAAGTGGCGCGGTCCCTCCGGTACCGTGACCGAGATCGGATCGGCCTGACCATGGAACTGACCCCCCAGCAGCTCGTGGCCGAGTTCCAGGACGCCGTCATGGAGCTGTACTTCGCCCGCAAGCGCATCGCCCTCCTGGAGGCGGAGAACGCCGCTCTGCGGGAAAGCCTCGCCGGCACCGCGCGGACACCCGAACCGGACGACTCCTGACCGACCTGATGCCACAGGGCATCGTCCATCGCGGGCGCGGCCCTGCCGGGCGGAGGTCCCGGTGAGCTGGAGCCGACCGGTCACCCTGTTGATCAGGACCGTCCCTCCTCGGCGGTCGCGCAGGGTGGCGCGTACGGCAGTTGGGGGACGTAGCGGCTCCATTGCTGTGGGTTCAGGGCGCCGGAGCTCGCGGCGCAGATGCGGGTGATGGCGGAGTCGACGTTCAGGTCCCAGAGCGTGGCCACGCCTTCGTCGGTGGTGGCGGCCAGGGTGTGCCCGTCGGGGCTGAACGCGAGAACGGCGACGAAGCCGGTCTCCACGGTCAGCGGCAGGCCGATGGGGGTGGGGTGGTCGGGATCGGTGACGTTCCACAGGTTGATGGTGCCCTTGTCGGTGTGGCCGGACGCCGCGAGGGTGTGCCCGTCGGGGCTGAAGGCCACCGACCACAGGCTGCCGCCGGGCACGGTCAGGGGCGTATCCCTGCGCGTGAGGTGGTGGGGGTCGGTGGCGTCCCACAGGGTGACGATGCCGCGGCTGTTCCCGGTGGCCAGGGTGCGGCCGTCCGGGCTGAACGCCACCCAGACGCTGGTGGCGGCCGGCTGGGCGATCGGCTGACCGATGCGGACCCCGGGGTCCGTCGTGCTCCACAGGCCGACCTCACCGTTGCTGCCGTCGCCGCCGGCGGCCAGCATCGTGCCGTCGCGGCTGAAGGCCAGGGATCTGACAAACCTCGTGCGGTCGTTGGAGATGCCGGGTCGTTCGACGGGGCGCGCGGGGTCGCTGACGTCCCACAGGGCGATGCTGCCGTCCTCGCCGTCGCCGGCCGCCACCAGGGTGTCGCCGTCGGGACTGAACGCCAGGGAGAAGATGAGTCCGTCCGCCCCGGTGAGGGTCTCCCGGAGGCGGACCGGTCGGCTGGGGTCTGCGGTGTTCCACAGCGTGACGGTGCCGCCGCTGTCGCCGGCCGCGAGGATGCGCCCGTCCGGACTGAACGCCACCGCGTTGACCGGGGCGTCGGGGCCGGTGAGCGGTTCGCCGAGGGGGGCGGGGTGGTGAGGGTCGGCGGTGTTCCACAGGGAGACGGTGCTGTTCTGGTTTCCGGCGGCCAGTGTCCGCCCGTCGGGGCTGAACGTCACGGACGCCACGTTGCCGCCGGCGCCGATGATCCGGGTCGGCGGCAGATGCCACAGGTCGACGCTGCCGTCGGCGTTCCCGGCGGCGAGGGTGCGGCTGTCCGGGCTGAACACCACGTCGGTCACCGCGTCGCCGGGCCCGGTCAGCGGCCGTCCCAGTGAGCCGATGGCCGCGGGGTGGCTGACGTTCCACAGGCGGACGGCGCGGTCGGCGCTGCCGGCCGCCAGGGTGTGGCCGTCCGGGCTGAACGCCACCGCCGTGACGGGCTGGTCGGGCCCCGTCAGCGGCTTCCCCAAGGGGGCGGGGCGGCCCGGGTCCGCGACCTTCCACAGGTGGACCTTGCCGTGCTTGGATCCGGCCGCCAGGGTGCGGCTGTCGGGGCTGAACGCCAGGGAGTTGACGGGGTTCCCGGCCTTCAGGGAGCGGCCGGGGCGAGGGCGGGCCGGGTCGGTGGTGTTCCACAGGCGGATGGCGCCGGCGTCGTCGGCGCAGGCGGCGGCCAGGGTACGGCCGTCGGGACTGAACGCGACGCTGTAGGAGGGCGCGAGTTCGGTGCAGTCGAGGTGCAGGGGCGCCGGCGCCGGGGCGACGTCGTGGGGGCGCGTGACGTTCCACAGGCTGACGAGTCCGACCCTCCGTCCGGCGGCGAGGGTACGGCCGTCGGGGCTGAACGCCAGCGATTCGATGGGGGACATGGCCTCCAAGTCGCCGACGGCGGGACTCCTGAGCCGGCCGAGCAGGACCGGGTGGCTGGGGCTGGTCAGGCTCCACAGGTCGACGAATCCGCCGGAGCCGCCGTCGCCCGTGTCGCTCGTGTGACCGCCGACGGCCAGGACCCGGCCGTCCGGGCTGAACGCGAGCGCCAGGATCGCGTCGACGGCACGCTCCACGGGCACGGGTCTGCCCAGCGCCACCGGACGGTCGGGATCGGAGACGTCCCACAGGCGGAGGAGGTTCTTCCGGCTGTCTCCGGCGGCCAATATGTGCCCGTCGGGGCTGTAGGCCACGACGCCCACCGTGCCGCGCGGACCGGGAAGCCGGGTGGCCAGGGGTGTGTTCCCGGTCGTGATGAGCCGGGACGCCGCCTCCGGGGACGGATGCATGCGGTAGGCCGTCAGCGCGAGCTGGGCGGACAGCGAGGGATCGGTCGGTTCCAGTTGCACGGACGCCGAGGTGACGGCGGCGTTGACGGCCTGGTCACGGGAGCGCAGCGCCTCTTTGGCGGCGTCCCGGGCGTTCGCCTCCTGCCGGAAGGCGACCACCGCGGCCAGCGAGGCGACCACGGCCAGGGCGGTGATGGTGGCGACCGCGGCGCGCCGGAGCCGCTGCCCGCGCCGCTCGTGGTGGCGGGAGGCCGTCAGGAAGGCCCGGGCGGCGGCGCTCAGCTCCGGCCCGTGCGTGGCGGCCCACTCGCGTGCGGCCTCCAGACGGTTGCCGCGGTAGAGCGCGGCCGCCTCCCGGCCGGCCCGCTCCCAGAGCGCGGCCGCTTCTTCGAGGTCCTGCCGTACGAGGTTGCCGTTGCGGTCGTGCTCGATCCAGTCCCGCAGCCGGGGCCAGGCGCGGATGAGCACCTCGTGTGTCATCACCACCGTGTCCTGGTCCCGGGTCAGCAGCCGGCCGCGGGTGAAGTCGTCCAGGACTCCGCCGGCCGCTTCCGGATCCGGCGCGTGACGCAGCAGCTCCTCGTACGGGACGCGCCGACGGCTGTCGTCGGCGTCGCGTCCCACGATGACGAGCCGCAGGAACACCCACCGTGCGGCCTCCCGGCCGGGTGGCGGCAGGATGTCGTACAGTCTGTCGGCCGTGGTGGCGATGGCGCCCTGGATGCCGCCGGTGACGCGGTATCCGTCCACGGTGAGGGTGTGGCCGTGGCGCTGCTGCCAGGTGGCCCGCAGCGCGTGCGCGAGCAGCGGGAGCCGGCCGGAGGTACTCGTCCCGACCGGTCCCCCGGCAGCGCCCAGGTCCGCCAGCAGCACCTCCACCAGGCCGTCCTCGACGTCGAGTCCCACGTGTGCGGCCGGGCGGCGGATCGCGTCCTTCAGTTCCTCCTCCGTCATCGGCTCCAGCAGGACCGGTCCGGCCTGGAGGGCCGCTCTGAGCTGTGGATGGGCCGTGCACGCGGCGTAGAAGTCCGCGCGCACCCCCAGCACCACGACCGCGCCTCCCGCGGGCCGGGCCAGCCGGTCGAGCACATCGATGAACCACTGCCGTTCGGTCTCGTCGCCGCAGGCGGTGAAGAGCTCCTCGAACTGGTCGACCACGACGACCAGGCCCACGGAGGGGAACTCGCCGGCGGGCGTCGTGTCGGCGGGTGCGGTGAGCTCGCGCAACTCGGCGAGGCACCGGGCGGGATCGGCCCGCCATCGCCGTGCCGCCTGCCGGGCGGTCTCGGCGTCGAGGCCGGCGGCGGCCGCCAGTGCCAGGGCCGGGGCGGCCGTGGGGGTCAGCAGCAGCCGCGGCCAGGTGCTCGACCCCGCCACCGGGAGCCGCCCCTCGTCCAGGGCGGGTAGCACCCCGGCCGCGATCAGGGAGGACTTCCCGGCCCCGGAGGGGCCGATCAGCACGAGCGGGCCGCCCTCGCGCATCCGGGCGTCCAGCCGCTCGCACACGAGGTGCACCATGCGCTCACGGCCGTGGAACCACTGCTTGCGCCCCGCGTCGAACGGAGCCAAGCCCGGGTACGGGCACAGCACTTGGTCCGCACCGGGGCCGGGCACCGTTCTGCGCCCCTCGTATCCGAAGCGGACGTGAAGGTCGCGACCGGCCTGGAAGGAGCTGCCCCCGCCCGTGACGTGCGACTCCTGCCGCCTCGGCTGCCACGGAGGCGGCCCGTCGGGGGGTGGGGCGCCGGGAGGTGAGGCGCCGAGGGGTGGGGCGCCGGGGGGCGGCCCGTCGGGGGGCGGGGCGCCGGTGTCGCGGTCCGTCACGCCTGTCCGCCTCTGGTGACGTTCATGTCGCGGCCGGCCTGGAACGCGTCACCGCCGGACACGTGTGCCTCCTGCGTCAGCGATCCGGTGATCTGCCGGTCCTGGGTTCCGGCCGCGCGCGGCTCCCCGCCGAACAGGGCGCGCAGCTCGTCGACGGCTTCCGGCCGCGTGGCCATCAGCCGGGTAATGCGGGCCTGCCACTCGGCGACCAGCAGCCCCTGGAGTTCCTGGCCGTCCCCCGTCCGCCGTGCCTGAAGCAGCTCGTCGCGCGCGTCGTCGAGTTCCTCCTCGACGCGCTCCGGGTGCGCGGACCGCCACAGCGACAGGACCGAGGACCTGACCGCGGCCCAGCCGTCCGTCGCGAGCAGGTCGATCAGGCGCGCCGCGGCCACCGATGCCAGACCGGCGAGTTCCACACTCATCTCCATGTCTTCTCCTCGTCACTCACCGCGTGTGGGCCGCGATCGCGGTCATGGTCAGATGGGACGCGACGAACACCCGGTCGCCGCCCACCGTCCACAGGAACCCCACGTCCGGCTGCCCGGGGTCGCGGTATCTCCACCGGGCCCGTCCGGTGGCCGCGTCGATCGCCCACAGCGTCTTGGCGCTGTCCGTGGCGAAGACGGTGTCGGCGGAACACTGCGCGCTCCTGCCGGAGATCCTCAGGGAGGCGTTGAACAGGTTGGAGCCGCCCGTGGCGCCGGCCCCCTCCAGTCGCGCGACCCACCTGAGCGTGCCGTCCGCCGTGGCCAGGGCGGCCAGGTCGCCGCCGACCGGCACGTACACGGTCGTGCCGTCCAGGCTGGAGAACGGGGCGCCGATCCGGACCTGGTCCCCGCTCTTCGCCTGGAAGCGCTGATGCCACTTCTCCCGTCCCGTGGCCGCGTCGACGGCGAACAGGGTGTCGCCCTTGCCTCCGGCGAACAGGAACATCCCGGCGGCGTAGCAGGTCAGCGGCCAGCCGGTGCTGAAGTAGAACGCGGCGTCCGCAACGGACACCTTCCAGCCACGGGCACCTTTCCTCCCGGCGTCGAGCATCCGGACGAGGCCAGACTTCTTGCCCGGAACAGCCGAGGCGGCCAGTAGATGAGAACCGGAGGGCGGTACGAGCACGTTGTTGATGTCCGTGCCCTTGACCTTCCAGAGGCCCTTGCCCGTGGCGGCGTCGAAGGCGCGGATGTAGCCGGTCGTCGCGGACCTGGCCGAGAACTCGCCGTCCAGCTCCAGCAGAGTCCCGCACACGTAGACCGTGTTCCCCGCGACCGCCACGTAATTGCTCACGTACATCGTCGTATGCGTACCGCCGCCGCCGCGCTCGGTGGAGGCCATCGCGGTCGCCCACTTCGCCTTGCCGCTCGCGGCGTCGAAGGCCGCCAGCAGACCTGACTGACCCGGAGTGTCACAGAGCAGGTAGAACACTCCGTCCGCGTACGCCGTCGGGTACGTGAGGCCGGACGTGCCGGTGTCCCTGGTCGTGTTCAGCGCGGGGAACACGGACTTTCCGGTCGTGGCGTCCAGGAAGGACGTGGCGGTGTCCGTGACCAGCATGACCACCTTGTCGGAGGCCTCCAGGCAGGTGGGGGCGTGCTTCCCGGCGCGCGACCACGCCTTGACGGCGTCAGGCCCGGCCAGCACGATCGGTTCCGGTCCGTCCGTCGCGGACGGCGACGCGGAAGGGGCCGGCGTCGATCGCACGGCGGACGGGGAAGCCGGGCGCGTCGTGGCCCCGGGACCGACCGCCCCGCCGGCGCCCGTCTCGCCGGCGGCGGGTCCGCCGGTCGCCGGTGTCGAGTCGCCGGAGAGGGCGAGCGCCACCGCGGATCCGCCGAGTACGGCCGCGCCCCCCGCCAGACCGAAGAGCAGCTTCCGGCGGCTGACCCCCGTGCCGGCCACGGTCACCGGCGGCGGGGGAACCAGGCCCTGGCCACTGCCGTGGGCGGCCGCCGAACCCACCGCCGAGCCCACTGCCGCGGCCGCGGCGGCCATGTCGCCTGTCACCGCAGGGGGAAGCCAACTGCCCTGCGGGGCCGGCAGATCCTGACGTCGCAGGTAGTCGACGAGCTGCTCCGCGGTGGGACGGTCCGACGGTTCCGCGTACAGGCAGCCGCCGATCACCTCGCGCAGCGACTCGGGGACGGCGCCCCCGTCCGGCTCGCCTCCGGTGGCCGCGAACACCACGGTCGCCCCGAGGTCGAGGATGTCGTCCGTCGGTGCGGGTGCCGGACTGCCGGTGGCGCCTTCGATCCCCAGCGCGGTGATGCGCGGCCCGCCCATGGTGAGCAGCACCGAGTCCGGGCTCACCTCGCCGTGGACGGTTCCGGCCGCGTGGAGTACGGCAAGCGCCCGGGCGAGGCCGTCGGTGAGGACCCGCAGGGCCGGTTCGGACAGCGGGCCGTGCCGGTCCACCGCCTGCCGAAGCGGCAGTCCTGCGGAGAACTCGGTCGCCAGCCACGGAACGGGCACGTCCGTGCCGGCATCCACCACCGGTGCCAGGAAGGCACCGGACAGCGGCCGTGCCGCCTCCAGGGCGGCTCGGAACCGGTCCCGGAAGGCCGGGTCCGCCGCCGGTTCGGCCCCCACGACGGTGACCGTGACGAGTCGCCCCTCGCCTGTACGTGCCGTGAAGACGTCGTTCCCGCCGACCGTGGTCTGCCGTGCGAGCAGCGTGTACGGCCCGATCCGACGAGCGCCGTCTGCTCCGGGGTGATCCATCGTCCGCCCCTCACGCCAGCCTGATCGTCTGATCACGGGCCGCCTGGTAGGCGCTGCCGCCCCCGGACACATGAGCCGTCATGGTCACCGACGGCTCCGGATCGGCGGCCGGCTCCGGATCGGAGGGCGGCTCCGTACCGCGCCCGGCTGCGACGGCGGACCCGGAATCGGAATCGGAATCGGAATCGGAATCGGACAGGAGGTCTGCCACCGCGTCGCCCAAGTGTGCCAGTCCGTCCGGCAGATGGGTCTCCGGAACACGAAGGAACTGCAGGCGCCCCAGCTCCGTGATCTCGGCCGGCAGTGCCGAGGCGTCGGGCAGCATCGTCGCGTCACCGAGAAGGACCGGGACGACCCGGTTTCCGGCGCGCAGAGCGGTCGCGATCTCCAGCCGGACCCAGTCGTGGGCCCGGTCCAGGAGCCGCACACCGTCCTCGCCGCGCGCGTCGAGCCACCCCGGCCCGATGAGTACGCACATGAGCTCGCACTCGGCGGCCTGCCGCCGCAGGATCTCGGCGAAATCGGCCCCGGGCGGGATCGACCGGCCGGACTTGAAGATCTCGTTGGCCCCTAAGCGGTCGGACAGCGCGCGGTAGACGCGGTCTCGCATCCACCGGGAGTCCGGTTTGCGAAAGCTGAGGAAGACGCGCGGCACAAGTGCCCCCTGTCTGGCGGGTCTTGACGTCAGGGATCGTGCTCACCCTAGGGGCGGAGCAGGCGCTCGGCGCCTATTCAGCGAGGATTGAATAGCATCCGCAAGGCTCCGTACGCTGGACGGCATGGACTCTGCGGACAGCACGGCTGGGGCAGTCCCGACAGGAGCGCTCCCGACGGGGGCGGCCCAGGCAGGGAGATCGACCGACACCCGTCTCCCACCGGGCGACTTCGGCGTCGTCCTGGCCACACTGCGGGCACGCCGGGGGTGGAGCGTGCGCCAGCTCGCCCGGCGTGCGAACGTGTCCGAAGGGCAAATCTGCAATCTGGAGAGCGGGGTGCGCAACCCGACGCCCGCTGTGGCGGCGGCCTGCGACGCGGCCTTCGGCACCGGCGGGAGACTCGCCGAGCTGGCCGGGCCCGGACGCCGTGGCGCCCGCGTCGAGGAGGTCGTCGAGACCGGCCCGGTGGTCGCCGGATACGAACGGGTCCTGCGCGAGCTGAAGGACCTCGGCAGATCCACCGGTCCGAGGTTCGTCACCGCGTCGCTGAAGTCGATCACGCGGATCCTGACGGACGCCGGTCCGCACGCCGTGGGCGAGCAGCGGGCCGACGTCTGGCTGCTGGCCGCAAGGTTCGCCGAGTACACGGGGTGGATGGCCCAGGAGGCGGGGAATCCGGCGGAGGCGCTGCGCTGGACGAGTCTCGCGGTCCGCTGGGGCACCGAGGGCGGGGACGAGACGGTGGCCGCGTACGCCCTGGTCCGCAAGGCGTACATCGCCCAGCACCGTGGTGACGCCGACGCGGCGATCAGGTACGCCGACCAGGCGGCCGGGCATCCGGCGGCCGACCCGGTGATCCGCGCGCACGCCGCGCGGCGGGCGGCCCAGGGACATGCGAGCCGTGGCGACGCGGGGGCCTGCGGGGAGGCGCTGGAGCGGTTCAGAGGCCACACGGCCGAGGCCATCGGCGGCCGGGCCTCCTCCTGGGGTCCGCGCATCGGGAACGGCAGCCCTGGACTCCTCGAAGCGTCCTGCATGCTGGGCCTCTCCCGCTTCGAGCCGGCCGCCGACCTCTTCGCCGCCGAGCTCCGGCGCCGGCCGGCCGTCCCGGCGGACAGCAACTCCCAGGCCCGCTTCGCCGTCCGGCACGCGACAGCCCTCGTCGGTGTCGGGCGCCTCGACGACGCCTGTCAGATCGTCGAGGCGACGCTGCCCGTGATCAGGCGCATCGACTCGGCCACCGTCCGCACGGAGCTGGGACGTTTCGCGGAACTGGCGGCCCGGACCCGAGGAGCCACCCCGGGCCGGCTCGCCCTCATCGACGCGTCGGCCGCCCTCGCGCTGGGCTCGTAGGACGGGAAGAGGCGGAACGGCCCGGCTGCCCTGGGCGGTCACCCGGAGTCATGCGAGCGAGCCGGCATGCCGTGTTCGAACGCCGGCCCATCGGCGGAGCCACCGCCGGGACCGCCCACGGACCTACGAACGCCCGCCCTCGACGCCCCGGACCACATGCTCCCCGACCGGTCCGTCGTATGTCGACCGGTGGAAGACGAGCGGCACACATCACCTGATCCACGGGGGACGCAACTCCCGGTCTTCTCCCTCGTGGACGCAACGCGTTCGTGCCGGGCGTAGCCTCCGTCTGAGTCATCTCCCGCCCCCGCCCCCGCGTACGCGGGAAGCAGCGGGTAAGGAGGGGCCCCTGCCTGGTTGGCAGGGGCCCACGGCCTACCGTCGGCTGGGGCCCTGACGGGCCGGCCTCACCTCAGGTGTCGGACGAAGAACCGGGCCGCGGCGTCCCCCGCGTGCTGCGGGACACCGGTGTGCCCGCCCATGTTGGCGTGCAGAGTCTTCTCCTTCGAGCCGAAGGCGTCGAACAGATCCAGGGCCGCCTGCCGGTCGTTCCCTTCGTCGTCCCACTGCAACAGGACGTGCAGGGGAATGGTGACCCTGCGGGCCTCCTCGAACACGGCGCGAGGGACGAAACTCCCGGCGAACAGGACAGCGGCCGAGATGCGGGGCTCGACCACCGCCAGGCGGACGCCGATGGAGATCACGCCCCCCGAGTACCCGACCGGACCGCCGATCTCGGGCAGCGCGAGGAGGGCGTCCAGGGCGCCCTGCCATTCCGGGACCGACCGGTCGACCAGGGGGAGGACAAGGGCGTCGATGATCTCGTCGCTGACCGGCTCGCCGGCCCCCGTCGCCCGGCGCAGGTCGGCGACGGCACGCTCGGCGTCGGGCAGGCGGGGCCGGTCGCCGCTCCCGGGGAGCTCGATGGTGGCCGCGGCGAAGCCGTCCGCCACGGAGGAACGAGCCCGGTCCAGCAGTCTCGCGTACGTCGCGCGCAGACCGAGGGGCGGGGGGCTGATCAGGATCAGCGGTACGGGAGCGGACGCGGATGCCGATTCGGGCGTCCACAGGATGCCCGGAATCTCACCGAGGGTGAACTCGCGCTCGAGGACACCGTCGTCGAGGAGCTGTCGGGAAGTGATGTGCATGTTCGTTCCTTCAGGAGTGCCATGGAACGGCGCTCCCGGACGACCTATCGCCCGACCGTGACCCCGGAGGAGAGCACCCATGTCGATACGTTCACGGGTACCACCTCCTCGTTCTCTCGCACGGCCTCCGAAAACGTAGCAGCGGCCACCACGGTCCGCCAACGGGTTTTCTCCAGGCTCTACCGACGCGTGGTGAAGTGGAGGTGGCCGATACCTCGACAGCAGGGAGCGATCCTTCTGATGACCGCACAGCCCGCATGCCCTGAGCGCAACAGTCCCGAGCGCGCTGCGCGCACGGACATCCCGCCGTTCAAGCCTTCTCTCGTCAAAGCGGTGTTCAGGGACGTGACCCCGATGCACGTCTCACGGTCGGCCGCGTGGGCCGCCGCGTCGGTGACGGGGACGGTGCTGGCGGAGATCATCGACGGCGCGAGGCGAGCGGCGGCGGAAGAGGCCCGGAGGAAGCTGACGCCCGCGGACCTCGTCTCGGCGATCGACCGGAACGTCGAGGTGGAGGTGGGGACCGCGTGGTACGAGCACAGCCCGACGTTCAGGGGCCTGACCGGTGACGTACACGATGTCGAGGGCGTCCTTGTGGCTCCTCCTCGACGCCGCAGGTCGCGCAAACCGAGTGCCGTGGTCGGCGCCCACAGGTTCGAGACCGGGGTCAAGAGGCTGCTGTCGAGCCGGGGGGTGACGGCCGTCCCCGCGATGGTCCGCGACCTGGACGGAATCGCCAGCGCGTTCCTGACGGACCTCGCCCGGGACGCGGCCATGGTCGTCCGCGAGGGCGGGGTGAAGCGCTTCGGCTCGGTCACCCTGGTGACGCCGGGCGAACCGGGCACGCCCCCTCCCCTCGACGGTTCTCTCCAAGCGCTGTCCGTCCGCAGTGGGGCCAGTCGGACCATCGGCAAGGACGATGTCCTGGCCGCCACCACGATGCAGTTGTTCGGCGACGTCCGGCAGCAGGCCCTCGCCCGAGCACGCGAGGCGACCCCGAACACTCGCTTCGGGACTGACGATCCAGGGTGCGGAGGCGGCCGACCCCTTCGTCGTACCCGCACGACCCGAGGCGCCACGCTCGGGACGTGAGCAGCCAGGGGCCCGTGGCCGATGCGAGTACCGGATCGCGTGACCCCGGGGACGACGGCGGAGTCGCGTCACGGTCACCATCACGACCGTCGGCGACGAAGCGCGGCGGGGGATCTTCCCGTGGGCCGGCGCAGTGGAGATCCCTGGGTGTGGATTCGGTTGGGGTGGCCCGAGTCGGTCGAGCCACCCTGCCCGCCTCCTGCGGTCGGTTGTTCATGTCCGCGGTCTCTCCGACGGACCCGTCTCGCATTCGGCGGGACGGCTTCCCGTCAGCTCACCAAGGTCCTCATCGACAAGGCAGTCAACCAGCATCTGCTCCCATGCAGTTCACAAGCGCCGCCCTGTCCTGGATCACCGACGGCGAGATCGTCCGGCCGTTGTCTCCCCGATCCAGGTTGTACTCTCCCCGGATGACCGCGACCTTCGACGAGACCGTCCGCGCCCGTCTGCAGGCCCCCAACATCTGGTACGTCGGCACGGTGTTCGCCGACGGAGCTCCGCAGGTCAGCCCGATGTGGGTGGATCTGGAGGGCGAGGGCGAGCTGATGTTCAACACGTCGGTGGGTCGGGTGAAGGAGGAGAACCTGCGCCGCGACCCGCGCGTCTACCTCTCGCACGCGGACGCCGCCGATCCCTTCGACAGGGTGCAGATCAACGGGGTGGTATCCCGCTTCATCGAGGGCGAGGAGGCGCGCGACCGGATGGACCAGCTGGCCCGCAAGTACCTCGGCAGCGAGCGCTTCGAGTGGCTCATGCCGGGGGAACGGCGCGTCGCGGTCATCGTCCGCCCGGTCAAGGTGCGGCACATCGTCGGGGTGGAGCGCTTCCGGCCCGGCGGCCCCGTCCCCGCTCCCTGACTGACACACTCACCGCGCGCCGGTCGCCCCCTCGGCAGACGGCAGGCGGCGGGCGGCAGGACGGAGGTCTGTCGGCGGAAGCCCGACCCGTGCTTGATACGAATTTCCAGAGGAACGGGGCCTCGGACTGCCAGACGGGACCGTCCCCGAAGCAGCGGGGAGCAAAGGGGGGTTCTCTCGGGCGTCGAGAAGCTCGTCCGGTTCATCCCCTGCGGGCGCAGGGAGCAGCGCTGGACGAGTTGACCAGCGAACATGCGGTCGGGATCATCCCCGCGGGTGCAGAGAGCAGAAGCCAGCGTCCAGTAGACACTGCCCAAGGGTGACGGGTCCACCCCTACCCAGACGGGCGCGTTCCGGCTGACGTGGCCGCCGTCGCCTTCGGGGTCCACCAGCACCGGAGAAATACGAGGTACCGCGGTGTGGTTCGGGTACTTCGGGTACCTCGCGGTCGAGATGCCGGACGGCCGAGGAGGCGGGGTTCGGCCGCCGCCTCGGAGGTCACGAGGGGCGTGCACGCGCATACGCACGCCCTTTTGACGCGGGCGCCGTGGATCGTAGGATCAGCAGGTCATCACCGCGACGGGAGACAGGAAGCCGGTGCGATTCCGGCACGGTCCCGCCACTGTGACCGGGGAGTGCACCCTTCGGCATGCCACTGCGCCGTGCGTGGGAAGGCAAGGGGAGCGTCGATCCGGGAGTCAGGACACTGGCCTGTCGCGGGCCCGATCCGAGGAGCGCGGACTCCCCAGGAGGCTTCACTTGTACGACCGTTCCATGCTGTTCACCCCTGCCCGCCGGCGCCGTGCCCTGCGCGCCGCGGCCACGGCCGTCGCCCTGTCGGCGGCCCTCCTGACCGCCGGCTGCGGCTCGTCGCAGGTCACGGCCCAGGACACGAAGGCCGCCTCCCCGTCGGGCGGAGGTTTTCCCGTCACCATCGACAACTGCGGTGTGAAGACCACGTACGACAAGGCGCCCGCCCGCGTCGTCACCATCCATCAGCATCCGGCGGAGCTCATGCTCGCCCTGGGGCTGAAGGACCGCATGGTCGGCACCGCCTTCCCCGACTCCGCCGTCCTGCCCGAACTGCGGAAGGACTACGAGTCGATCCCCGAACTGGCGGAGAGGGAGCCGTCCTTCGAGACCGTCCTGGAAGCCGAACCGGACCTCGTGTACGGCGGCTACGGCAGCGCCTTCGACGAGAAGGAGGGCCGCTCCCGCAAGGCGTTCCGGGACGCGGGCGTCGACACCCACCTGAACCGCGAGTACTGCGGGAAGAAGCGGGTGACGATGGAGGACACGTACGAGGAGATCCGTACCGTCGGCACGATCTTCGGCGTGTCCGACCGCGCCGACCAGCTGGTCTCCGACCTCCGGGCGCGGGTCGGGAAGGCCTCCGCCGCCGTCAAGGGCGCGCCGCCGGTGCCCGTCTTCGTGTACGACAGCGGTGACAAGGCGGCCTTCACCGCGGGCGGCAAGAGCCTCGGCACCGAACTGATCCGGCTGGCCGGTGGCACGAACGTCTTCGCCGACCTCGACGACGTCTTCGGCGACGTCTCCTGGGAGCAGGTCGTCGAACGCCGGCCGGAGGTCATCGCAATCTACGACTACGCGGGCGCCGGGAGCGTCGAGCAGAAGAAGGAGTTCCTGCTCGGCCAGCCCGCTCTGAAGGACGTGCCGGCCATCAGGAACAAGCGGTTCGTCGTGCTGCCGTTGACCGCCACCCTGGTCGGCGTGCGGTCGGCGTACGCGGTGGACGATCTGGCCCGTGGCATCCGGCCCGAGAGCTTCCGGTGACGGCCCCGGTCACCGACGCCGCCTCCGGGCGGGTCGCGCGACCGGGGGGACGGGACGACGGGCGGGCCGGGCCGGGCCGGCCGGCCGGTCTCGCCGTCGTCCTCGTGGTCCTGGCCGTCCTGCTGGTGGTCTCCGCCACGGCGGGCCTGGCGATCGGCTCGGTCCACGTGCCGCCCGGCCAGGTGTGGGGCATCGTGACGCACGCGCTGGGCGCCGACTGGGTGGAACCGGACTGGTCGCGGGCGCGCGAGACCATCGTGCTGGACGTCCGCGCGCCCCGCGTCCTGCTCGGGGCCGTGGCCGGCGCCGGACTGGCGGTCGTGGGGACGGCCCTGCAGGCCCTGATCCGCAACCCGCTCGCCGAGCCGTACCTGCTCGGGGTCTCCTCCGGGGCGTCCCTGGGCGCCGTGGTGGTGATCGTGTTCGGGGTCACCCTGTTCGGGCCGGTGTCGCTGTCGGTCGCCGCGTTCGCGGGGGCACTCGGTGCGTTGCTGCTCGTCTACGCCACGGCCCGCACCGGCGGCAGGATCACCTCGGCACGGCTGGTCCTGTCCGGTGTGGCCATCGCCGCGGTGCTCACCGCCGTACTGGACCTGCTGCTGCTCACCACCGACCGGGGAAACGAGGCCCGCGCGGTCCTCGCCTGGACCCTCGGCGGCCTCGGCGGCGTCAACTGGGGAACGTTGTGGCTGCCCGGCGCCGCCCTGGTCCTGGGCATCTCCGTCCTCCTCGTGCAGGCGCGCCACCTGAACCTGCTGCTCGCCGGCGAGGAGGCGGCCACCACGATGGGCCTGGACGTGGCCCGCTTCCGGGCCCGCATGTTCGTCCTGCTGTCCCTCGTCACCGGCGTCCTCGTCGCGGCGTGCGGACCGATCGGCTTCGTCGGCCTGATGCTGCCGCACATCGTCCGCCTCGCCGTCGGCGGCGACCACCGCCGCGTCCTGCCGACCGCCGCGCTCGGCGGCGCGGTCTTCCTCATCTGGGCCGACATCGCCGCGCGCGTCGTCGCCGCGCCGACGGAGATCCCCGTCGGCGTGCTCACGGCCCTGTGCGGCGGACCGTTCTTCCTGTGGCTGATGCGCCGCGACGCCCGCAGGACCACCGACCGAGGAGGGGCATGACCGCCACCGAGCTCGTCGTCGACGGCGTCACCCTGACCGCCGGCGCGCACCGCCTCGTCGAGGACGTGTCCCTGACCGCACGCCCCGGCGAGGTCGTCGGTCTCGTCGGCCCCAACGGCAGCGGCAAGTCCAGCCTGCTGCGCGCCGTCTACCGCGTCCTGCGCCCCGCCGCGGGCCGGGTCGACGTCGACGGCGCCGACGCCTGGTCGCTGCCCGTGCGGCGACTGGCCCGCACCGTGGCGGCCGTGGTGCAGGATTCGGGCGCCGACTTCGACCTCTCCGTCCGTGAGGTCGTCGCCATGGGCCGTACCCCGCACAAACGGCTCCTCGACGGGGACACCCCCGAGGACGCCGAACTGATCGACGCGGCCCTGGACGCGGTGGACGCCACCGGCCTCGCCCACCGCCCCTTCGACCGGCTCTCCGGCGGCGAACGCCAACGCGTCCTCATCGCCCGCGCCCTCGCCCAGCAGCCTTCCCTGCTCGTCCTGGACGAGCCGACGAACCACCTGGACATCCGCCACCAGCTGGACGTCCTCGGCACCCTGCGGAAGCTGCCGGCCACGGTCCTGGTCGCCCTGCACGACCTCAACCTCGCCGCGTACTACTGCGACCGCCTCTACGTCCTGCGCGACGGCGGAGTCACCGCGTCGGGCCCGCCGGCGGAGGTCCTCACGCCCCGGCTGCTGTCCGACGTGTACGGCGTGGCGAGCGAGATCACCGTCCATCCGCGCACCGGCGCGCCCCAGGTGACCTTCCTCCCCGACGGGCCTCGTCCGGCCGCGGCGGACGACCGGGTCGCCTGACCGCGGCGGGGACGCCGGGGGGCTCAGGCCTCGGTGCCGTCCGGCTCCGTCTCCATGGTCATGCGGGCGACGTGGAGCGCCAGGTAGGAGACCTCGTCCTCGCTCAGGTGCGTACCCAGTCGCAGCTCGACGATCGTCGCCAGCTGCTGTGCGGTGCGGGTCGCCTCCGGGTAGTGGCGGCGGATGCCCTGGCCGATCGTGGACTCGTGCCCCTTCAGCTGCCGGTGCTGCTGGATCCGTACGAAGAGGTAGCGCACGTGGGTGATGAACCGCGCCGCGCTCATCGACTCCTGGGAGACGGACAGCCCGTGCCGTTCCCTGACGACGGCGAGCATCTGGTGGATGACGCCGGTCATCGTGTACGTGAAGGAGAGGTCGCCCGTGGCGAAGCCCGCGTTCACCAGGTGCAGCGCGAGCGCGATCGCCTCGGGGGGCTCCAGGCGCGGGTCCACGCGTTCGTTGATGGCCGCGAGGAGGCGCTGGGCCTGGGCGTACTCGGTGGCGTACAGGGCCTGGACCTCGGCGCGCAGCGGGTACTCGACGGTGATGCCGCGCGCGGCGCGGTCCAGCGCGCCGGCGATGTGGTCGGCGACGGCGATGGCCAGGGTCGGCCGGGTGGACTCGCGCCCCTCGATGCCGGACTCGTCGAGGGCGATCACGACGGCCCGCAGGACTTCCTCGTCGATGAGGGAGAGGACTTCGCTCAGGTGGTCGGGGTCACGGCCGTCCGCCGGGACGAAGACGCGGACGATCAGCGCCGGGTCGACCGGCTTGCCCTGGCGGGAGCTGAAGCCGATGCCGCGCCCGGTGAGGATGACCTCCTGGCCCTTGTCGTCGCGCGCGAGGACCACGTTGTTGTTGAGGACACGCAGCGCCTTCACAGCCTGCTCTCCTTACTCGTCCGCGGTCCGTTTCTCCCCCAATGATCCCGCATGCTCCGCGGGAGCCGCGCCGGGGCCGTGCGGGTACGCGCTCCGCGGGGTGCGCGTACCCGTGTCGGGCCGGTGGCCGCGCGTCACCGCCGTACGGTCACCACGGGTGCGCCGACGGCGACGTCCTGCCCGGTGTGCGGCTCGACCGAGGCGAGCTCCGCGGTGTTGGTGACGGTCATGAGGGTGACGGTCGGGTGGTCCGCGGCGCGCACGGCGTCGAGGTCGACCTCGACGAGGAGGTCGCCGGCCCGGACCTGCCGGCCGGCCTCGGCCCGGACGTCGAAGCCCTCCCCCTGCATCTGCACGGTGTCGATGCCGACGTGGACGAGGACCTCGACGCCGTCGGCGGTACGGATCCCGAAGGCGTGGCCGGTGTCGGCGACGACCATCAGCTCTCCGTCGACCGGGGCGACGACCCGGCCGTCGGCCGGCTCGATGCCCACGCCCTCGCCGAGCGCGCGGGAGGCGAAGACCGGGTCCCCGACGTCGTCGAGGTCCACCACGCGGCCCGCGACCGGCGCGGCGAGCTCGATGCCCTTCCCGGTGCTGGTCTCCTCGGCGGGGCCCGGGACGGGGCTGGGGGCGGGGGTGGGGGCGGGGGCGGCGGCCGAGTCCGCCGTCGTGCTCGCGGGAGCGCCGACGGTGACGAGCTCGCGGTCGTCGGCCGTCGCGCTCTCCTGGGGGACCGCCTCGGCGGCGTCGCGCTCGGCGTTGGCCCGGGCGCGGTCCTGCGGGGTGCGGAAGTCGGAGAAGTACACGAGTGCCATGGCGGTGAAGAAGGACGCCGTGATCGCGATGACGTAGACCGGCATCGGGTCGAAGACCGGGATGGTCAGCAGCGAGGTGAAGGCGAAGGCGTTGGTGTCGACGCCGCCCAGGACGCCCACGATGACGCCACCGACGAGGCAGCCGACCAGCATGCGCGGGTAGATCCGCTTGAAGCGCAGGTGGATGCCGTACAGCGAGGGTTCGGAGATGCCGCCGAAGAGGCCGGCGGCGAGGGCGCCGGTCGCGGTCTGGCGCATCTCCTTCTCACGGTGGCGCACCGAGAGGAGCAGGACGCCGGCGGTGGCGCCGAAGCAGGCGAAGTTCCACGCGCCCATGGGGCCCTGGATGAAGTCGTAGCCGAGGGTGTTGATGTTCTGCAGCATGAGCGCGTTCAGCGGCCAGTGCAGGCCCAGCGGCACCAGGAAGGGGTAGAGCAGCGGGATCATGATCGCGAAGACGAGCGGCGCGTTGTTGTTCAGCCAGGACAGCCCCTCGCCGAGGCCGTTGCCGGCCCAGATGCCCAGCGGGCCGATGAGGAAGGCGGTCACCGGGATCATGATCAGCATGCTGAAGAACGGCACGAAGACCATGTGCACGCTCTCGGGGAAGACGCGCTGGAGGCCCTTGTAGACGAGGGCGAGCAGGGCGACCATCAGCAGCGGTACGAAGACCTGGCCGCCGTAGTCGTTGAGCTGCATCGGCAGGCCGAAGACGTGCGCCACGGACTCCGTGGTGCCGAGCGTCTCGTTGGTGGTGGTGGTGACGCCGGGGATCTTGGAGTTGATCAGGCCCGTGAAGTTCGGGGTCATCACCGCGGCCATCACGGTGGCGCCCACCCACGGGTCGATCTTCAGCTTCTTCGCCGCGTTGTAGGCGACGAAGATCGGCAGGAAGTAGAGCACCGAGCGCCACATGGCGTCGACGAACACCCAGGTCGCGGACTTGTCCGCGGCGCGGAAGTCCACCATGCCCAGGGCGTCGAGGACGGAGGCGATCGCGATGATCAGCGAGGAGCCGAGCAGCACGCCCATGAGCGGGCGGAAGGAGTCCGAGAGGTACTCGAAGAAGTTGTCGAGCCAGACGTAGCGGCCGCGGCTCTTGGCCCGCGCCTCGGCCTTGACGTCGGCGTCCGACTTCGGCGGGGCCGTGCCGCCGTTCGTCATCGACGGCAGGTTCATGATCTCGGAGTAGACCCGTGCGACGGCGCCGCCGATCACGATCTGGAGGCGGTCGCCGGACTGCGGCACCGTGGCCATGACGCCGTCGAGGGCGTCGAGCGCGGCCGTGTCGGCCTTCGCCCCGTCGTGGAGCTGGAAGCGGAGCCTCGTCGCGCAGTGCGTGAGGCTCTCGACGTTCTCGGCTCCGCCGACGCCGCGGAGGATGCGCTCCGCCGGCGTGCCGTGACCGGTTGCGGGTGTGTTCATGATGCGTCCTTGCATCCTCGGGCTGTCGCCGTCTGGTTCTGTCCGCGATCTCTCACGCCCGGATCCGGGCAACAAAAAAGGCCCGGGTCGCGCACACGGCGCTACCCAGGCCTTGCCTTCCCTCGGGCGGCACCGCCATGGCGTCGCGTGAGCGACGAAGGCGGATGCCTCGGGAAGTAACAATCCTGCGATCGAGATCGATCCGATCGAACTTTAACACCGGGTCACGTCGGCAGGACACGGGCGTCCGATGTGGACCGCGTCACTCTTCCGGTGCACGGATCGGGAGGCGGGCGACGAGGTCACGTCCTGCGCGCGAAGGCGGCGGCGTGGTCGACCGCCCACTGGCGGAGGCTTCGCGGGGGCGTCCCGAGGAGGTCGGCCACCGTGGTGGTGCGGTACGCGGGCCGCCCCACCGCCGCGTGCCACGCGGCGAGCAGCATGTCGACGGCCGAGCGGGGTGCGACTGCCTCCCACAGCGCCCGGAACTCGTCCGGCGTCAGCTCCTCGTAGGCGATCCGGCGCCCCAGCGCGTCCCCGATGACGTCGAGCTGCGCGACTTGGGTCAGGGATTCGGGGCCCGTGAGGACGTAGTCGCCTCCGACGTGTCCGTCTTCGCGGAGCGTGCGTGCGGCTACGGCCGCGATGTCGCGATCGTCGACCGGGGCCGACTCGGCGGCACCGTAGGGCCACCGGACGACGTCGCCGTTCCGGAGGGCGGGCGCCCACCAGGCCAGCGCGTTCGACGCGAACATCCCCGGCCGGATGATCGTCGTCTCCAGCGCGGTCGCCGCGAGGAGCCGCTCGATGTCGGCGTGCAGCACCCCCATGGGATTGGGCTGCTGGAAGCAGGGGTGCGGCGTCTGGTGGGGGGACGAGAGGAAGACGGCCCGCCCCACGTGGGCCGCCAGCCGTTCGACGACCGCCTCGGCGGTCGCGGGCGGCGCGGTCCAGACGAGGAAGACCGCACCGGCTCCCTTCAGTGCCGGGTCGAGCGTCTCGGGAACGGTGAGGTCGCCGGTGAAGACCTCGACCGCCGACGGCAGCGTGGCCGCCGCGTCGGGGCGACGGACGAGGGCGCGGACCGGCACGCCCGCGTCGAGAAGTCGGTCGACGACGACGCGGCCGACGCGGCCGGTCGCCCCGGTGACGAGTACGGGAGAACTGTTTGTCTGATGCACGCCACCCATCGAAACGTTACCGAGTTAAAAATGCAACCTGGTAACAAATGTTACGGTGGCCGGATGAGCGAGTCGACGGGGCTGCGGACCCGCAAGAAGCAGCGCACGCGCGACGCCATCGGCGACGCGGCCGTCTCGCTGTTCCTGGAGCGCGGCTTCGACCGCGTCTCGGTCAACGAGATCGCCGCGGCGGCCGAGGTGTCCAAGCCGACCCTCTTCCGGTACTTCCCCACCAAGGAAGACCTGGTGCTGCACCGGTTCGCGGACCACCAGGGCGAGGCGGCGCGCGTCGTCCGCGACCGCGCGCCCGGCACCGGGCCGATGACGGCGCTGCACCGGCACTTCCGGGCCGGCCTCGATCGCTTCGATCCCGTCACCGGCCTCGCCGATCATCCCGAGGTGGTGGCGTTCCACCGGCTGGTGTTCACCACACCGAGCCTGGCGGCACGGCTCACGCAGTACCAGGTGGAGGACGAGGAGGCGTTGGCGGAGGCCCTCGGCGAAGGCATCCAGGCGCGGCTGCGAGCCGCGCAGGCACTCGCGGTCCGACGCGTCCTCGCACGGACCAACTGGCAGAAGATCGCCGACGGCCGCACCGCCCGCGACGTCCACCCCGAGGCCGTCGCCGACGCCGACCTGGCCTTCGACCTGCTGCGGTGACGGGGGCCACCCCCGGGCATTCTGCTGCTCCGTTGGCAGGGTGGCTCCTGACATGCGACCGCTCCGCTGGAAAGGCCGACGTCCGGGCACCCCGCCCCGCGCCCGTCAGGCGCGGGGCCCTGTCCCGGCCCCCCGGGTGTGTCTCCACCGGACCGGGTGGTGGGCGCCTGCGCCCGGTCTGGCCCTCGCGAGCGGGCCGGGGTCGGTCGCGTCCAGGAGGAGGGGCTGGTTGCCACCACGCCGGAACTCGTAGGCGACACGCATGAGCCGCGAGGGGACGCCCGGCGCCCCCAGTTCGCCACGCGGGCGGTCCGGCGGTCCGCATCGACGGTCGCTCGTGTGGAGCAGGAGGGGAAGGAGCCGGACCTCGCGGCGGGCGACCCGTACCCGCTCGGTCTCGCGGCGCACCCGGGGCAGTCGCGGACGCGCAGCGCGAGGTCGTCGTCGGAGAGGGCGAGCACGGCCTGGTACTCGTCGAAGGAGCGGTACTGTCACGTTGCCGACGCCGATCCGGCCACAGGCGATCCCGGAGGGGCGGGCGCCCTGCGAGGACCGGTCCCACATCATGCGGAACGCCTCCTGGGCGCGCTGGAACGTGCCGGTGACGGTGGTGGCCGTGATCCGGTTCGGGCGTCAGACGCCACCTCGGGCACCGGCCTGCGGGGACGACCGCGCCCGCGTTGTCGCGCAGCAGGTCGAGCCGGACTCCTCCAGCGCCTTCCCGCGCGGCCCAGTCCGCCGCCTCCGCCGGTGACTGCCGTGCCCCTGGCTTCCTCCGCTGCGCGGCCAGTGATGACGCTCGCGCCTCCATCGGGGTTCCGGGCCCGGCGCGGCGTCATCAGTCCTGCGAGGGGATGTCCAGAGCGGTCCCGTACAGGCGCGAAACGCGGAGCACGATGGTCACGCGCCGATCAGGCAGCGGCTTCTCGCCGGGGGCGGCCCCGTCGGCCGGGTCCACTATCTCGACCTCTCCCTCCGCCACGGCGAACGACCAGACATCCGGTCCGCTGACGTGCAGCGAAGCATGCGGGTCGCGGCGCAACTGGCGGACCTTGAGGCGGTTGGCGGTGGAGGAGACCCGCAGCACGCGCTCCTCGGCGTTCCAGTCGTAGAGGACGGTCGACAGGTGCGGGTGGCCGGTGCTCCTGACGCTGGCGAGTACGCCGAACTGCTGCCGGCTCAGCAGCCGGGACAGCTCCTGGTCGGTGAGCACGCGGGGGGCCGGGCCGTCGTTCTGGGTGGTGCCGGCGGTGGTCTCAGTGGCGGTCTGCTCGCTCATGACGGTCAGCCTTTCGGTGGTCTGGGTGTGGCGGGTGGGATCGGAAGGGAAGGGAGGGCGGGTCCGACAGCTGCGGTCCTGCGGCCCCTGCCGATCACGGCGACAATGAAGACCGTAGCAGATAGTTTTGTTGCAGACGATCCGGCTGGCCTCTTTTCAAGCTCCGCCTACGGGCCCAGGGATGGGCGCGCTCGGCGGGCGGCGCGCCGCCTGACGAAGAACCCGCCGCCGGAGTCGACGACTGGCCGGCCGGTCCCGTGGAGATGCCCATCGCACCGCCAAGGCTGCGGACAGGTCCTGAGCAAGGCAGAGACGCGGGAGTTGACGGCCGGATAGGCGACGGCAGCAGCGGGGCCAGTCATACCGGCGCCCAGCCATCCACCACCTCGACGCCGTAGTTCCGCACGCGCATCCGGCCAGGACGCCCGCCGCTCGTACCCGCGGGGCACCGACAGGCATGCCACGCGAAGAACCCGACGGGGGCTCCTGGGGTCGGCCTCGACACCTCGGGGCGCGGAAGAACGGCCCCCGCCCGTCACGGGAGGAGGGCCGGCCATCCGCCGCGTCCCGGTCCACGCCGGACCACCCGAGGGAGGTGTCAGTTCGCGACCCAGTCGCTCCCCTCGGAGCCGAGGAGGCCGATGAGTACGAGGATCGCGAAGATCGAGGCGAAGGCGATTCCCGGCATCATGAAGAGCAGGACCACCCCACCCACCAGGTACAGCACCTCGATGGCCACGGGTACGCCGCGCAGCGCGGCCGGGATCGGCCGGCCCAGCCGGTAGACGCCGTACGCGAGGCATCCGCCGAGGAGCAGCGCGCTCGCGACGAGAAGTGATCACGGGACTCCTTGAGGAGGGAGGGTGCACGTTCTCTCAACGAGAGGGCCGACCTGAGCCACGGGCCGTCAGTCGTCCCGTGACCCCCTTCCGGCCTCCTGGAGCCGGGGGACCGCTGAGGATCTACTGAAGGTGCATCACTTGACGGGGAAGCAACTCAATGAAGGCGGGCAGGAGTTCGGGGCCGAGCGTGCTCAGCACCCGCGCTGCGATGTTGGGTGGTCGTCGTCCGTCCACGCGTGCAGGCCGACGAGGGCGACATGGGATGCCGACCCCGGGGGGATCCCGCGTCGGCGGTCAGGCGCTGATGCCGACGGAGGAGACGTAGGCGTACGCGTTGTAGTCGGAGTCGAGGTCGGTGATGACGTCGTCCCAGATCTCGTCCACGGTGCCGGCGTCCTTGCGGGCCCAGGCGTCGACCAGGTCTCCCCAGATGTAGCGGACGGTGATGGTGCGTTGGGAGATGTTCGGGCGGGCGCGCTCGGGCGTGACCTGGCTCTGGTCGACGGGGTAGATCTCCATCCGGCTGCCCCGGCCGTCGTTGTCGAGATGGCGGGTGAGCCACCCGGAGCGGATCAGGTTGTCGCGCCGGCGGTGCCAGTAGGCGGCGTCGATCTTCTCCCGGCTCGCCGGGGTCGGGGCGATCTTGCCCTTGTCGCGCATCCACGACCGGATGGTCCGTGGCGAGACGCCCTGCTCCTTCAGTGCGTCGCGGCCGGCTCGGCTGTCGAGGTACCGCAGCCGGGCGGCCAGCCCGCGCCTGGAGGTGATGGGCGAGGAGATGCCGGAGGCGTAGACGATGCGGTTGAGTTCGAGGACGAGTGCCTCGCCGCCTTTCATGCCGCGGGCTTCGTAGCCGCCGAATCGGCCCCATCGGGCCCACAGGTCCGGCGAGCCGGCCATCACTTACCTCCGAGGGTGTAGGTGGTCTTCTCCTTGACCTCGTTGAGGTCCCGGCCTTCCTTGAAGACGGAGCGCCAGTCACCGATGACGTGGAGTTCGTCGGTGCCGGAGATCTCCACGACCTGGAGACCGGCCTTGTGTGCCTTGTGGGCCTTCATCCAGAGATTCGCGAACGCCTTCGAGCGGATGATGTGCATCCAGTCCGGCCGGCGGATCTCCCGGTTGGCGCTGGATTCCCCGATGGTGGAGACGAATTTGGAGTACATGGCCTTGACGTACGCGACGGTGAGTTCGTCGCCCTCGGCAAGGGCGGTCTTCCGGGTCTCGGCGAGCGCGCGACGCATCTTCTCCAGGAGGGCCTCCGTGGCACCGGAGACGAGGGACCGGTGGATGACCGGCGGGTCCGCGAGGCCCTGGCGGGCCACGTCGAGGAGCTGGCGGAGCGTGGACTCGGTCACCCACAGCTCGCCCGGCTCCATGCGGTTGCCCAGGGGGTTGGGCAGGTCGGCGTGATCCCAGCCGGCCGGGGTGATCAGGTGGACACCGGCCTTCTTCGGGTCGTGGACACCGCTGGTGTCCTCACGCAGCTGGCCGATAGGCAGCCAGCACTTGAGCGCGGACAAATAGGCGGCGTTCATGTCGAGCGCCGTCACCTCGAACCGCGCCCCCTGCCTCACCGCCTGGGCGACTGTCGCATTGCGCCACTTCGGGCGCCCTTCCCAGATCTCGTCCGCACCTTTCTGGGACTTCTTCCGAAGGATTTCCGCGGTCGGAGGGAACTCGGAATGCTCGTACCGGCCACTGGCCCGGGAAACCTTGAACAAGGCCATCACGTCCGGGATCGCCGCCTTGATCAATGCGGCCTGCGCGGCGTCCGTGTCCCCCGCGTGCTCGGCGACGACATCACCGACACGGTCGGTGATCTGCTCGACCAGCGTCTCCGACGCATACGCGGGGGCGGAGCGCCGGGGCGCGGCCGGGGCTGCGGCGGCCCCGGCCTGCTCCCGCGGTACGCCCGGCGGTTCTGCCGCCGCGGCTTCGGCGGGCCCACCAGGCGGTACGGGTACGGCGGGGGCGGGCTGTCCGGCCGGGGGGACGGATGCGGCAGGAGCGGCAGGCTCGGTTACGGGGAGGGGGACCGACACCGTGTCAGGTGCCGGATCGCCGTCGGCGGCGGCCTCGTCCGGGCGGGCGGCGGTCGGCCGAGGCGTGGCGGTGTCCGCGGCCGCGACGGCCGCCTCGCACTCCTCGGCGCTCAAGTGCTGCCAGAACCCGTCGACCTCGTCGGTGGCCGGCCGGCCGCACAGCACACACGGCCCGGCCGGGGCAGAGGGCCGGTCGGGCACCACCGGCTCACCACCGGAAGCGGGCAGGGGAGCGTCCGGCCTGACAACGGCGGCCGGGCCGCCGGACGAAGACGGTACGAGCGCGGGCGGCGCAACGGTGAGGGTTCCGGAGGCGAGGCTGGGCACGGCAGCGTGCAGGACGCCGACCGCGTGCGTCGGCCCGGACAGCAGATCGACCACGGCCAAGCGGTAGTGCGCGGCCAGCAGGTCGACGTCCTCCAGCGACCAGTGCGCGCTGCCGGACTGCTTACGCGACACCTGCGCCTGGGACAGCCCGAGCCCGGCGGCCAGATCGCCCTGCCTTTCGCCCGATCGCGACATGAGCGCCGCCACCGTGAGCCTGAGGACCTCTTCCGTACCCAACATGCATACCAATCTAACATTCGCCATGCGTAATTCGCATACAGGATGCAGAGTTTGGCGAGCCGCCTCCACTCCCCCGGGTCAATCGACCTCGGGACCGGCCGGCGGCACGACGTCAGACGCACCCGCCCGCCAAGAACATCAACGCCGGGCCCCACCAGAAGACACCGGGGCGGGTGGGAGGGCGTGGCCATGGAAATCGCCGACCGCACACTGACGGTGGACGTGATCGCCGCACTGACGTACTGGCCTGGCGTTATCCGGGGTCGTCCTGGTCCGCCGGGCGAAGGTGGTGGTGGCAGACCCAGGATCGTCCCGCACTGCCGATCCTCCGCCCGGCGGCGGAGGATCAACCGCATGAAGCGATTCACCGACCACACGGTCCTGATCACCGGCGGCACCTCGGGCATGGGTCTCGCCACCGCCCGCCGTCTCCTCGACGAGGGCGCCCACGTCGTCGTCACCGGACGCGACGAGGCCCGACTCGCCGAGGCCGCCGTCGAACTCGGCGCGGGAGAACGCCTGCTGACCGTCCGGGCCGACGCCTCGGACCTGGACGATCTGAACGCCCTGATGCGTCGCGTCGAGACCTGGCGGGGCACCCTGGACGTGGTGTTCGCCAACGCCGGCACCGGCGTCTTCAAGCCCAGCGCCGACATCACCGAAGCCGACTTCGACCACTCCACCGACGTCAACTTCAAGGGCGTCTTCTTCACGGTCCAGAAGGCGCTCCCCCTGCTGGAGGACGGCGGCGCGATCGTCCTCAACGCCTCCTGGACCCTCCACCGCGGCCTGCCCGTCGCCTCCGTCTACTCGGCGACCAAGGCCGCCGTGCACAACCTGGCCCGTACTCTCGGCTCCGACCTGGCCCCGCGCGGCATCCGCGTCAACTCCGTCAGCCCCGGCTACATCGACACCGCGATGTACCGCGGCGCCGCCCCCGACCCCGAGGCCGATGCCCGCAACGCGGCCCAGGTCCCGCTCGGCACCATCGGGCACGCCGACCAAGTCGCCGCCGCCGTGGCCTTCCTGGCCTCCGCCGACGCCTCCTACATCACCGGCCAGGACCTGGTGATCGACGGCGGCCTGGTCGGCTCCGTGCCCCACCACTGACGTCCAGGCGCGGTCACTCCCAGAGCCGCGCGAGGTGTGCGTGGAGGATGCCTTGCGCGTCCTGGGGGGTGAGGTGGCCGATGAGGACGTGGGTGGTGAGGCCGTCCGCCAGGGCCAGGAGGGTGCGGGCCTCGCGCCTCGGGTCGAGGGGGGCGGTGCGGCCGGCGCCTTCGGCGGCTTCCGCGATCAGGCGGGTGAACGCTTCCTCCAGGGGGGCGTAGCTCGCCCGCAGCGTGCCGGCGAGTGTCTCGCTGACGGCCGCCTGCGCCACGAAGGCGAGCCAGACCCTCGCCTCGGTGCGGTGCTCCTCCTGGAGCAGGGAGAGTTCGGTGGCGGCGTGGCCCAGGGCCGTGCCGGCCGACTGGGCCGGACTCCTGACGAGGCGGGCCTGTACGCGCTCGCTGATCCTCTCGCCGATGTGCGCGAGAGCGAAGACGAGCATCTCGTCCTTGGTACGGAAGCACCTCTGCACCGCGCCCATCGACACCTGCGCCCGGGCGGCGACGTCGCGCAGGGTCACGCCCTCCAGGCCCCGCTCGTCCGCCAGGTGGCAGACGGCCTCGGCGATGAGGCGACGCCGGCTCTCGTGATCCACCTGCTTGGGCATGTCCGGTGGCCTTCCTCTTCCTTCGCTGCGGCTCGCTTCACTCCGCTTCGTGGACCGACTTTATCCGATGCATCTGTATCGGTACCACGGTAGGGTTGCCGTCACGGTTCCGATGCGAGCGCATCGGAACGGCGGAGAGGATGGTGGAGTCAGTCATGCGGGATGCCCTGTGGAGGATGTCGGCCGCCGCGCAGGCGGAGGCCGTACGCGGCGGGGAGGTCTCGGCCGTCGAACTGGTCGACAGTCACCTGGAGCGCATCGCCGAGGTCAACCCTCGGGTGAACGCGGTCACGCAGCTCCTCGCCGAGCGCGCACGCGAGGCCGCGGCGCTGACGGACCGCCGGCGGGCCGCCGGCGAGACGCTGGGGCCTCTCGCGGGCGTGCCCTTCACGGTGAAGGAGTCCACGGCCGTCGAAGGCGTGCCGACCACGTTCGGCGCGGAGCGCTTCCGCGACCTCGTGGCGGCGGCCGACGCGCCCCCGGTGGCGCGGCTGCGGGCGGCGGGGGCCGTCCCCATCGGGCACAGCAACATCCCCACCCTGATCCTGGCGGGGATGCACACGCGCAGCGAGCTGTTCGGCGACACGGTCAATCCGTGGGACAGCGGGCGGACCCCGGGTGGCTCCAGCGGCGGCGACGCCGTGGCCGTCGCCACGGGCATGGCGGCTATCGGGCTCGGCAACGACTCCGGCGGCTCGGTGCGCGTCCCCGCCCAGTTCTGCGGCGTGGCCGGGCTGAAGCCGTCCACGGGGCGGTTCCCCGCCGACCACCGCTTCCTCGGCCCGGACGATCCGGGCCCGGCTTCCCAGATGCTGGTCACGGACGGCCCGCTGGCCCGCGGCGTGGGCGATCTCCGCCTGGCGTACGAGGTACTCGCCGGGACCGATCCGCGCGACCCGCGCGCCGTGCCGGTGCCCGCGTACGGCGAACCCCTTCCCGGACGGGTGAAGGTCGCCGTCGTGGCGGACCCCGGCGGACACGGTGTCCATCCCACGGTCCGCGCGGCCGTCGCCGCCGCGGCCGACGCGCTCCGCGACGCCGGGTACGACGTACGCGAGGAACGGGACGTGCCGCGGCTGGACGAGGCCCTCGACGCGTACGGCCGGATCACGGCGACCGAGTTCGCCCCGACGTGGCCGGCGGTACGCGCGCTGCTCGGCAAGGGCGGGGACCGGTACATCGCGATGGCGATGGAGCAGGCCCCGGCCGCCGACGCGGCCGAGTTCATGAAGCTGATGGGCGTCTGGATGAACATCCGCCGCTCCTGGGCCGAATTCCTCGACACGTACCCGCTGGTGCTGGGGCCGGTCTTCACCGAGCCGCCGGTCGAGCCGGGACTGGAGTCCCGGGACAGGGCCGGTCGCAACCGGGTGGCCTCCGGCATGCGCCTGTGCACCGTGACCAGCTTCGTCGGCGTACCGGGTGTCGCCGTCCCGACCGGGACGGCCGACGGGCTCCCCACCGGAGTGCAGGTCGTCGGGCGCGCGTTCCGGGAGGACCTGTGCCTCGACGCGGCCCAGGCGATCGAGGACCGGCTCGGCGTCCTCGCGCCGATCGACCCGCGCGACGGCGGCGACCCGGCCCATTGAACCGCCGAGACTCCTCTCCCGCCGGTGTCAGTTGGACCTGATGTCGGGGACGGCGGTGGCGGCCGGAACTGGGTCGAAGGCAAAGAGCCGGCCCGACTGCGCCTGCGTGCACGGCAGTTGGACGGCCGCAGCGCCCGGCGTGCGGTTCATCAGCCGGGCGCCTTCGGTTCTCAGGCCGGCGTCGACGCCGAGGCAGCCGTGGCCCAGGACGGGGTGCAGGGAGCGGATCGTGTACCGGTCGCCGCCCGCAGGTTCCAGGAGATGGACGGGGACGGTCGTCGGGCAGGCGTACTGCTCCACCGCGCCCCCGCCGTCCTGGGTGGTCGACTCCCCCAGGCACAGCCCGGAGCCGACCGCCCGGCTCGACCGGCCCCGGCGCGGGCTGCGACAACGCCAGCGGCTACACGCTGCAGGTGGGCACGCGGCTCGGCGGCTGGTGCTACACGTACAACGAGTCCAGGAACAAGTGGAACTTCGTCAGCGTCGGGGGCGCCGCCCCGTACGGGTGGATCTGCTCCGGCAACGTCTCCACGGACGCGAACACCATCACCACGCCCTGCTCCTGACGGATCGCGCGCGTCGACACCACGTCCACCAGGTCACCTACCTCAGGGAGAATTCCATCCGCACGACCGCACAGCGAGTCCTCGCCGCATGCGCCGCCGCGGCCGCCTTGGTCGTGACGCACGTGCCCCGTCACCGCGATCCCGTCGCGGTGACGGGGCACACCGCTTCCCCGGCGAGTCCCGGGGGCACGGCCCGTGGCGGACCGGTTCAGGCGCGTGCGGACGCGGCCGCGCCGGCTGCCGCGCGTGCGTAGTCGCGGACCAGGGGGCGCGTGTCGTCGGCGCGCCAGGCGAGGGCGAAGCGGGACTCCGAGACGCCGTCGACGGGGCGGGTGACGACACCGCCGCGGGTGAGCAGCGGGGCGTTGCCGGTGGCGACCAGGCAGATGCCGAGGCCGCCGACCAGGGCCTCGTACGTCTCGTCGGCACTGGCTGTCTCGGCACCGACGACCGGCGGCCGGCCGCGCCGCGCGTCCACGGCCAGCCAGTAGTCGCGGAGTTCGGGGCCGGTGTCCGGCAGGGCGAGGAAGGGCTCGTCGAGGAGTTCGGCGAAGTCGATCCGTTCGCGGGCGGCCAGCGGATGGCCTTCCGGCAGGGCGACGAGGCGCGGTTCGGTGGCGACGACGACCCAGTGGAAGCGCTCGGCGCCGGCCAGCGGAAGCCAGACGAAGGCCACGTCGCTGGTGCCGTCGGCGAGCCCGGCCGTCGGGTCCTCCCAGCCGATCTGCCGCAGCCGGGGCGTGGCCCGCGGATGGGCCTCGGTGAAGCGGGAGCGGATCGCGGGCAGCAGCCCGCCCCGGCCGGGGCTGGTGCTCATCCCGACGACCAGGGTGCCGCTCGCCTCCTCCCGGGCCGTCCGGACCGCGCGCTCCGCCTCGTCCCACGCGGCGAGCACCGCCCGGGCGTGCGGCAGCAGGGCCGCGCCGGCCTCGGTGAGGCGGACGCCGTGCCGGTCGCGGTCGAAGAGCGGGGCGCCGAGCTGCCGTTCCAGGGCCCGGATCTGTTTGCTGAGCGCGGGCTGCGAGACGTACAGCTTCTCCGCCGCCCGCGTGAAGTGCAGTTCCTCCGCGACCGCGACGAAGTACCGCAGATCCCGCCCGTGCACGTCCGTGGTCATAACCATGGGTTATCACGAGGGATCTTGGACGGGCAACGCCGCATGCCCGCATGCTCGTTCTGTCGCCGCCCGCCGAGCCGTCGCCGGGCGGGACGTCCCGCATCCGCGTCACGAGGGGAACACCGTCATGAGCAAGGTCTGGCTGATCACCGGCGCCAACAGCGGCTTCGGACGTGCCTTCGCCGAGGCCGCGGTCGCCGCCGGCGACGTCGTGGTCGCCGCCGCCCGCCGCGCGGGCGCCCTGGACGAGCTGGTCGCCGCCCATCCCGACCAGGTCGAGGCCGTCACTCTCGACGTCACCGACCACACCGCGGTCGACCGGGTGGTGCGCGGGGTCGCCGAGCGGCACGGCCGCATCGACGTCCTGGTCAACAACGCGGGCCGCACCCACGTCGGTTCGGTCGAGGAGACCGACGACGCCGAGCTGCGTTCGCTCTTCGACGTGCACGTCTTCGGCCCCGCCGCGCTGACCCGCGCCGTCCTGCCGTACATGCGCGAGCGCCGGTCCGGGGCGATCGTTCAGCTCAGCAGCGTCGGCGGGCAGATGTCGATGGCGGGCTTCGGCGCGTACAGCGCGACGAAGTTCGCCCTGGAGGGCATGTCGGAGGCGCTGGCCGCCGAGGTCGGACCGCTCGGCGTACACGTCCTGATCGTCGAGCCCGGTGCCTTCCGCACCAGCCTGTTCGGCAACGGCAGCCTCAGCGTGGACACGATCACCGACTACGCGGACACGGTCGGCGCCACCCGCGCCTTCGTGGAGGGCGGCGACGGCGGCCAGGCCGGCGACCCGGCGAAGGCCGCGGCGGCGGTCCTGGCCGCCCTGAACGCGGATGAGAAGCCGCTGCGGCTCGCCCTCGGCGACGACTCCATCGACACCATCTACGGACACCTGGAGCAGGTACGCGGCGACCTCGCCGCCTGGGAGAAGGTCGGCCGCGACACCAGGCTTGAGCAGTAGGGCACGGCGGCGGCGCGCCGCATCCGTGCCCCACCCTCTGCCCGTGCCCGTGCCCGTGCCCGTGCCCGTACCCGTGCCCGTGCCCGTGCCCGTGGCGGGTCAGGCGGTCGGGTGCGGCGGGGCGATCTCCCGCTTGAGGATCTTCCCGGTGGCTCCCTTGGGGAGTTCGTCGAGGAGCCAGACCACGCGGGGGTACTTGTACGCGGCGACCTGGGCGCGCACGAACTCGCGGAGGTCCTCGGCGGTGGCGGTGGCGCCTTCGTGGAGGGTGACGGCCGCGCCGACCTCCTCGCCGAGTTCGTCGTGGGGCAGGCCGATGACGGCCGCCTCGGCGACGGCGGGGTGCTCGTAGAGGACCTCTTCGATCTCGCGCGGGTAGAGGCGGCGCGGACGGCGGCGAGGCGGTCCTGGGCGCCCGGGTAGTGGTCCGTGCGGGGCGGGAGGGCGCGCAGCACGCGGCGTATCTCGGTGAGGAGCTTCTCCGTGCCGTCCCAGCCGGCCGGCACGATGAGCACCTGGCTTGCGATGCAGTTGTGGCCGGAGTTGTTCATCTTGCTGGTGACGATGTGCTCGGCCTGGTGGCGGAAGTCGGCCCGGGTCCAGGGGCCGGGGGTGACGATGCAGGGGCTGACGCCGCCGAGTTCGCTGGTGAACTCCTTGTCGAGGAGGGGGGTGTCGTCGCGGCGGCGTTCCTCGGCCCGGTCGTCGGTGCCCCACACGAGCGCGTCGTGGGTGCGTTCGCTGCCGGTGACGTGCAGGGTGTCGATGCCGTCGTGGGCGGCGAGGTAGGCGCCTTCGGCCGCGCCGCCGGCGACGAAGCGGACCCAGCCGCGCGCGGTGAACTCGGCGAAGATGTCGGCGAAGTGGGGGCGCAGGTAGTCGTTGACGGGGTTCATCTTGGCGACGACGACCTGGTTCTCCGCGTACAGCTTGTGCAGGATGTCCAGGGCGGTGATCGCGCCGACGTTGCCCGCGCCGAGGACGAGGGAGACCCGGGGGCGGGGCGCCCGGCCCCGGTAGGCGCGGGCCGCGCGGTCGCGCACCTGGCGCGGGGTGGTGCCGGGCCGGGTGTGCACCTCGGCGGTGAAGCCGTTGAGCAGGAGCCGGTCCCAGCCGGTGACGGGGAAGACGTCGACGACCGTACGACCGCGGCGTTCGCGGACGGCGTGGGCGGGCAGGGGTTCCCGCCCGGCGGCGATCCGGCGCAGCACGTGCAGCAGCGCGGTCACGTTCTGGGCCATGGCCCAGGGGGCGCCGATCCAGTCCTCGGCCGCGACGGGGGAATCGGGGGCGTACCCCTTGGCGCGGGCGCCCGCCTCGGCCATCTCGGCGGCCCGGGCGGTGATGCGCGGCAGCATCCGCTCCAGCAGGGCGATGCGTTCGGCGAGCGGCGTGGCGGCCCAGTCGTCCTGGCCGGTACGCAGGTCGGTTACGGCGCGGTCGAGGGCGCCGGTGTCGACGAGGGTGGTGGTCACGGGAGTGGCTCCAAGGGGAGGGGGCTGGGGCGGGTCGCGTACGGAGGCGGAGGCAGGTCACGCACGGAGGCGGGCGGCGTCGCGGGCCGGGTCGACGAGGGTGAACGAGGCGACGGCACCGAGGGAGAGCAGGGCTCCGGAGAGGAGGACGGCCGTTTCGTAGCCGGCGTCGCCCTGGGTGTCGATGAGCCTGCCGACGACGACCGGTGCGATGAGTCCGGCGGTGGTGACCAGCGCGTTCATCGTGCCGAGGGCGCCGCCGCGGCGGCGGGGCGGGGCGAGTTCGGCGATGGTGGTCGCGGCGATGGTGGCGTACGAGCCGCCGGTGCCGAGGCCGACGGCGAGCAGCACCGTCTTCGCGGGGGTGCCGTCGACGAGCGGTACGCAGAACAGGCTCACGGCGCCGATCAGGAGCATCGCGCCGCCGATCCGGCCGCGGGCCGTGCGGCTGCCGACGCCGCGGCGCATCAGCCGGCCGGTGAGCACGGCCTGGCCGAGGAGGACCACCGCGCCGACGGCCCAGGGGGTGACCACGAGGGTGCCGGCGGTGTCGGCCGCGTAGCCGAGGCCGTTGCGCAGGTACGACGGGAGCCAGGCCACCATCAGGCCGACGATCCAGTAGCTGGTGAAATAGGCGAGGGTGATGCCGATCCAGGTCCGGGTGGCGAGGACGCGCCGGTAGCCGGGGAGCGCGGCTTCGGGGCCGGCGGCGGCGTCCGGTGCGGCGCCCGCGTCCTGGGCGGCGGGCGCGTCCCGGCCGGGGGTGTCGTCGGTCCGGTAGGCGCCGTCTCCGCCGAACACCGACCACACGAGGGCCCACAGCGCGCCGACCCCGGCGACCACCCAGAGGGCGGCGCGCCAGCCGTGTTCCTGGATGACCCAGGTCAGACCCGGTGCGGCGGTGATGACACCGAGGGTGACGCCGAGGGTGACCAGGGCGCCGGGGAGGTTGCGGCGGTGGTCGGGGAACCAGGACAGCGCGGTCTGCTGGGCGACGGGGAAGGCGGGGCCTTCGGCGGCGCCGAGGACGAGGCGGGAGCCGATCAGGGCGGCGAGGCCGCCGCCGATCGCGGGCGGGATCTGTGCCAGCGACCACAGCACGGCCATGGTGAGCAGGAGCCACTTGGCCTTCACCCGGTCGGCGAGCAGGAGGCCGACGAGGGCGCCGGAGAGCGAGAAGAGCAGGAAGAAGGCGCTGTTGGCCAGCCCGAACTGGGTCGCGGTCAGGCCGAGATCGGCGCGGATCTCGTCGGCGGCGAGGCCCAGCACGGACTTGTCCGCGAAGTTCACCATCATGAAGACGACGAGGAGGCCGGTGACGGTCCACGCGCGGCGGCCGCTGTGCTTCGAGGTCGTTGTGGCGTCGTTCAGCGGGCGGGGTCGGGGGCCGGGGCGGGGTCGGGTCTGTGCGGCGGTCACGGGGTCCTCCGGGGGGTGCCGGGCTGCGGGGGTGCGGAGGTGCGGGGGAGCTCTGGGCGGGGGCTTCCGGCGGTGAGCCGTCAGAAGCCCCGTGGTGGGGGGCTTCACGCGACACCCGTCGGAAGCCCCCGGCGGGGCGAGCCGGGCCGGTCAGGCCAGGGGGACGCCCGCGATGGCGATGCGCTCCATGACGCGGCGCTGGGGGAAGTAGTCGTTGACCGCGTAGTGCTGGGTGGCGATGTTGTCCCAGATGGCGAGGGAGCCGGGCTCCCAGTGGAAGCGGATCTGGAACTCGGGGATGCGCGCCTGCAGGACGAGCATGTCGAGGAGGTCGCGGTTCTCGGCGTCGGACAGGCCCTTGATGAAGCGGGTGAAGGGCTCGTTGACGTACAGGGTCCTGCGTCCGCTGCGGGGGTGGCGGACGACGACGGGGTGCTCGACCCGCGGCCAGTCGGCGCGGAAGGCGGCTTTCTGGTCCTCGTCCATCAGCGCGCCCCAGCTGGCCTCCCAGTCGTGGACGGCCGTGAGGTTCTCGATGCGCGTCTTGAGGTCGTCGGGCAGGTTGTCGTACGCGGCGGCCATGTCGGCCCACATGGTGTCGCCGCCGGCCTCGGGCACCTCGACGGCGCGCAGCACCGCGCCGAGGGACGGGTTGGCCATGAAGGAGTGGTCGCTGTGCCAGATGTTCTTGTTGCCGGCGGCCTTGGCGTCCTTGGCCAGGCGGGAGACGCCGACGGTGCCGGTCTTCGGGAAGAACGGGTTGGGCTCGGTGGGGCCCCAGACGGCGGCGAGCGCCTGGTGGTGGTCGGTGGTGAAGCCGTGCTGCTCCCGGAAGAAGATCACCTTCCATTCGAGGAGGGCCTGGCGCAGCTCCTCGGCGAGGGTGCCGGTGATCGGGCGGGTCAGGTCGATGCCGGTCAGGACGGCGCCGAAGTGCGGGGTCAGCGGCTTGACGCCGAAGAGGGTGTAGGCGGTGGGGGCGGTCCCGGGCGCGGTGCGGTTCAGCTCGCGCCGCCCGTAGTGCATCAGCGGCTTGTCGAGAACGGGCTTGGGGTCGACGACGGCGTCGGTGATCATGCGGCTCCTCTTCGGGGAGGCGGGGTGGTGGACCGGCGCGGCGCACGGCGGGAGTCGGCCGGGGACGTCGGGGATGTCGGGGATCGCGGGGGACATCCGGGGCGTCCGGGGCTTCCGAGTGCCGATGGCGTGAACGGGGGTTCACCAAATTCGTTACCGGGAGTAACGATATTCGGCTGCGCCTCGGCAAGGGGGTGTGGCCGAAAATTTGCGCTACTGGCTCGATGAGCCCTTCAGGCGAGGGCTACCGGGGTCGAATATCGGCACGCAGTGCCAGATGACGGCACGAAGTGCCATGCGGGAGGAAACGGGCTACTTCCCCGGAAACCGCGCCCCGCGGCCGGAGTTCGGGCCGCACGGTGCCGGTGAACCCCGCCGGCACCGCTCCCCTGCCGCCGTCGTCAGCCCTCCGTGCCGACGGCGCGGGCCACCAGGTCGACCACCGCGTCCACGAGTCCCTGGTCCGGGACGCCCTGCTCGGCCAGCATGCGGAACAGCAGCGAGCCGGCGACGAGCGTCGAGGCCGCCGCCACGTCCGTGCCGGGCCGCACGTCGCCGCGGACGACGCCGCGTTCCAGGATGCGCCGGGTCTCGCCGGTGACCCGGCCGGTGTAGGCGCCGTACACGCTCCGCTCGGCGTCCGCCTCGGCCGCGGACCCGATCACGCCCGCCAGGAGCCGGTCGACGCCCGGCACGCGGTACTGCCGCATGCGCGCGGTGAGCAGCTCGCGGAGCTCCTCCCGGAAGCTGCCCAGGTCCGGCACGGTCAGGGTGCCGACCCGGGACTCGGCCGCCGCGATCACCAGGTCCTGCTTGGTGGGCCAGCGCCGGTAGATGGCCGGCTTGCTGACCCGCGCCCGGGCGGCGACGGCCGCCATGGTGAGTTCCGCCAGCCCGTGCTCCGCCACCAGCTCGACGACCGCGTCGAGGACGGCACCGGTCATCCGCTCGTCCCGCGGCCGCCCCGGCCCCTTGCCCTCGACGTCCGCGCCGGACTGCCTGTTGGTCATGCCCCGACCCTACGAGGCGGGCGGCCGAGCCCCGCACCCGACGCCGGGATCCGGACCGGCGAGGTCGCCGTCCGCCGTCGTGCTCACGCCGCGAGCCGTCCGGCGGGGCCGGGCCACTTCACCGACGCGCCGACCCCCTGGCGCGCCGGCCGGAGGCCCCGCGCCGTCCCCATCCGTTTCCCGCTCAACTTTCCGCTCCAGCCGCCTCGTCGTCCCCAGGGAACCGGGCGAGCCCCTCCAGTATCGCGCGCGGCTCCTTCTCGCGCCCCCGTGCCGTGTCGGCGCCCAGGAGGCGGGCGAAGGCGCTTCCCGGGCGGGTGGTGAGCTCCTCCCAGGTGCCTTCCTCGGCGACGCGGCCCGCTTCCAGGACCGCTATGCGGTCCGCCCGGCGGATGGTGACGGGGCGGTGGGCGATCAGGAGGGTGGTGCGCTGCTCGCGGGTCCGCGCCAGGACGGTGGCGAGTTCGGCGTCGCCGGTGTTGTCCAGGTGGGCGGTGGTCTCGTCGAGGACGAGGATCCGGGGCTCGGCGAGCAGCGCGCGGGCCAGGGCGATGCGGGCGCGCTGGCCACCGGAGAGGGTGGCGCCGCGTTCGCCGATCACGGTGTCGAGCGAGGCGAAGCGGTCGAGGCCGCACAGCCCGGCGGTTTCGGCCAGTCGGCCGTCGTCGGCGTCGGGGGCGGCGAGGCGGAGGTTCTCCGCGAGGGTGCCGTGGAAGAGGGGGGTGTCCTGGCCGACGACGGCGACGGCACGGCGCAGGTCGGCGTCGGTGAGCTCGCGCAGGTCCACGGGGTCGCCCGATGCGGGTACGAGCTCGATCGTGCCTTCCTGGGGGTCCCAGAACCGGGCCAGCAGGTGGGCGCAGGTGGACTTGCCGGCGCCCGAGGCGCCGACCAGGGCGAGGGTGCGGCCCGCCGGGAGGTCGAGGGCGACGTTCCGCAGGATCGGCCGCTCGTCGTAGCCGAAGCCCAGGCCGCGCAGCCGTACGCCGAGCGGGCCGGCGGGCAGCGGGCGGGCCGTGGCGGGCTCCGGGGCGAGGGCGGGAGCCTTGATCCCGGCGTCGACCCTGGCCGCGGCGGCGCGCAGGCCCATCGCCTGGCTCAGCGACCTGGCGGATTCGGCGACCGGGCCGAGTACGGACAGGGCGAGGGTCATCGCGGCCGCGGCCCAGACGGCGTCGAGGCGCCCCGTGTGCACGGCCCGGGCGGTGGTGGCCACCACGGCGAGGACGGCGAGGACGATGAGCAGTTCGCGCAGGGAGGCGGCGAGGGACTCCCCAGTGACTTCCGCCCGCTGTGCCTCCCCCAGCCTTCGCCCCTTCGCGCCGAGCCTGTTGCGGCGCTCGGGCAGGGCGCCGAACGCCAGCAGTTCCCGCAGTCCGTCGACCGTCTCGACCGTGTCGGCGGACAGGTCGGCCGCGGCGCGCCGGGTGCGCGCGCCCCGGGTCGTACGCCCGGCCGCCTCGGCGAAGGGGGCGGCGACCAGCAGCAGGGCGACGGGCAGGAGGGCGGCGAGGAGCCGGGGTTCGAGTCCGGCGAGGACGGCCGCGCCGCCGGTGAAGACGGTGGCCGACGCGAGGAGTTGGGCGGTGGTGTGCGCGTAGAAGAACTCCAGCGCTTCGACGTCGGCCATCGCGGTCGCGGCCAGGTCTCCGCTGCGCCGGCCGGCCACCCGGGCGGGGGCGCTGCGCGCGAGCCCGTCGAAGACGCGGACGCGCAGTTCGGCGAGGACCCGGTAGGCCAGGTCGTGCGACAGGTCCATCTCCCGCCACGTCATCAGGGCCCGCAGGAGGACGAGGAGGGAGAGGGCGGTGACGGTCGTCGCGGAGGGGGCGCGTCCGGTGGTGATCGCGGTGCCGACCGCGTGTGCGGCGAGGGTGACGAGGGCGACCAGGGAGCCCTGTTCGGCGAGGGCGGCGGCGCAGGTCCGCGCGATCATGGCGCGGTGTCCGGCGAGTGAGGGGAGCAGGGCGCGCAGGGTGCCCGGGCCCGGGAGAGCGGGGTCGGCGGGGCTCACGCGGCGAGTCCTTCCTGGTCGGTCCGGCCCGCCGCGGCGAGCTGGGCGTAGAGTCCGCCGGCGGCGACGAGGCCGTGGTGGTCGCCGACGGCGTCGACGCGTCCCCGGTCGAGGACGACGATCCGGTCGGCGTGCCGGACGGCCGCCAGCCGGTGGGCGACGACGAGGACGGTCCGGCCGCGTGCCGCCGTGGTCAGGTCGCGGACGATGTCCGCCTCCCTGCGTTCGTCGACGGCGCTGGTGGCCTCGTCCAAAACGAGGACGGGGGCGTCCGCAAGAAGGGCGCGGGCCAGGGCGAGGCGCTGGCGCTGGCCGCCGGAGAGGGTGGCGCCGCGTTCGCCGAGGACGGTGGCGTAGCCGTCGGGGAGGGCGGTGATCTCGTCGTGGATCCCCGCCGCGCGGGCGGCGCGCCGCAGTTCCTCGTCGGTGGCGCCGGGGCGCGCCAGGCGGAGGTTCTCCGCTATGGGGGCGGGGAAGAGGTACGTCTCCTGGGAGACGACGGCGATGCCGCGCCGCAGGGAGTCGAGGGCGTACGCGGCGGTTCCGCGGCCGTCGACGGTGACCCGGCCGTGCGCGGGGTCGTGGTGGCGCAGCAGCAGGCCGAGCAGGGTGGATTTCCCTGCGCCGGAGGGTCCGACGATCGCGGTGGTCCGGCCGGCGTCGGCGGTGAAGGTGATGCCCCGGAGCGTGGGCTCAGAGGCGCCGGAGTGGGTGAACTCGACGTCTTGGAAGCGGACTTCGGGGGCCTGGGCCCAGTCGGCCGGTTCCGTCCCGTCGTCGGCGACGGCGGGGGCGGCGGTGCGCAGGGCGGCGATGCCGTCGGCGGCGGAGACACCGAGGTAGCCGGCGTGCCATTCGCGCGCCAGGTCGCGGACGGGCCGGAAGCACTCGCCGGCGAGGAGGAGGGTCAGGTAGGCGCCGGTCGGGGTGGTGGATCCGGTCGCGGCGGACCAGCAGGCGAGCAGCGCCGCGGCGGCGGTTCCGCCTTGGACGGCGAGGTCGGTGATGCCGGTGTCGACCAGGGAGACGCGGAGTTTGGCGACGGTCGCGCGGTGCAGGTGCGCGGAGCGTTCTTCGAGGCGGCGCCGGGTGCGTCCGACGGCGCCGGCCGCGCGCAGCGCGGGCATGCCCTGGAGCGCTTCGAGGTAGTCGGCGCCGAGGCCCTCGTACGTGTCCCAGTGCTCCTTGCCGCGCTGGGCGAGCAGTCGGTCCCAGGCGCGGGGGCCGGCGAGGGCCAGCAGCAGGGCGGGGACGAGCCCGAGCAGGGCGGTGGGCTCGACGACGGCCACCACGGCGAGGAGGAGGGGTGGTGCGGCGAGGGTGACGATCAGTTGGGGGAGGTAGCGGGAGATGTAGGCGTCGACGCCCTCCACGCCGTCGACCAGCGTGGTGCGGACGGCTCCGGTGCGGGCGGTGGTCAGGTGCGCGGGGCCGAGCCGGCCGAGGTGGGCGAGGAGTTCGTCGCGCAGGCGGACCCTGACGCGCGCGCCGGCGCGGGCGGCGGTACGGCGCTGGGCGAGGCCGAGCCCGGCGCGGACGACCACGACGGCGGCTGCCGCGGCCAGGAGTGCCGGCAGGGGGCGGGTGTCGCCGCGGGCGATGGCGGCGAGGGCGAGGGCGAGCAGCACGGCCTGGGCGAGCCAGCCGAGCGTGACGGCTGCCTGGAGGCCGGTGGCCGCGAGGAGCGTGCGGCGCGCGTGGCCCGCGGCGCGGCGCAACTCCGGGTGGATGATCACGAGTTCCCCTTCTCGGGTCGGTCCGCGGACCCGGTGCCGAGTGCCAGGGCGTGGACGATCCAGTTCCGTTCGGGTGCGCCGCCCAGGGCGGCGCCCAGGTCGGCCCGCTGCCAGGAGCCGACGGCCCGGGCGGCGAGGCCGCGCCGGACGGCCGCCGTCTGGGCGCGCCCGACGGCGTATCCGGCGTGCAGGTGGTCGCGGCGGATGCGGCGGGCGTCGGCGTCGGACGGGCAGCCGTACGCGAGGAGCAGGGCTCCGGCGTGGGCGATCCAGCCCTGTCCGGCCGCCCAGGCGGCGAGGGCGGGCCGGGCGTCTCCGGCGGCGAGCCGCCGGAGGGTGCCGTCGGCCCCGGCTTCGAGGAGCGCCGGTGCGGGACCGCCGACGGCGGCGCACCAGTTCAGGTGCCCGTTGCCCGCGGTGCGGGCGAGGGCCAGGAGGTCGTACAGGTCGTCGGGGTCCGGTGTGCCAGTGAGGGGCGGTGCGGCGCTGCGGCGGGACAGGAGGTCGGACGCGGTGGCCGTCTCGGGGCCGGGCGGGGTGGTGGCGCCGGTGGCGGGGGGCGGGATGTGCAGGGAGGCCTGCGGCCGGTCGGTGGCGCCGTCGAGGCGGAGGGCGGCCGGGCGGGAGGCCAGGGCGAGGGCGGCCAGGTGCAGGGCGGCGACGGCGTGCCCGGTGTCGAGGAGCAGCAGGGGCCAGGCGCGGTGGCCGTAGTGGCTCGTGGTGCGTTGCGGGGTGACGGTGAGTTCGACGGTCGCTCCGGGGGCGGTGCCGGGGGGTGCGGGAGAGAGGGGGTGGACGCGGTGGCGCAGGGGGTCGTAGCCGTATCGCCCCGGTGGCAGGGAGCAGCCGTCGCCGACGAGGAGGGTGGCGTCGACCGGGTGCAGCGCGCCCGCGGACGGGGTGGGGCGGAGGCGCCCGGTGGGGTCGGCGGCGGCCAGGGACAGGCGCAGCAGGCCGTCCAGGTCGAGCGGTCCGGGGCCGGCCGGGGGCAGGAGCGCGCGTCCCGGGCCGGGCCAGTCGGGGACCGGGGGGCCGGCGGGGGTGTCGGGGCCCGGCGGTTCGGTCCCGCGGGCGCGGGTGAGGGCGGTGACGAGGTCCATGGGGGCTCACATGTGGGGCGGCGGGGCGAGCGTGAAGTCCTCGGGGGCGTGCGGTGCCGTGGTGCGCCAGCCGCGGGCCATGGCGGCGTCGGCGAGGCGGGGGCAGCCGAAGTACCCGAAGGCGGCCGGGGCGTTGGGGATCAGCCCGGAGACGAGGACGCGGGCGACGCGGAGCGCGGTCTCGGCGACGTCCTCCGTGGTGAGGTCGAAGGTCATGACCCGGTGGCCGCCCCGTTCCAGGGCGTGGTCCATCCGTTCCCGGCTGCCGGGCGGCACGGCGTCGAGCGGTACGGTGCCGAGCGCGGGCTCGGTGAACCGCCGTGCCTCGGCGGCCATCCGGGGGTCGAGCCACACCTGGACGTGGGCGCCCAGGTCCCTGACGTGCTCGAAGCGGTCCCCGCACGCGTCGAGGTAGCGGCGGTCCTCGCGGTGGTCGAGGTAGAGCCCCTTGGCGAGGAGCCCGGCGTCGACGGCCTGGAAGACCCAGCCGTCCGGGTCGGTGAGGCCCTGGGTGAAGACCCAGGTGTGCACGGCTTCGAGGACGGCCTTGCGGGCGGCTTCGGCCGGGTCGTACTTGCAGGCGAAGCCGGCCGCGTACAGGTCGAGGCGCGGGTCGTGGACGAGGGCGGCCACGCAGGGGGCGAACTCGGAGGGCATCTCGACGAGCCACACCCGGAGTCCGGATCCGGCGAGGTCGTCGGCGAGTCCCGGCACGGTACGCGGGTCGATGCCGCGTGCGGGGCCGTCGAGGTGCCACCACAGCTCCAGGGCGTCGCGTTCGGCGATCTCCAGCAGGCCGCGTCCGACGGCGTCGTCGAGGCCCTGTCCGGTGGCGATGCCCGCGTAGTTGAGGTGGTGGGTGCGGGGCAGGGAACGGAGTTCGCCCTGGCGCCAGTTGAGGTGGGTGAACGCGACCGGGGCCCACACCTCGTCGGTCGCCCCGCCGGGCAGTCGCTCGGTGCCCCGGGTCCACAGGGCGGGGGTGTCCTCGGTGAGGGGGCGGTAGGGGAACCCCGGCCGCGTGTACTGCCAGTCGGCGTACGAGGGGAGCCGGTCGGGTCCGTAGATCCGCAGGCCCCGGCCGGTGAGTGCGGCGGCGGTGGCGCGCAGGGGCGCGTCGGGGTGTCCGGGCGGCGGGACGCGGTTGCCGCAGTAGCGTTCGACCCCCTCGGCGATGGCCGCGACGCGGGCGGTCTCGGGGTCGCCGAAGGAGGTGCCGAGGGAGACGCGGTCGGCGGGCCAGAGGCCGAGGCGGCGGGCGTCGGCGACCTCGGCCGTCATCGCCGTGTAGCGGGGAGGCGCGCCTTCGGGGTGTTCGACGGGCTTGACCTTGCGGACGATCCCGCAGACGGGATCCACCAGGGTTTCCATGGGCAGCGGTGTCATCGCAGGATCTCCTCCGCGGGATCGGTGGGGACGGGTCGGGTGCGCAGCGCGCTCAGCACGAGTTCGGTGGATGCCGGGTCGACGTCCCGCCGGGAGGCGAGGAGCCGGGTCGCGGTGACGGGGTCCTCGCCGGTGTGCGGGTTGCGGGCGTGCGCCGGGAAGTGGTGGCCGGTGATTTCGAGGCGGAGCCGGGTGCCCGCCGTCAGGCGCCGCGCGAGCCGGCCGAGGGGGACGGTGAACTCCGTGGTGTGCCCGGGCGGTCCGCCGCCGCGGACCGCTCCGACGGCGAGCCGCTCGGCCCGTCCGTCGGGTCCGAGGGCGACCAGGCGCGCGAACCAGTCGGCGGCCGGGGTGTCGGCGCGGGCGCGCAGCCGCAGCCGCGCGGGGCCGAGGAGGTCGAGGGGCCGGGGCAGGGGCGGGGAGACCAGGACGCAGCGGTCGCGCGGCCCGTCGGGCGGAACGGCGAGTTCGGCCGAGGAGGCGGGGTGTTCGGGGTCCGAGGTGAAACCGGGGCCGCTCGCGGGGCGCAGGCGTGGCGTATGGGAGTCGCCCTCGGCGTCGGCCGCCGTCCACAGCGGACTGCCGCCGAGGGCCACCGCTCCGGCCCGGCCCGGCCGGAGGGTTCCGGCGAGCGCGGCGGACGCCCAGCGGGCGTACAGGTCACCGAGGTGGACGTGGTGGGCGGGGGCGGCGTCGGGGCCTGGGGCCGCGACGAGGCCGTGCCCCCAGGGTCCGCTCAGCAGGCGTGCCGACGGGCCGCCCCAACGGTGCCACAGGTCGAACGTCTCCTCGGCGAAGTGGTCGTGGTGGCCGCCGACGGCGAGCAGCGGCATCGCGGCCTCCGGGGCGCGGGCGAGGAGGCGTCCCCGGTCACGGGAGCGCCATACCTCCGGCCAGGAGGGCAGGGCGCGGCCGAGCCGCCGCGGCAGGTCGAGCAGGGGGAGGTGGGCCAGTGCCCCGGGGTCCGCGGCGAGGGCCTTCGCCAGCGCCGTGTCGTCGGAGTCGGCACGGTCTCCGTGCGCCGCCCACCAGCCGGCCCGGGTCAGCAGCCGTTCGACTCCGGTGGGTTCGCGGGCGGTGTCGGCGACGCCGAGGGCGGGCACGGCGGCGATGACGGCGTCGGGGCGTGCGTCCTCGGGCGCCTCCAGGGCGAGGGCGAGGGCGCAGTGGGCGGCGTAGGAGGAGCCGACGGCGACCAGGCGGCCGTCGCTCCACGGCCGGTCCCGGATCCAGCGGGCGGTGTCGGCGCCGTCGGCGGTCTCGTGCGTGTAGGGCCGCCACTCCCCCGGCGAGCCGTGGCGGCCACGGACGTCCTGTGCCACGGCGGCGAACCCTCTGCGGGCCCAGCCCCGCAGTTCGGCGCCGTGTGCCCGGCGGTCGTAGGGGGTGCGGATCAGGACGGCCGGGAAGGGTCCGGGGCCGTCGGGCAGCCGGACGTCGGTGGCCAGGCCGTTCACGGTGACGGTGACGGCGGCGGTGGGGGCGGAGGAAGCGGTGGGCATGGCGGGCGTGGCGGGCGCGGTCATGGGGTGGCTGTCGGTGTCGGCGTGCGCGCGACGTCGGGGACGGGCAGGACGGGGTGTTCGGTGACGGTCAGGGTGCGCAGGTCGACGCGGCGCAGCCGGCGGCGGGCGGGGAGCGCACCGGTGTCGGGTGCGTCGGCGGCCCACCGGGCGAGGTCGTCGGCGAGGAGCGCGGCGAGCAGTCCGGCCGCGGCCGCGGTGAGGGGTACGGATACGCCGCCGGTGCGCGGTCCCCTCCAGTAGGCGGCGAGCTCGCGGTGGGCGGGGGTGACGGCGAGGCGGCGGGCCCGGACGTGGGCGGAGGTGACGTCCCCGGGGGCGGCCGCGACGGGTTCCAGATACGCCTGCCAGCCCTCGCGGTGGCACCGGAGCCAGGCGGTTCCCCGTGCGGGCAGCCGGTCCGCCTCGTCCCACAGGCCGTCGGGTACGGGTCCGTCGAGGCACCAGACGACGGCGGCGACGTCCGGCCGCGTCATCGCGTCCTCGGGCGTGCCGGACCGCGGGGACGCCCCCGCTGCCCGCAACTGCCGGGCGAGCGGCTCGGTGAGGGCCGGGTCGCCGAGGAGCAGGACGTCGCGGCGCCCGGCGGGCCACGCCGGGGCGGCGTCGGTGGCCTCGTCCTTCGTGGCCGGCCGGCCGCTTCCGGTGAGGTAGCCGGCCGCGTCGAAGGCCGAGACGAGGCGGTCCAGTCCGGCGTCCGGGCCGGTCGCGGGGGTCCCGGCCAGCCGGTGGCGGAGGTCGTCGCCGTTCACGTCGCCCGTGTGGACCCGGAGGAACTCGCCGTCCGCCGTGCGGACGGCGAGCCCGTCGCCGTCGACGGCGACGATCTCGACGCCGGGTGCGAGCTGTCTGTGGGGCACGGGTTCTCCTACGGATCGGGGCGGAACGGGCGCGGGCCCGCCCGGGAGGGCGGGCCCGCGGGAGTGAGGGAGAACCCTCGACTACTCCTCGGTGTCGTCGAACGGGTTCTCGACGAGGGCGTTGGAGTGGGACGCCGAGTCGTGGGCCAGCTGGCCCGGGTCGACGATCGGAGAGAAGACCTGCTCGTTCTCCATGAACGTTCCTCCTTCACAGGGGAGTTGTGGCGTTCGGTCGAGCGCCATGATCTGAACATTAATGAATATGATTATCGTTTTCCTAGTGGGGCAGAGGGTGATCTGGGTAACACACCGGCCAGCCGCCCTCGGGATCGCGGCCGACCCGGCCGGACACCTTCAGGACGTCGGCCAGGAACGCAGGCGTGACCACGTCCTTCGGCGTCCCGTCGGCCACCACCCGGCCGTCCCGCAGCGCCACGATCCGTTCGGCGAACCGGGCCGCGTGGGCGAGGTCGTGCAGCACCATCACGACGGTCAGCCCGCGCTCCTCGCGCAGACGCACCACCGTCCGCAGCACGTCGAGCTGGTGATGCAGGTCCAGGTAGGTGGTCGGCTCGTCGAGCAGCAGGACGCGGGTGTCCTGCGCCAGCGCCATGGCGAGCCGTACGCGCTGCCGCTCGCCGCCGGAGAGCGCCTCGACGGGCCGCTCCGCCCAGTCCCCCACCCCGACGTCCTCCAGCGCCCGGCGCGCCACGGCGTCGTCGCCCTCGCGCAGCATGCCGAGCGGGCCGCGCGCCGCGTACCGCCCCTGCCGCACGAGTTGACGTACCGTCATGCCCGGTACCGCCGGGGCGGATTGGTGGAGCAGCGCCACATGCCGGGCGGCGGCGCGCCGGGAGAGCCGGGCCAGGTCGTACGGGCCCAGCAGCACCCGTCCCTCACCGGGCCGCAGCAGCCCGGCCGCGAGCCGCAGGAGGGTCGACTTGCCGCAGCCGTTCAGGCCCACCAGCGCGGTGAGTTCGCCCGGCTCGACGGTCAGGTCGACGCCGCGCAGCACCGGCCGTCCGGCGTATCCGAAGTGGACTCCCTCGACATGGATGCCGACGGGTTCGCTCATCATCTGTCCTTCACATCCGAGTGCGGGAAGCGCCGGCCGGACCGCGAGCCCGGCCCGGCCGGCACGCCCCTAAGAACTCCGGCTCGCGGTACGGCGCACCACGACCAGCAGGAGGACGGCGCCGGCGCACGTGGTCAGCGCACCGACGGGCAGCGTGATCCGGTCCGCCTCCTCCCCGGCCAGCGCCAGCAGCCGCGACGCCCCCTGGGCCGCCGCGTCCGCTCCGCACACCACGACCGCACCCAGCAGCGCGGCGCCGGGCAGCGCGAGCCGGAGGTCGGCGCCGAAGAGCGCCACCGCCAGGTGCGGGACGAGCAGCCCCACGAACCCCAGCGCGCCCACCGAGGCGACGGCGCCCGCCGTCAGCGCCACCGCGCACAACAGGGCGAGCGTCCGAGCGCGGGCGACCGACAGGCCCGCCGCGGAGGCGAGTTCGTCGCCGCAGCGCAGCAGGGTCAGCGGCCCCGTCATCAGCCACGTGCCGAGGAACCAGGGCAGCGCCCAGGGCCAGAGCAGGTGCCAGTGCTCCCAGACCCGGCCCTCCGTGCTGCCGACGAGCCACTGCACGACGCTGCCGAGTTCGCCGGGTGCGACCAGGAGCACCATCGCGGTGAGCCCGCCGAGCACCGCGGAGACGAGCACGCCGTGCACCACGGTCTGCGCGGGGTCGCCCCCGCCCCGTCCGCTGAGCAGCCACAGCAGCCCCGCCCCCGCGCAGCCGCCCGCGTACGCCGCGACGACCACGGCGAACGGCGACTGCCAGCCGGCGAGTCCGAGCCCGGTGGCGGTGACGGCACCGAGCACCGCGCCCGGGGTCACGCCGGTGACCTCGGGTCCGGCCAGCGGATTGCGCAGGGCCGACTGGAGGACCAGTCCGGCCGCCCCGAGACAGGCCCCCGCACCGAGGGCCACCAGCATGCGCGGCAACCGCAGCCGGAAGAACACGTGGCGGGCGAGTGCGTCTCCCCCGCCCGTCAGCACGTCCACGACCGCGCCCAGGGAGAGGGCCCGGCCCGCGAGCAGCGAGGCGCCCGCGGCCAGGAGAAGCAACACACCGAGCAGGGCGAACCGCCGTACGGCCTTCGCCGAACGCCGTACCGCCGGGGCGGTCGGGGCGGCCGGAGCAAACGTCCCGGCAGGAGCAGGCGTCTCGGCCGGAGCGGTCGGCACGGCCGGAGCAGGCGTCTCGGCCGGAGCGGTCGGCACGGCAGGAGCAGGCGTCTCGGCCGGAGCGGTCGGCACGGCAGGAGCAGGCGTCTCGGCCGGAGCGGTCGGCACGGCAGTCTCCGGCAGCACGGCCGTCTCAGTCGTCCTGGTCGTCCTGGTCGTCCTGGTCGTCTCGGTCGTCTCAGTCGTCTCGGTCGTCTCGGTCGGCGCAGCCGTCCCGGTCGGCGCATCCGTCGGGCTCTCCGCCGCCCCGGTCCCCGGACGCTCCGGCTTCCCACGCTTCGAGGTCTCCGTCATCGTCGCCTCCGTAGGAGCGCCACTCCGACCGGGACACCGAGCAGCGCCGTCCAGGCGCCGGCCGGTGTCTCCACCGGGGCCAGGGCGAGCCGGGCCGGCACGTCGGCGACGGCCACCACGGCCGCGCCCCAAGCCGCCGACCAGGGAAGCCAACCCACCGCGTCGGTAAGCGGGTTGAGGCGGCGGGCCAGGTGCGGGGCGAGGAATCCGACCCACGCCACGGGGCCGCACACGGCGGTCACCGGGGCGATGAGGACGACGGCGACGGCGAGGGCCGTGAACCGCGCACGCCGCACGCGCACGCCAAGCGCCTCCGCGTCGTCGTCGCCGAGCCGCAGCACCGCCAGCACCGGTGCGCACAGGACGAGGGCGGGGGCCGCGACGAGCAGCCACGGCCACAGGCCCGTCACGTCCTCCCACGTACGCGCGGAGAGCGAGCCGAGGAGGTACCGGTAGATCAGCTGGAGGTCGAGCTGGTCCGCCATCACCATGAGGACGAGCAGGGCGGCCTGCAGGGCGGCGGCGACCGCCGCCCCGGTGAGCAGGACGGCGGACGGGCTGCGGCCGAGTCCCGCGGCGAGCAGGGTCAGCCCGCCGCCGAGGGCCGCCCCGCCGATGGCCAGCAGCGGCTCGACGGCGGCGGGCACCGACACGGCGAGGACCAGGGGGGCCGCCACTCCGAGGGCGGCCCCCGAGGACACGCCCAGCATCTCGGGGACCGCGAGGGGATTGCGCAGGGCCTCCTGCAGCACGAGCCCGGCGGCCCCGAGGCAGGCGCCGGCGACGAGCGCGAGGACCAGCCGCGGGACCCGGAGTTCGGTGACGACGACCCGGGCGATCTCGTCCTCGCCGCCGAAGAGCCGGTGCGGCGGTACGTACGGCGTGCCGAGGCACAGGGCGCACCACGCGGCCCCCGCGAGGAGGGCCACGAGCACGGCCGGCTGCGCCCAGGCCCGTACCGCCACCGGCCCTTCCCGGGGCCCGGCGGCGGAACGGGCCCGCGGCGCCGCGGTCTCGACGGGCCCGCTCACCTCAGCGCGGCCGTGGCCTCGTCGAGGACGAGGCCCATGGAGCGCGTGCCGCGTCCCTTGGCCCACACCTCGGAGTCCACCTCGTGGACGTCTCCGTTCCGGACGGCCGGGATCTTGCCCCAGAGCGGGTTCTTCGCCAGCTTCTCCGACAGCTGCCCGTCCGGCGGGCCGAAGCTCATCGTCTCGACGAAGAGCACGTCCACGCCCTTCGCCAGGATCTCCTCGAGGCTGTAACTGCCCTCGACGCCACGGGACTTCCAGGGGTAGTCGGCGACCTTCGGGAACAGGCCCGCGACCACGTCGGTGCCGGGGGTGGCGACTCCGAAGTTCTCGTCGCTGCCGTAGATGATCAGCGCCGTCTTGTCACTCCTGGGCCGCTCGGCCGCGGCGAGCTTGGTCCGGAAGGTCCGCTCCGCCTTCTCGCCCTGCGCCGTACGCCCGGTGAGGGCGGCGACGTCCCGCAGGTAGCCGACGCTCTCCTCCCAGGTGGTGGGCTGCACGGGCCAGAAGGTGGTCGCGCCCTGGAGGGCGGGGGCGAGCTTGCCGTGGGTGTCCTGGAGACCGATGACGAGGTCGGGCTCGTGGGAGAGGATGGCCTCGACCTCGGGGGCTATGAATCCGCCGGGGACGACCGCCACCTCCTTCGCCTTCTCCTCCCCCAGGAACCCCGGGTGGGCGAGGAGTTTGCTGTTGGTGGCCACGGGCACGATGCCCAGCTCGGTCAGGATGTCGTCGCAGAGCGCCACGAGGCAGACGATGCGCTCGGGCTTCCGCTTCGGCGCGACGTCGACGCCCCGGGCGTCCGTCAGCCGGCGGGTCTCCTCGATGGGCCTCACCGTGACCTCGGTGACGGCGCCGCCCGCTCCTCCAGCCCCGGCCCCGGCCCCTTCGGCCTCGGCCTTGCCAGCGGGGGCCTCCCCGGTCGTGCCGCAGCCCAGCAGGACGGATCCCATGATCAGTGCGGCAAGTCCGCTTCGTGTGCGTCTGAGGAGTGAACGCGGCATCGGTGCCCTCGCTTCTTTTCGGGTCTTGTCAGGATCGGGAAACGCACCGACCATACATGATAATCATTTTCATCATGCTCCAAGATGCCCACGGAGGACCCCTGATGACCGACCCCCTGCTCCTGGTCTCCGACCACGTCGACGGCGCCGTCCACCTCGTCACCGCGCGGGACGGCACCGTGGCCGGACGGATACCGGGGCGCCACCTCTCCGAGCACGCCGGCTTCCTGCCCCTGCCGGGGGGCCGGGTGGCCTGCGTCGACGACCGGCGCGGCGAACTGCTCGTGCTCGACCCGTACGGCCGGGAGCCGGTGCGGTCCGCGATCCCCGTGGCCACACCGGCGGAACACCTGGCGAGCGACCCCTCCGGCCGGTGGGTGGCCGTCACGACCGGCCTCGGCAGGAACACCGCCCCGTGGTCCGACCTGCTCACCGTCGTGGACCTGGAGACGGGGGACGCGGCCCGGGTCCGCACCCGGCCGGGAGAGCCCGGCGTCACGGTGCTGGGCTCCGACGAACCGCTCGTCGTCCTGCGGCACCGCGAACCGGGAGCCCTCGCGGTCCACCGCTTCGCCGAGCTCCTCGCCGCACCGCCCGGCTGCCCCGAGGTCACGCCGATCGCGTCCCACTCCCTGCCGGACGACGGACACGGCGACGCCCAGGACCCCTCGGCCGAGCGGGTGTTCGCCGCCACGGGCCAGGGGGTCCACCGGGCGCGACGGAAGGACGGGGACCTGGCCATGGAGGAGCCGATCCCGTGGGGGGCCGCCGCACGCGGCTGGTACCTGCGGCTGGATCCCCGCCGGCGCGCCCTGTGGTCCACCCTGCGCGGCGGGCCGACGGATCCGCTGCGCTGGCCGGAGTGGACGAACCAGGCCTGGTGCCACCACCTGGACACCGGAGCAACGACCCTGACGGAGCTCGGACGGGGCCTCGTCTTCCGCCTGGCCCTCGCCCGCAACGCCACCGCCTTCGCCCGCATCCACCCCGACGGTGACGAACTGGTCCTCCTGGACGCCGACTCGACGATCCGTCAGATTCCCCTGCCCGCCATGGAGGGGGCACCGGGCCGCGGCCACACGCCCTGGGAGGGCGTGCAGCGCCGCGCGGTGACCGCCTCCCCGAACGCGGACACGGTGGCCGTGACCCGGGGCGGCCACGGCGAGGTCCACCTCATCGACACGGAGTCCGGCGAGGAGGCCCACCGGGTGAAGCTGGACACGCCCCTCCACCACGGCGGCCACGCGATCCTCCTCCCCCAGCCCGACGGCCCGGACCGCGACACCGTGGGACGCTGAACCCGCCAGGCCCGGGGACCCGGACCGGGCCACGACTCCCCGACGACTCACGGGCGATCGAGCGTCCGGTCGGCCGCCCGGCCGGCTGGCTGGCTGGCTGGCTGGCTGGCTGGTGGAGCCGGACACCTACGGGGCCGCCGCCCGGAGGCGACGGGCATGGCAAGGCCCACAGACACCGACGAGCTCGACGGTGTGCTCCACCGCCGTGAAGCCCCGCTCACCGGCCACCCGGACCGCCCACCGCTCGACGGAACGCGCGTCGACGGGCCGGCTGACGCGGCAGAACCGGCAGATGAGGTGATGGCGGTGGCCCTCCACCCCGCGCAGCCTGAACAGCCGCTCTCCGCCCTGCACTTGGACGACGTCGACGCGCCCCGTGGCCTCCAGGTACCGGAGCACGCGATAGACCGTCGTACGCCCCACCCCCGCCCCGGCCTCCGAGAGCACGCCGTACAGATGCCGGGCGGAGACGAACCTCAGGGACTCCGTCAAGGCGGCGACAACCGCCGCCCGCTGCCGTGTCGACCTCTCGGCCACCTCGTACCACTCCTTTCACACGTGACGGCACAGAGCGTATGTGCTCATGAAATTCATGTCCATGTTCGATCGGCGACGGCGCCGTTCCTCGACGGCGCGACGAGGTCCGGCTCAGTCACCCGCGGGCGGTGCGTCCTGATAGGGATTGCGGGGCTTGGCGACCGGCTCGACGGCGCCGACGTCCATGGTCGGGACCGGCCGGTCGGAGGAGACGTCGGCGACGCGCCAGACACCGGTGACCTCGACCCAGGTGTCCACCCCGGGCGCCCGCGCTCCCCGCATCTCCACGCGGAGGGTCCGGGCGTCGCCCGCGCAGCAGCCGACCTTCAGCCGGTTGAGGTACCACGTCTCCGGGCTCTCGCCCGCGGTGACGAACCCGAGGAGTCGGATCTTGCGCCCGCGCAGGCCCATCGGGTCGTACACGGAGCGCCCGATGAACTCCTCCAGGGCCATCGGCGTGGTCGGCCCGTCCGCCAACTCCTCGTAGGCGGAGCGTTCGACCCGGGCCCCCGCACCGTCCCGTGAGGCCGTGAAGGAACCGAGCGCGGGAGGGGCGACGAAGAGGAGGGTGAGGGCGGGTCCGGCGAGGAGCCAGGCGACGCGCGGCGCACCACCGTGGTCGTGCCCGTGCCCGTGCCCGTGGTGGGCCTCCGCGTAGTCGTCGGACGGGTCGCGCCAGTACCCACGACCGGAGGCGTCCCGCCTCAGGACGGGCTGGCGGAGGCGGCGCACCACCTCGGCGCCGGTGCCGGCGAGGCCCAGCAGGACGAGCAGGACGCCGGACGCGACGAGGTAGGGCCACAGACCCTCCTTGACGTACCGGAGGTACATGTCGCTGCCGACGGTGGCGCGCAGCAGGGCCGCGCCGGTGAGCACCAGCAGGACGGGCAGGGCGAGTTCGCCCAGGGGACGCGGGGGTCGCGTGGGGGTGGGTCGTCCGCTCACAGGAACAGGCCTCCGACGAGTACGCAGCACAGGACCGCCACGACGAACGTGGCGGCGCAGAAGCGCACCGCGAACGCCCGCCCGAAGGCTCCCGACTGCAGGGCGATGAGCTTCATGTCGACCATCGGCCCCACGACCATGAAGGCGAGGCGGGCGGTGGGCGAGAAGCCGGCGAAGGAGGCGGCGACGAACGCGTCCGCCTCCGAACACACCGACAGGAGGACCGCGAGCACCGCCGCCACGAGGACGCCCAGCCAGGGCGATCCCGAGAAGACCTCCAGTACGGAGGGCGGCACGAGCACGTTGAACGTCGCCGCCGCCATGGCGCCGACCACCAGGAATCCGCCCGCGTGCAGGAAGTCGTGCTGCAGCCCGCGCCGGAAGGCCCTCAGCCGGCTCGCGCCCGGAGCGGGGTCCCCCTCCCCCGTCGGCAGCCGCAGCCACTCCTCGCGTCCCAGCCTGAGCCACAGCCAGCCCATGGCGACCGCGGTGACGAGCGAGGCGGCGAACCGAGCGGCCACCATCTCCGGGCTGTTGGGGAACGCGATGGCCGTCGAGACGAGGACCACCGGGTTCACGGCGGGTGCGGCGAGCAGGAAGGTCAGAGCGGCGGCGGGGGTCACACCGCGGCGCATCAGACTCCCCGCGACGGGCACCGAGGCGCATTCGCAGCCGGGGAGGACCACCCCGGCTGCCCCGGCGACCGGAACCGCGAGGGCGGGGTTGCGGGGCAGCACCCGGGAGAAGACCCGGGCGGGGACGAAGGCGCCGATGGCCGCCGAGACGACGGTCCCGAGAAGGAGAAACGGTACGCCTTGTACGACGATGGCGACGAGCAGCGTCCGCCAGGCACCGATCGCCGCGATCCCGAACAGCCTCTCCAGCCAGGGCCCCGCGAGCACCGCGCCCACCGTCACCGCGACCACCACCGCACCCGCCCCGCCACGGCGCGGGCGCGCCTCCCCGGCCGCGCGCTTCCCGGCCGGCGGCCCGAAATGCGGTACGAACGGCGATTTCGCCTTCACCTCGGGCTTCACCCTGGCCTTCGCCTTCGCCGAGACCTCGGCCATGCCGCGCCCCCTACCCTCCAGTCCGCCGTGGTCCGGCGGAACGATCGAACTCGTTCCGGAGGTCACCCGGCGCGAGCGGGCACACACTAGCCGATGATAATCATCTTCATCTAGACCTGCCGGACCGGTCCTGATCCGACGACGTAGCCGGCGGCGCCGGCCCCCTCGACCGCAGAACTCACCCCGGCAGGGCCCCTGTTCTCGCGTGCGCGTGCATGCCGCGCAGGCGAGGGCGAGGCCCTCGGGAGTCCTACCGAAATTCCGCGCCGAACGCCTTCGGCAGACCCGGGGGGCGGCTCCGAACAGTGGCCACGAGGTTCGACGGACCGCCGGTCTTCGTCGACGCCACCGCCCAGGTCGACCGCCAGGTCGACGCGGTCAACGCATGGCGGCGACCTGCTCCTCATCGTTCGGGCCGAACCGAACCTACGATGTCGCCATGACGATCCCCGAGCGGCAGCGACTGATACGTGTCCTCTACGACGAGTCCCGGAGCGACCTGCGGGAGCCGGCCCGTCCGAGACCGGTCCGTATCTACCAGTGGGAACCGGACCGGCCGCCGGCTCGGCCCGCGCCACTGGTGGTCGTCTCGCACGGCACCGGAGGTTCCGGCAGCCGTATGGGCTGGTTGGCGCGACCGCTCCGCGAGGCGGGTTTCCGCGTCGTCGCTCTGGACCACCACGGCAACAACTTCGTCGACGGGTACGAGCCGGAAGGCTTTCTCCACGTGTGGGAACGGCCTCGCGACGTCTCTTTCGTCCTCGACGTGCTTGCCCGCGAGCGGCCCCTCGGGCCGATCGGTGCGGCGGGCTTCTCCCTCGGCGGCTACACGGCGGCGGCCCTCGCCGGAGCTCGTGTCGATCCGCGGATTCTGTGGGCGGTGCTGGCGGGGGAGGTTCCCTTGCCGGAGATCCCCGAGTTCCCCGGCGCGCTGGAGGCGCTGCGGAAGAAGTACCCACTCGACGAGTCCCTGCGGCACACGCTGGACGGCGCCGGGGCGGACCTCTCCGACCCCCGGGTCCGGGCGGTCTTCCAAGTGGCTCCCGGAGTCGGCGGTCTCGTGACCCGCGAGAGCCTGGAGAACGTACGGGTGCCGGTGGGCGTCCGCTGGGGCGGAGCGGACGCGGTCAACCCCTACGAGGTCGACACCCGCCCCTACCTGGACCACATCCCCAGCGCCAGCGGCTGCTCGGCCGGCCCCGACGTTCGCCACGACGACTTCTTCATGCCGGAATCCGCCCGCACCGCCATCCGTGACAGGGTGGGCGGGGAGGCCGCCGCCTTCTTCCGGCAGCACCTCTCCTGAACCTCGCTCGGACGCGTCGAGGGCCCTGACCTGACGGTCAGAGGCGTTGTCCTCTTCCCTTCAGCGGCATCCCCCGGCCGACCCCATCGGCCCCCTCTCGGCCCGCAGCACGGCCACCGGCCCGCCGAAGCAGCCGAGTGGACCCCGTGCCACTGCCCGTTCGCAGGCTGCCTGGTCAGGTCCTCACCCGAGACTGCACCATGCTTATAGCGCCGCCGGAGCGGCGCGAGGGCCTCTGAGGAGGGGCAGGTTGTGGGAAGTCTGTTGAGGAGCGTCTTCACGGTCCGCTGGGGAGAACTGCGCGACGCGACGGGGGCCGGGGCCGGCGGCATTCCTCCTCTGCTGTCCCGGATCGCCTACGGGGATGAGGACACGACCCGCGTCGCCATCGATGACCTGGGCGACGCCGTCTGTGCGCTGGGTTTCATCGTCGGCGAGGCGACGGCTCCCACGGTTCCGTTCCTTACCGGCTGGGAGACGGCTGCAAGGGCAGCTGTGCAAGCAGGCCGACCAGTCATCGACGGTGTCGCTTCCTCCGTGCGGCCGGAGGAGGCGATGCCTGCCCGGAAGTTGTTGCAGACGATGGACGACACTCCACCGTTGCCGTAACCACGAGCAGTCATGGCGGGACGGCCCTTGGCCGGCCGCACCAGACGCCACAGCCCTCGTCACCGCCCACGCCTGCGCCCAGGCGTCACCACTGAAGGGGCTCGCTTCGCGGCCGCTACACACTCGCTCCCGGCCTGCCGGCGGACGCGGCCGCTGCGGCCGCTGCCAGGGGATCGCGGGCCGCGCGGCCGAGGAGGTCGGTGAGGTCGGGTGCGGTGCCGTCGAGGAAGCCGTGCCGGATACCGGTGGCGATCGAGGCGAGCATCGGCGGCTGGAACGGCAACAGCCCCGGCGTCTCGTCGAGCAGCCTGCGACGGTACTCGCCCAGACTGATCGCTCCATGCGCGACGCCGAGTTCGTCGGCCACCTGCCGTGCCGTGATCGGCGTGCCGACGAGGTCGTAGACCCGCCCGCTGTGAGGTGCCGCGTTCGCCGCCACTATCGCCGCGGCCTCGGCCAGGTCCTCTCGTACGACCGCGGCCAGGGCTCCGTCCCCGAACGCGGACTCCACACCGCTACCGGTCCACATGAGCAGACCGCCGAAGAGCTCGGCGTAGAGGCCGTTGCGCAGGATGGTCCACGGCAACCCGCTCTCCCGCACCAGGCGTTCGGTCGCCCGGTGAGCCAGCGCGAAGCCGAGGTGATCGCCGGCCGTGGTCAGGCTCGTGTAGACGACGTGGCGGACGCCGTCGCGGACGGCGGCGTCCAGTACCGCCGCGTGCCGCCCGACGACCTGGTCGTCTTCGGCATACCCGGCGGAGACCAGCACCAGAGTGGACACACCGGCGAGGTCGACGCTCGCGTGGTCGTCGAAGTCAAGACCCCGCATGCCCTCACCCGGCGTACGGCTGCCGCCCATCGCCACGGCACCACGGGCACGCAGCGCCGCAAGCGTGGCCGAGCCGAGGTTTCCGTTCGCTCCGGTCACCAAAATCATGATCGATCAATTCTTCCGTCGTGGTTCTCATCGGTAACTACGCTTGATCCTCGACCGCACGCCCATCGGCCACAAGAAGGCAGTTCGATGTCACTCACGCACACCGGGGTAACCACCACCCCCGCCGAACTCGACCCCTGCGGACGCGAGGACCACCCCGACTGCGGCATCCGCGACGTCCTGGACCGCATCGGGGACAAGTGGTCGGTGCTCGTGATCGTCGAGCTCGCCGGCGGACCCCGCCGCTTCCGCGAGCTCCAACGCGCCATCGACGGCATCTCCCAGCGCATGCTCACCCTCACCGTGCGCAGACTCGAACGCGACGGCCTCGTGCTCCGCACCGTGTACGCGACCGTGCCGGCCCAGGTCGACTACCGCCTGACCGAGACCGGTGCCGACCTGACCCACCTGGTCAAGGCACTCGCCGACTGGTCCCTCGCCCACCGTCCCGTCATCGCCGAGGCCCGGCACGCATACGACCGTGCCCACCCCGACCACGACATCCGCTAGCGATCCGGGTCGGGGATCCGCCGACAGTGGACGGCGACCTCGTCGAGGATCGCTTCGGGCACTTGCGGACACGCGTGGTGCGGCTGCGTGCGTGGGCCCCGGCGGTCAGGCGAACGACGGCCACCGGTCGGCCGCCCACTCCCGCCAGTCCGCCCAGCCGGGCGGCGGGTCGACGGCGCTGCGGCCCTCCAGCTCCGCCGCGTCGGGCTCCTCGAAGTGCGCCCGCCCGTACAGGATGTCGGCCTCGGACATCGGCAGCGTCTCTTCGGGTGCGGTCGCCCGGCGATGGGCGATACGGGCGCGCTGGGTCCCCGCGTCCACCGGCAGGTAGACCATGCGGAAGCACGCCTCCTCGGCCTCGGCCAGCCAGCGGATCGCGGACCGTTCGTCCCGTGACCAGCAGCCGTAGTCCACGACGACGTCGGTGCCCAGCCTGACCGCCTCCAAGGCGAGCCAGAGCATGCGCCCCTCCAGCACGTCGCGCTTCCCGCCCGCCTCCGCCTCCCCGAACAGAGGCAGCATCCAGTCGTCAGGAGTCAGGCGCAGAGCACCCTGCTCCGCGGCGAGCTGTCGAGCCCGCGTGGTCTTGCCGGCCCCGGGCAGGCCGACCATCAGGAACAACGTGGTCACGCCTGGATCGTGACAGAGCGGCCGATCAGACGGCCACCGGGTTTTCCGCCCCGCCTGATCACGGACTGAGCCACAGGCCCGGCGTGGGCAATTACCCCGGACACGCTCCAGAGTTCCAGCAACCGCAACGCGACTTCACCCGCACAGCGGCCCACGACTTCGACTACTTCACCAACGCCCACATTCGTGCGGGCATCACCTGAATCCTCGGGCCCCAGGCACGGATGCCGCGCACTCCGGATCATGAGGTGCGATGGCGTCTTTCTTGGCTAGTGCTCTGACCGCAAAGGTTCGCCGGGTCCCCGCACCCGTCTCTGCAGCATCAGGGAGCGCTGGTGGTCGCCCATGTACGGAAGATCGTAAGGGCCTCGCCAAGGTTCCCGGGGCCGCACGCCGCGTGGAAGGTCTTCTCAGCGGTCCAGGCCCAGACCCAGTCCTGGGCGTTGCGATTGACGTCTTGGCGAGGGTACTCACGTCCCTCGAGGTCCGTCTCCTCCAGATCGATTTCGACGGTCCAGCCGGGGTTGTCGAGCGTGGCGATCTTCACGCCCCACTCGTGCTCCCAGTCGCCGTCGCACTGCTTCGCGTACCAGTCCTGTAGCCAGGCAAGAAGGTGCTGCTCCGAATCGCTCATGACAGGAGAGGCTACTGCTGGGACCGTGTGGCGCCCTGGGCTGGGTGGTCGGGCTGCTGTTCGTAGTGGTCTGCCGCCCCAGCGGAGGTCGGGATGGCGCGCGTTCTTGTTGCACCAGCGCAGGTAGGCGTGCGGGGCCCGGGTCTGGACGGTGTGGTTGGGGTGGTGGGAGTTGGCGGGGTGAACTGCCGCAGGGGACCGAAGTGGGCCGACACGTAGATCAGGGCGCCGTCCGGGCGCGTGGCGCGGATCGTTCGCAAGCGAGCCCACGTGTGGTCGATGCCCTTGCGGCGCCGGTTGATCCCCCACAGCTTGTCGTCGCCGACGGAGTGGCAGCCGTGGAAGTAGGTGATGCCGTGGGTCCGGCGGTAGGTGGCCGGGAGCCGGTCGGGCCGGTTCTGTTCGGCCACTGAGGGTTGAGGCATACGAGCCCGATGTCGTTGAAGCGGTGGATTACTTCGCGGACGGTGTCCTCGTCCGCCTGGACCAGCCGCGCGATGACCGGAACGGTGTTGCCGCCGGCCGAGGCCAACTGCATCATCGCCCTCCGGAACCGCACCGAACTGGTACTGCCCCGCCGAACGATCTGCTGGAGCTTCTGCCCCTCCTGCTCCGTCAGCCTCCAGACCCTGACCGGTGGTGCCACCCCGCCTCCCCTGCTGGTTGGAAGCGCCGTTGCTTCCCACCAGCACAACGAGCGATCCGGTGAACCTGTGCGGTCACAGCACTAGGGGCAGCGGATCCTCGTGGCGCTGCACCCGCACGCCGTCGGGCACGGAAGAGGGGGACCCGCAGAAGGAGCCGCCCGGCGGGATCCGCGTCGAGCCGGACGACCACGCGCTCGGCCGCCTGACCACCAAGCTGTACCTGGCTGTTGAGCGGGGTCAGAAGCCGATGTCCGTCGTGATCACGGCCAAGGTGTACGCCTCCCGCCACACGCGCGCCCACCTGCGCAGGCGCGGAATCCGCTGCACCCTCCCGGACAAGGCCGATCAGGCGGTTCGCTACGAGGCGACCGCCCTCGCCGCGGCCATCAACGAGTGGCTGTGACCAGCACATTCAAGGATGGCGGACGGACTGGCCGCGGAGTCCGGACGGCTCAGAGGGTAAGGGCATGTTCGACGAACTGGCCGCAGGAGCGGAACCCCAGGCGCCGGTAGACGGGCTCGCCCTCGGCCGACGCCTGGAGAACCGCGATGTGGTGGTCATGGTCTCGGGCCGTGTGGAGTGCCGCGAGCGTGATGGCACCGCCGTAGCCGCGCCGGCGATGGGAGGCCAGGGTGGAGATGTTGTAGATGCCGGCGACTCCCGCGTGCAGGAACACCTCGGCCGAGCAGACCGGCCGGCCCCCGGCGTAGCCGACGAGGTACCGGGCCGGGCAGTCCTCGGCCAGTGCCTGCGCGGCGTTCCGGGCGAAGAAGCTGCGGACGGTGTCGGCGGGCGGGTCCCAGTTCGCGGCGAGGACCAGGGCGTAGTCGGTGAGCTGTTCGGGCTCGGTCACCTGCTGGATGTCCAGGCCGGGGAGAGCCGGCGACGCCAGGGTCTCGTCGAGTTCGGCCCACATCGCCGCCTCGGTCTCGGAGGCCGGCAGACCTGCCGCCGTCAGCCCGGCCGAGAGCTCCGATGGCGTCGAGGCCGGGCCCACCCACCAGGAGAAGGGTCGGCCGGTGCGGGTCAACGTGCTGATGGTTTCGGCGACGCGCGCTGTGGCGTCGGCTGCGGTGAAGCGGGCGGCGGCCACGATGTTGAACGTGTCGTCGTCCAAGCCGCTGTCCGCGACCAGCAGGTCGTCGGTCTCCGTGACGGTCGCGCCGGACATGCGTCGGTGCAGATGGCAGGCGTGTTCCGCCAGGTTCTGTTCCATCTTGTCCATCAAGTCGGCTTCACCAGAGAAGTAATCACTCATGGTGATGGATCCCAGCACGACCGAGCGAGGAGCGCATGCCATTTCAGGCAGTGTCACGGCGGTGTCGTCCCGGGTGCCAGACGCCGGGCGTCCAGGGGTGCGGTCCACGAGCTGCGGCCGGGTTCCGGCGCCGGATGATCGAGTAGGGTCGGCCGGGGACCGGAATGTGCTGGTCCTTGCCCCGGCCGTAGGTGTGGCACAGGATCGGCTGCGGTGAGGTGTGGGCGTCCGGCCGCAGCCGGCAGGTGACGTCGACGGCCAGGACCAGCCGGCCGGCCGCAGCCCGCGACAGCGGCACCGCGGCCAGGGCTCGCCGCCTCCGGTCCGTGTCGATCCGGCCCTGGGCGAGCCCGGCGTGGAGCCCTCCCGGACCGCGGCGGTGTTCGCCCACCAGCGACACCTCGGCCAACGACCTCACCGGCCCGTCACCGCACAGAACCGCGTCGGCCAGCTCGAACAGAGCATCCGAACGGGCGGTGAGACAGGAAGAGAACTCGCCCCGGAAGCCGGACAGTTCTGCCGGCGGGCTCTCCCCGGCCATCGCGGTGCAGCAGACGCATCCTCACGGCCTTCGTGCCGAATGTGTGTGGCCCTTGGTCGGAGCACCTGTTCAGACGAAGGCCGCTTCCGTGGACGGCGGTTACCGTGCCGAGTGATCAAGTACGACGCACCGTTCGAGGAGCCGCTTCTCCCGGCGGCGCGAAGATCCGGGCCCGCAACGAGTGGACCAGTCACCGGCCGGCGACAGCCGCACTCCACCGGCCCGCACGACGACAAGCCGGCCGTCTTCGAACGCGATTCGATCCCCAGCAGCCAGGAAGAGCGGGCTCGCCAGCTCGAAGGCATAACCGTCGTCGGTTTCGAGGTCCTTGACCAATACCAATCGCGAGGAAGGCGTGACCCCGTCAGCTACCAGGCGCATGCCGAGATGATCCCACGCGGCCTGAGATCACCTCGACCCCATCCAGCAGCTGACCGACGGCCCACACGTTGAAGGTCAAGCCAGCGGATGGGACCGTCACGAAGGACCGGCCGACCGTGAGGCCGTCCGGCCTCTCGCCCGGTCGTCCTGGGCCGGGTCTGGACGACGCTCTGCCGTGAGGCCCTCGGCGCATCCCGAGCGCGGGGCGAGCCGGTCGGTGGCCACCGCTCGTACGCGGCATCCCATCGGTCCGGCCCCGCCTCAGCCCGCGCCGCCGGCACCCGGCGAAGCGGCCTGCCGACAAGGGGGACCGCGCGAGGAGGGCCGACGGGCGGGAGCAGCCCCGCGCGTGCGGGGAGCGGCGGTACTCGACGGCCCCGGTCGCCCGCGAGAGGAGCGTCAGCTCGGGATGGCCGGCGGGGGTTCGCTCTGGTAGCTCGACAGACTGAAGTGCTTCCTCACGAGCTTCCGCCAGGTGCCGTCGGCCACCATCTCCCCCAGGGCCTTGTTGATCTTCCCCTTGAGCTCGGTGTCGCCCTTCTTGAGGCCGATGCCGTAGTTCTCGTCGCTCAGGGACAGGCCCACGAGCTTGAACTTGCCCCAGTGCTGCTGCTGCGAGGCGTAGCCGGCGAGGATGGCGGCGTCCGTCGTCAGAGCGTCGACCTTCTTCTCCTCCAGGCCCTTCAGGCACTCGGAGTAGCCGCCGAGCTGCTGGAGGCCGGCCTTGGGGGCCAGCTTCTCCTTGACGTTCTGCGCGGAGGTCGAGCCGGTGACCGAGCAGAGCTTCCTGGAGTTGAGGTCCTCGACCTTGGTGATCGAGACCTCGTCGCCGCGGACCAGCAGGTCCTGGTGGGTCAGGAAGTACGGGCCGGCGAAGTCGACCTCCTTCAGGCGCTTCTCGTTGATCGAGTAGGTCGCCACGACGAACTTGACGTCACCGCTCTTGATGAGGTTCTCGCGCTGCGCCGACGGGGCTTCCGTCCAGACGATGTCGTCCGCGGAGTAGCCGAGCTTCTTGGCCACGTACGTGGCGACGTCGACGTCGAAGCCGGTGTAGCCGTCCGCGGTCCGCTGGCCCAGGCCCGGCTGGTCGAACTTGATGCCGATGGCGATCTTCTCGCCCTCGCCCCCGAGGTCCGACCCTAGGCCGCCGCACCCGCTCGCGGTCAGGGCAAGAACGACGACGCCTGCGACGGCGCCGAAGCGCTTCCTCACTCCGGACAGTACGACCGGACCCTCCTGGGCCGGGGAAGACTCCCCGTACTCCTCGGTCACTGCCACTCTGCTCATGTGCCTCTTGCTCCGTCCGGATCGATGGAGTGGACACTAGAGACACATTCGGAGAATCGTCATCACATCTGAGCGGAAATTGAGGTGGCCACATCACTCCACCCACACATCGCACCCCCAAAACGGGTCATCCACCCCCTTCCCGTCCCCGGCGGCGCGAGGGACGTCTCCCTTCCTCGTACCGAGCCGCAGCTCAGCGCCCCGCCCATCGCGGACAGCCTCGCCCGGCGAGGAGCAGCTCCAGCCGCTGCCAGGCAGGACCATCCCCGCGGGAGCGGGGAGCGGGGAGCGGTGTCCGAGGGTGATCCGGGCGCGCTCGGCGCCGGGGACCACCCGTCACCTCACGACCGCCGACGGGTACGCGCCCCGCCCACCGTGCCCGAGCCTCGGTCGCGAATTCCCCGTGCGAGGTGAAGGAAGCATGGGCGCCGAACCCGCCGCTCAGGCGGTCGTCCAGAGCGGCGAGGTTCCAGCCGAAGTATCCGCCGGGTCCGTCGACGGCCTCCCCGATGGCGCAGGAGAAGCCGTCTTCGTCCACGATGTGCCGGCCGTCCAGGGCGAACACCTCGCCGACGAAGAGCTCGTACCTCCATCCCCCGCCGCCCCGCACCGCTGCTCCCCCACTCCCCCCTCCCCCAGCAGGGCCGCTGATCATACCGACGCCCGACACGCCGCCGGGCAGGTGCGGGCGCGCTCCCCCGCCCTGGCACCCGGCCGGAGCCACGCGCCGAGCCGAACGGCCCGTCTGTCCGGCCGCGGCCTCATGGCCTTTCCAGCGACACCACAGCGTGGCCGATGAGTTCCCGGCTCCCGCGCGGTCCACACTCGTGTACCTCCCAGGAAAGGACACCGCCATGTCGGAGCTTCTCGTCGACTTCATCACCTCCCTCGACGGCAACGCATCGGGAGAAGGATGGCCCGGGTTCTGGGGCCTGGAGGGCCCCGAGTACCTCGCCTGGCTCGGCGAGCAGCCCAAGGTCACCTACCTGATGGGAGCGAACACCTACCGCCTGATGTCGGGCTTCGCCGCGGGCCAGGTCCCGAGCGGACAGGACGAGTTCAGGCCCGAGGAGGAGGCGTCCGTCGACGAGCTCACGCAGGCCACCAAGGTGGTGTTCTCCTCCTCGCTCCAGGAGCCGCTGACGTGGGCCAACTGCACGCTCGTCCGCGACGATGCCGTCGAGGCGGTCCGCGCCATGAAGTCGAGCGGCTCGGGGCTCCTGAGCACGATCGGCAGCCTCAGCCTGTCCCGGTCCCTGCTCCGAGCCGGGCTCGTCGACCGCTTCCGGGTCGTGATGTTCCCGGTGATCACCGGCGCCACGGGCGAGGAACGCATCTACGACGGCTACCCGGACGTCGCCCTCGAAATGACCGACCACCGCACCTTCGACGGCCGCATCCAGCTGGTCGAGTACGAGCCCCGCGTGCTCGACCACCCGCCGCTCGGCGCCCCTGCGTGAATCGGCCGCGCAAGCGGCGCCGGTCGGGTGGCGGTGCATGGCCCGGCCAGGGCAGAGGGGCGAAACCGACACGTACCCACCCCTGCCGGACGGGAAGCCGGCGACGGCTTCGGTGGCCGTGCCGACGGGGTGCGATCGCCGTGTGCGGGCAGGCCGACAGGCCCACGGCCCCGGGCCCGAACTCGGCTGAGGAGCTCGCACGGCTCCTGGCCCGGCACGGTCGGGGCGGCCGTTCGTACGCCTGGGCCGGGCAGGTGCCGTCGCGACAGCACCGGGTGGTTCGGGCGTTGCCGTCCAGCCGCGGTGTACGGGTGCGGTCAGCAGGTGGATCGGTAGGGCAGCCCGTTCACGAGGGTGCGCCACTCCTCCCGGTCGAGGCCGCCCGCCGCCCGCCGGCACGCGTCGGCCGCGGCGGCGGCCGGGGTGACGTCGATCCGCCGGAGCGGCGTGTGCGCCCCGGCCACGCGGAGGGTCGCTCCGTCGGAGCTGAAGGCCAGGTCGTGCACGCGGTTGCCGCCGGTGGAGATCGGGGAGCCGACGGGCAGGTGGGAGTCGAGGTCCCAGAGTTGGATGACGTCGTCGAAATAGGCGGCCGCCAGCGTGCGGCCGTCCGGGGAGAAGGCGAGGGCCGTGACGTGTCCCTCGCCCGCGGCGGCACGGGTGAGTCCGCCGAGGCTGCGTTCGAGGCCGCCGTCCCACAGGGTCACCCGCCCCGACCGTTCCCCGACCGCGAGGAACCGGCTGTCCGCGCTGAACTCCAGCGACGAGATGCCCGCGCCAGGGCCCTGCTCCCGAGGAGCCGTCGTCAGGTCCGGCAGCTCGACGGCCTCGCCCGCGAAGGTGACCAGCAAGCGCCCGTCGGGGCGGACGGCGTAGGAGCGGCCCTGGAGGCCGGTCGCCTTCCCGGTCGCCCGCCCCCGTGAAGGATCCCAGAGTTCGATGCCTGACGGGCGGCCCCAGAGGACCAGCCTGCCGTCCGGCGCGAGGGCGATGTCCGTCCAGCGGGTCGTCGGCCGGCCCCGCAGGGCGACCGGGCGCCGCCGCCCGACGTCCCAGAGACCGACGCTCAGGTCCTGCCCCGGACCCTTGGTGGAATAGGAGAGCATCCCCCCGTCCGGGCGGAAGGACAGCGACACCTCACAGGGTGGTCCGACCTGCTCCTCCGGTACACCGGGGATCGGCCGGGACCGGCAGGGCAGCCCCGGCAGTTCGGCGATCGGCGCTCCGGTCCTCCCGTCGGCGAGCCCGAAACGGGCCTGCCCGTCCGAGCCGGGCGGTTCCACGGTGACGAGCAGGCTTCCGTCCGGGCTGAATCTCGCGCCCGCCGAGGCGACGGGCTTCCAGTCGGCCCGCACCGCACGGCTGACGTCCAGCGTGTGGACCGCGCGCTCCGCGCCCGGCTCCGGTCCGGCGAGGAACCGCAGTCGGGCGGTCCTCGGGTCCACCCTGGGTTCGGCGGGGTACCCTCCGTTGGCCTGATGGATCACGACCGGCCAGTCCGGGGTGTCCAGGCGCCAGAGCAGCACGTCCGTCGTGGTGTGCGCGACGAGGTAACCGTCGTCCGTGCTGACCCCGAGCCGCACCACCCTCCGGTACTCGAGCAGCGGCCGTTCGGTGCCGTCGACGACGTCGCGGAGCCGGATGTTCCCCTCGTGGACCTGGGCCAGCAGACGTCCGCCGGCGACGAACTGGTACCTCTCCTCGTGGCAGTCCCGGCCGGAGGTCCATCCGATGGCCGCCTTCTTCCGCCGGGCGACATCCCAGATTTCGAGCGGCCGACCGGGAACGCAGAAGGCGAGCATCCGGCCGTCCGGGCGGAGGGCCACGTCCGGGCTGTCCGGCGCGAGCGGGCGGCGTTCCCTCGAACGCCGCTGCGACACCCCCTCGGTGACTTCCATGCCCGTCGGGTCCGCCTCCGGGTCCCTGGGCGCCCGTAACTCCATGAGTACCCGCCCGGTGCGCGCGTCCCACAGCGTGACCGCGTACTCGGTGGCCGTCCGGTCGTATCCGATCACCTGCCGCCCGCTCGGGCTCATCTCCGCCCCGCCCGCCGCCGGGCCGAGCACGAGGTCCGGCCGACGGCCCGACAGGTCACGGACCGCGACCGCGCCGGCGTTCTCCCCCGTCCCCGCGTGCGGGAAGTAGGTCACCAGGTCCCCGTCCCCGCGCTTCCATCCGACCTTCTCCAGGTCCTCGCCGAGCCCGTCGAAGGAACGGAGGACCGTACCGGTCTCCACGTCGCGGACGGTGACGCGGTCGCGGCCGATGCTGGTGAGCGTGCGGCCGTCGGAGCCGAGTGAACGGATCGCGCGTGGGTCGCCGTCGGGGTCGGTGAAGACGTCCAGTTCTTCCTGGGCCATTCCGCTCAGCACGGCGGACCGGGTCTCCGGCAGGTCGGCGAGGCGCCAGGCCGCCAGCCCGAGCCGCATCGCGGTGCGCGGGTCGGAGAGCCGCAGGCTGCTCGCGACTCCGGCCATCCGGCGGGCCTCCACCTCCACCCGGCGCCGCTCGCCGACCCGGTTCTGCTGCCAGGCGAGCAGTCCGGCCGTCAGGGCGAGCACCAGGACCGCGCAGAACACTGACGTGAGGGACCGCCGACGGCGCCGCTCCCGGTCGTGCGCCGCGGCGCTCGTGGTGAGGAACTCCCGCTCCACGGGGGTGAGGTCGTCCGGAGAGTCGCCACCGGCCGGAAAGCTCTCCGCCGCCGTGGAGAGCCGCACGCCCCGGTACAGCGCGCCGCCGTCCCGGCCGAGGGTGACCCAGGCGTCGGCGGCCTCGGTGAGCCGGCGCTGGGTGTGCAGGCGCTCGCGGTCCTCGTCGACCCAGTCGCGCAGCCGGGGCCACGCGGTGAGCAGCGCCTCGTGCGCGAGGTCGACGGTCGAGCCGTCGAGGGTGACCAGCCGGGCGCGGGCCAGCATCTCGATGACGAGCGCGGTGCCGGGCCCCGCGGTCTCGAACTCCGCGCGTTCGGCGGGGCGTCGGGTGTCCTGTGTTCCCCGGCCCGGCGCGACCAGCCTCAGCAGGACCCGGCGGGCGGTGACGGCCTGCGCGGGGGTGAGCCCGGCGTGGAACTCCTCGGCGGTGCGGGCGAGCGCACCGTGCAGCCCGCCGGCCGCCTCATAGGCGTCCTCGGCGAGGGTACGACCGTGCCGGCGGCGCCAGGTCTCGCGCAGCGCGTGCGACAGCAGCGGCAGGCCGCCCGGTTCGTCGGCGAGGTCGCGGACGATGCGGGCGGTGAGCGAGCGCTCGACGACCAGGCCGCGGACGGCCGCGGGCCGTACGACCACCGCGCGCAGCTCGTCCGGGCTCATCGGAGTGACCAGCTGGGTGGTGTCCCGGATGGCCTCCGCGAGCGGGCCGTGGGCGGCGCAGTGGCCGAAGAAGTCGGCCCGCACCGCGATCACGACCCGGGCGCCGTTCCCGGCGGCGGCGAGCAGCCGGTCGATGAACCGGGTGCGCTCGGCGGCGTCGGCGCAGAGCGTGAACGCCTCCTCGAACTGATCGACGAGCAGCACGGCGCCCCGGCCGACGCGTTCCCGCGTGAGCAGTTCCGCGTGGGTGCGGGCGGGGCGCGGGCCGGGGGTGAGGAGGTGGATCCCGGTGGGCCGGTGGGCGCCTGTCGCCTCGCGCAGGACGGGCACCAGTCCGGCCCTCAGCAGCGAGGACTTGCCGCTGCCGGACGGCCCGACGAGCGCGACGACGCGCCCTTCGCGTGCCAGCGGGACGAGCCGGGCGAGCAGGCGCTCGCGGCCGAAGAACAACTCCCGGTCCTCGGCCTCGAACCGGGCCAGGCCGAGGTAGGGCGCCTCGGCCGGGTCGTCGGCCGCCGCCGCCCGCTCGGTCAGTTCACGGCTCGCCTGCCGCCAGCGCTCGGCCCACTCGCCTACGTCGCCGCCGCACGCGCCGACGTAGGCGAGCGCCACCGGCAGGGTCGCCAGCCGGTCGCCCGAGGCGGCCTGGGCGAGGGCGGCGGCCGAGTAGTGCGCGCGGGCGGCCATCGCCCGGTAGGTGAGGCCGCCGGCCTTCTGCCGGAGCAGGCGTAACTCGTACGCGAACTGCTCGACGGGCCCGTCCGCCGGATCCAGCGGCCGCTCACGACGTCCCACCCGACTCCCCCGTCCCCCGATGGCGGTCCGGGCCACGCTAGGCCCGTGATCGCGGGCACGACAAGACCACCCGACGCTCCGGCGGCGCATTGTCCACACTGGTCGGAGGGGTCTGCTGGACAATGCCGCGGCGGCGAAAACTGAGGTCACGGCGACAGTCGCCGACCGGATCGACCCGATCCGCGGACCGAGGGGAACCCACATGAACGCACGCAGGAAGACCGCATTCGCGCTGACGTCGGCGGCCGCCATGGCCGGCATCCTGTTCGGGACGGCGGCGCCGGCCCAGGCGTACGGGACGCTGGACATCCGCTACGCCCGGGTGGACACGGATGACTGCACCAGGCTCGCCGGAACCCTCACGGTCACGCCGGCCAGCGGCGGGTGCTACCTGTACGACTCCGTGGACGACACGTACTTCGTGAAGGACGCGGGCGGCGAGGCCCTCAAGGTCGAGCTGCGGAACGGGGGCACGCTCGTCTCGAAGGTGGAGTTCCACCCGAACGGCGAGTCGCTCTACGCCTACGACACCGCCGCCGACGGCGACACCGTCTACGTGCAGATCTGGACGGCGACCCACGGTTCGTCGGACCGCTTCCGCGCCGTGGGCAGCCCGAGCCCCATCGGCTTCAGCTTCGCGGAGGGCGAGAACGTCCTGGTCAAGATCTACGACGACGCCGGCGGCACCGACCTGATCACGAGCTACTGGGCTCGCGCCTGACCCAGGCCGCGTGGCCGGCCCGGGGGCTGTGCCCCCGAGCCGGCCGCTCGCGTGTCTAGGCCAGGGCCGTGCCCCGCAGGTACGCGGCGAGAACGGCCCGGGGCGACGCGGTCGGGTCGAGCGCGGTCCGGTGGAACAGCAGCGAGTCCGTGAGGGCGATCAGGTCCTCGACGTGCGCGTCCGAACCGGGCAGTCCCGCTCTGGTGAGGGCCGTCGCCGCCACCCGCCGGCTCAGGGCGTGCACGTCGGAGTCCGCCGTCAGCTTCGCCCGGACGCGTGGCTCGTCGTGGAGTTCGAGGAGGAGGGCGTAACGGGCTCTCATGTCGTCGCGGCGCGACGCGAGAGCCTCCACGAGTCCTGCGATCAGCGCGGCGAGCGCGTCGGCGTCGAGGGGGCGTCCGGGTGCGAACCCCGCGTCCAGAGCCGCCGCGAGCCGTTCGGCGTCGGCCTTCGCCCGGGCGGCGAGCGCGTCGACGACGAGTTCCACGAGCGCGAGCCGTGTCTTCGCGTGGTAGGAGGTCGACCCCTGCGGGATTCCCGCCTCACGGTCGACGGCTCGATGGGTCAGGGCGCGGACGCCGTCACGAGCGATGACACGGATCGCGCTGTCGGCGATCGTCTCCCGCCGTTTGCTGCCGTTCGTCGTAGATGAAGACACGGTTCGATGCTACAGGTGTAGAGTTCCTCGCACTCTACACCTGTAGTGGAGAGGTGTGTCGCACCGTCAGGTGCAGCGGCAGAACAGGAGAAGAGCGCGATGGTCGACTTCGTTCCCGATCCGAGCCTGTATCCCTTCACCTCACGGTGGTTCGACTCGTCCGCCGGCCGGGTCCACTACATCGACGAGGGGGCGGGACCGCCGATCGTGTTCTGCCACGGCTCTCCCACCTGGAGTTTCCTCTACCGGAACATCGTGAAGGAGCTGCGCGGCCGCTACCGTTGCGTCGCCGTCGACCACCTCGGCTTCGGCCTGTCGGAGCGCCCGGCGGGCTACGGCTACACGATCGCGGAGCACACGGCGGTCCTGGGCGAGCTGATCGACCATCTGCGGCTCGACGACTTCGTCCTGATGGGACAGGACTGGGGTGGTCCCATCGGTCTCGGCGCGGCGGTCCCGCGCGCGGATCGCGTCAGGGGAATCGTGTTGGGCAACACGGCGTTCTGGCCGATCGAGCAGCTGGCGAACCGGGCGTTCAGCGTGGTCATGAGCAGCCGCCCCCTGCAGAGGCGCATCCTCGAACGGAACCTCCTCGTCGAGCGGTTCCTCCTCGGGAGGAGCGGCCCCGCCCTGACCACGGCCGAAGCCGATCACTACCGCATGGCGCAGCCCACGGAGGAAGCGCGGCGCGGACTCGCCGCCATGCCGGGAGAGATCCGCGCCGCTCGTCCGCTGCTCGAAGACCTCGCCCGCGACGTGCCGACCCGCCTCGGCGCCAAACCCGCCCTGGCGATATGGGGCATGCGGGACGTGGTGTTCCGGCCGCGGGCGTGTCTCCCGCGGGTCCGCTCCGCGTTCACCCGGCTCGACGTCGTCGAACTCCGCCACGCGAAGCACTTCATCCAGGAGGACGCACCCGGCGAGATCGCGGAGGCGATCGCCGATCGATTCCGCTGACGCCTGACACCGCCGTTCCTCACGGCGTTCCCGCTCCACCTCAGGGGCGTCGCCCGATGGCGAGGAACCCCAGGAAGCGCGGCGCCGAGCGGTCGGCGAACACGGCCGGCATGCGCCGCGGTCTGCGGCCCCGCTGACGCACGGGGAGTCGAACGTCGGTACGGCACCGGCACCGGCGCCGGCGCCGGCAGGTCGCGGAACGGCGCCCGCGTCTCCACCGGCACGCGATCGTCGCGGGCAGCAGCGCTCGTCGCAGACGTTCAGGCGCCGCACGCGAGTACCGCGGGTCACCGCGCCCACCGCTCGGCGGCCGGCCCGAGCGGGCGAGTGGCCCGCCCGCTCGGTCCTGTCTGCTCCGAGGCGTGGCCGGCTCTCCGGTCCTGTCCCCGCTCGGCCGCCATCCGGTTGCACCAGCAGCGGCGGTGGCGCGGCGAGCGAGCCCATAGCGTTCACATGTCAGCAGGAGCGCCTTCCGAAGGAGGCCGCGGATGAGCGGCGATCCGGTCCACGCAGCACTCGACACGCAGGCCGCGGCCGTCGAACCGCAGGTCATCGCATGGCGTCATCACCTCCACCAGAACCCTGAGCTGTCCAACCGTGAGGTGAACACGGCCAGGCTGATCGCGGACCACCTGACCTCCCTGGGACTCGACGAGGTCCGCACCGGGATCTCCGGCCACGGCGTGGTCGGCGTCCTCAGGGGCGGCCTGCCGGGTGACCGGGTGGTCGCGCTGCGCGCCGACATCGACGCGCTGCCCGTGAAGGAGGAGAGCGGGGAGAGCTTCGCCTCCACGGTCGTGGACGCGACGTATCCGGGCGGACCGTTCCCGGTCTCGCACGCCTGCGGCCACGACGGGCACACCGCCATGCTGCTCGGCGCGGCCACCGTGCTGGCCGGCCTGCGCGACCGGCTGCCCGGCACGGTGCTGTTCGTCTTCCAGCCCGCCGAGGAGGGCGCGCCGGCCGGTGAGAAGTCGGGCGCGAAGCAGATGCTCGACGAAGGGGCGTGCGACGACCCGGTGCCGACGATGGCGTTCGGCATGCACCTCGCCCCGCTGCCCGACACGTACGTCGGCTACCGGGTCGGCAACCAGTTCGGCGCCTCGTGCATGATCAGGATCGTGCTCACCGGTCAGCAGGTGCACGGCTCCACCCCGTGGATGGGTGTCGATCCGATGCCCGCCGCCGGCGCGATCATGGTCGGGATCGGGCAGCTGTACCGGCAGGTGCCCGCCTTCGATCCGGTCACCGTCACCATCGGGCACGTCGAGGACATCGGCCGCTTCAACATCGTGCCCGGCACGGTCACGCTGTGGGGCACCATCCGCTGCTCGGTCGAGGACGACATGGCGGACCTCCAGAAGCGGCTCACCACCCTGGCCGAGCAGACGGCGGCCGCGTACGGCTGCACGGCCGAGGTGGCGTACCTCCAGGACGTGCCGGCCGTGCACAACCTCAGGAAGTGGATCGACGCCGTCCTGCCGACCGTCGAGCGTGTCGTCGGCAAGGAGAAGGTGTACGAGACCCCGCCGACCCTGGGGTACGACGACGTCTCCGAGTTCGTGAACGCGTACGGCGGCGTCTATCTGATGCTCGGAGCCCAGGACGGCGAACTGGACGACGACGGGAAGCCGCGGCCCACGCCCGGCGGACGTGGCCTCGTCCAGCGGACGGGACCCCTGGCAGGGCATTGCGCCCCTGACGCGACCGGCTTTCGCCTCCCGACGTCGGGCGCACCTCGCGGCCCGGACGCCGCGACGAGCCCTTCGGTGCAGGTCGTCGCGAGCCTGGCCCGGGCACTGCACCTGCAGCCCAGGGAACGCGAGCGCGCCTTCCGGCCGGCGGGGGTCCGACGGATGCCGGCTCGACAAGGGTGCGGTCGGTCCGCACGTATCGGCCCGCAAGACCGTCGTGCACCCCGACTCGTGTACACCGTGGCCGCTGGTTCCGTCGACGCCGAAAGGCTGGAGTTCCTGCGCGTCGCGAACGGCGCCCGCGCGGGCGGCTCTCCGCGGCCGGGACGGCGCACTCACGTCGTCACCGGTTCGCGGTGAGCGTGCGGGATCGGTCGCGACGAGGCGGTCAGCCGCGGTCGAGCCTCGGGAGCGACGCGCAGAGGCGGTCCGGCAGCTCCGGCAGGACCTTGTGGATGCCCGCGCAGCCCGCGCCGCCGTTCATGGCCGCCGGCCGCCAGCCCTCGGTCTCGGCCCGGTAGAACCAGCGTTGCGAGACCGACGAGGACGAGCAACCGGCGTCGGCTTCGCCGCACACCGGCCCCATGCGGGTCGACAGGTCCAGCACCAGCCACGTGTCGTCACAGCCGCGGTACTCCCAGCTCGTGTGCCGAGGGATGTCCGTGTCGTTGACAGCCTGCTGATAGGAGGACGAGGTGCACCGCGGGGGTGTGGGGTCGCAGCCGTTCTCGTCACACAGCCGCAGGGCGGGCGGGGTGGCGCCGGCGGGGGTGTAGACGTTCAGGCTGTTCACCATGACCGTGCGGGTGCCCAGGGGCTCGCCGAGCTTCACCGTCGTCTCGACCCGCCGTGTCCCGGTGCAGCCGGAGTCCCGGTCCAGGGCCGGCGTCTCGTACGTGACCTGCACGTACAGGGTGCCGTTCGCGACGGATTCGAGCGCACCGCGCAGGTCGCGTACGCACTCGCCCGCGCCGTCGGGCACTTCGGCGACGACCTCAAGTGACCGTCCCCCGTCGGCGGTTCGGACGCCGGCGATGCGGATCGGGGCGGCGCGCGTCCAGGACAGGGCTGTGGCCGCAGGTGCCGTGGCCGTGCCCCTTGCCGTGGGCGCGCCCGGCACCTCCTCGGCGGTACCGGCATTCTCGGCCGCCTGGGAACCGCAGCCCGCCAGGACCACCAGGGCCGCACCGACCACGACCGCCCGCATCCTCCGCTGCCACATGCCGTTCCCCCCAGTTCCCGAAGATCAGCAGCCTAGCCTGCCCCCACATCCCGCCGATGGTTGCCGGTTGCCGGTTGCTCCGACGCCTGGACGCAGTGTTGATCACCTGCCGGGAGCGGGCCTACGGTGCGTCGCATGACTACGGTTCGAATCGGCGTGATGTACGACCGTGACTGGGCACCGGAAGGCCTGCCGGCCTTTGCGCGGGATGCCGAGGCGCTCGGGGTGGACGATCTGTGGGTGGTCGAGGATCTCGGGTGGAACGGTGGCGTGTCGGCCGCCGCGGTGGCCCTGGCGTCCACGGAGCGGCTGCGGGTGGGCATCGGGATCACACCGGCGCCCCTGCGCAGTCCGGCGCTTCTGGCCATGGAACTGGCCACGCTGGCAAGGGTTTTCCCGGGGCGGCTGACCGCGGGGATCGGGCACGGGGTGGCCGAGTGGATGGCGTCCGTCGGTGTCGCGCCGAAGTCACCGCTGGCGCTGCTGGAGGAGACGATCCGGTCCGTACGGGCTCTGCTGCGCGGCGAACGGGTCGAACTGGACGGTCGCGAGGTCCGGTTGGACGGCATCAAGCTGGTGCACCCGCCGCAGGAGCCGCCGCCGGTGGTCGCCGGCGTGGTGCGTCCTCGTTCGCTTGAGCTGTCGGGCCGGATCGCGGACGGGACGCTGATCGCCGAGGGGCACGGGCCGCGGGATCTCGAACGGGTACGGGAACTGACCGCGCTGGGCGGCGCGGGGGCCGACCACGACCTGATCGTGCTGGCCTTCTGCTCCGTCGACGAGGACCGCGAGCAGGTCGCGCGAACGCTGCGGCCCAGCGTCGAGGGGCACGCGGCCTGGCTGGGCCGCCCGCCGGAGCAGGTGTTCACGGTCTCCGGGCGCGCCGGGGACGCCGCGGAGCGCGTGGGCGAGCTCGCCACGGCCGGAGCGGGGACGGTGGTGCTGCGGATCGTGGGCGACGAGCCGTTGAAGCAGCTCGGAAACGTACTGGAGACGCTGGCGGCGGCCGGCCTCCGTACCGGCTGATCAGCGCGGCGGGCGGGCCGCCGCGCGCGCCGTCCGCCGCCCTTCGCCCTTCGGCCGCCCACCCTTCGCCCGGCGCCGCCGGAAGGCCGAACACGGTCGGGCGGAGTCGCCGTGGTGGGCGCGCGCGGCGGACGTCCGGTGCCTTGTTCTCGGAACCGCGCCCGTGAGCACTGCCCCCGCCCATGCCGGGCGCGGCGGCCTGGTGCCGTGCCTGCCACCGGAGCCGTCGGCGGGTACGCACTCGTACGTACCGGCGTCGCCGACGCCCCGCCAGGGCCTACGCCCAGTCCAAGCTCGCCGACCTGCTGATGATGACCCACCTCGCCGACCTCGCGGCCGCGCACGGACGGCCCCCCTGTCGGCCGGCGCCCACCCCGGCCACACCCGGACCGACCTGATGACCTCCGGCCCGACCCTGAACGGCGGCCGCCCCGGCCTGGTGGAGTCACTGCTCTACAAGATCGTGCCGTCCCAGGGCGCGGAACCGCTGCTGTACGCCGCCACCAGCCCCGACGCCACGCCCGGTCCCCGGCCGCGCGGACAAACCCTGGTGCGGGAGCGCTCCCATTCTGGGATCGTGGGGCGGATGATGCCACCATTCATACGCCGCTACCGCCCCTCCGACCGCGCCGCCGTGGCGGAGATCTGCGTCAGGACGGCCCACAGGGGCGGTGACGCCTCCGGGCTCTACCCCGATCCCGAGCTGCTGCCCGTGATCTTCGCCTACCCCTACGTCGAGCTTGAGCCGGACTTCGCCTTCGTTCTGGACGACGGGACGGGGCGGGCCGTCGGGTACGTCCTCGGCGCGCCGGACACCGCGGGCTTCGCCGCCCGGTTCCGCACGGAGTGGCTGCCCCGGGTGACGGAGCGCTTCCCGCCGCCCGCCGGGGCGGCGGCCGACACACCCGCCGACGCGATGACGGTCCTCCTGCACACGCCGCAGCGCATGGTCCACGGGGAGCTGTCCGGGCATCCGGCGCACCTGCACATCGACCTGCTGCCCGCCTGGCAGGGCCAGGGGTACGGGCGCGCGCTCCTCGACACTCTCCTCTCGGCGCTGCACGAGCACGGCGTGGGCGCCGTACACCTCTGTATGGACCGGGCGAACGCACCGGCCCGCGCCTTCTACGACCGGCTGGGGTTCACGCCGCTGGAGGTGCCGGACCCCGGGCCCGTCTGGTACCTGGGCCGCCCGACGGCCCGGTAGCCGGGGGCCCGGCTCCGAGGGCCTGGCGGCGGGACGGCGCGACGGCCCGGCGCGACGGCGCGCCGGCTCACGATCCCCGCGCGGGCGGGCGCGGGGATCGGGTCGGGAGCCGGTCGTCAGCGTTCGGTCAGCCGGGCCTTGTAGGCGAGGGCGTAGGCGAGCTTTCCGGGCTTGGCGTCGCCGTACGGCTTGGCCAGCTTGCCGAACTCGCCCTTGTCCCTGGCCTTGCCGTCGTTCCACGCCGCCAGGACGCCGAGTTCCCCGGCGGTCTTTCCGCTGTCGACGACGCTGTCCGGGGACAGCGCCGTCTGCGCCTTCGTCAGGGCCTCGACGGCGCCGAGGTAGCCGGCGAGGTCGTCCGTGTTCCAGTGGTCGAGTCCGGCGGGACGGGTGTCGCGCAGCCAGGCGCCCCAGTAGAACTCCTGGAACGGGATCGTCCCCGCCTCGTAGCCGATGTCACGGCCGAAGTAGAGGAGGCTGCGGTAGGGGTCGTCGCCGAAGTTGTCGAGTCCGACGCTCCCGGGCAGCTTGTTGACCTCGACGGCGTCGCCCTGGGCGTCGCGCAGCCACACCCACTTCTCGGCCTTCATGCGGTCCCAGAACTTCTGCCGGGGCAACTGGCCGAGGTTGGCCACGACCCGGAGCCGTATCCGCAGGTCCGCCCCGCCGTCGGGGAGTTCGTACAGGGAGGTGAGGGTGTGGTGGCCGTCGGTGAGGTACAGGCTGCCGCCGGGGCCGATGACCACGGTCTTCATGGCCGCGATGCTCTCGGGCGTCTCCTCGCCGACGGGCAGTTCACAGGTGAAGGAGGTCGGGTCGTCGAGTCGTGCGTCCGGAGCGGCGCTCGCCGCCTCGGCCTGGCCGTTCGTCTCGCACCACTCGTCGAACTTCTTGTTGATCTCGTCCTTGCCGAGCGTGAAGCGGCCGAGCTTGTAGTAGACCTCGTCGTATCCGAGCGACGGCTGGGTCGGGCGTACGTCCCCGATCCTGACCTCGACGAGGTCCCCGGGCTTGGCGCAGAGGTACTCCTGCGGGACCTTCCGCTGGTCGTGGCCGCAGAGCGAGGGGCGGAGGCCCGGCTCTCCGGGCGCGGCCGTGGCGGGTCCGGCGGACGAGAGGGCGGTGCCGCCGGCCAGGGCGGTGACGGCGAAGGCGGCGAGCGTGCCCGTCAGCGGGCGACGGACGGGCTTCGGGGAGGACATCGGTGACGGTTCCTCAGGGGATCGCGGAGCGTGGGAGTGGGACAGCGTGGGAGGCGCGCCCACGGTCCTGATCACACGCGACGCGCGGGAAGCCGCCGCCCGTCGTCACGGTGAACGTCCGCCCAACGTCGGTGGCGCGCCGCCCCGCGCCCGGAGCCGCGGCCTCCCTCGCCCGCTGGACCGGGTCAGACGGTACGGGCCAGCAGCATGGCGCCCATCGCGAGCATGGTGGTGGCCACGAGGGCGTCCAGGACGCGCCAGGCGGCGGGGCGGGAGAGGACGCGGCTGAGGAGGCGGGCGCCGTAGCCGAGGCCGGCGAACCACGCGAGGCTGGCGAGCATCGCGCCGAGGCCGAAGACCCAGCGCAGGGAACCGCGTTCGGCGGCGACGGAGCCGAGCAGCAGCACGGTGTCCAGGTAGACGTGCGGATTGAGCCAGGTCATGGCCAGGCAGGTGAGCACGGCGGCGCGTACGGAGCCCGCCGAGGCTCCCTTCGTCGCGAGCGCCTCCCCCGCGGGCCGCAGCACGCGGCGTGCGGCCAGGAGGCCGTATCCGATCAGGAAGGCTCCGCCGGCGAGGCCTATCGCGGTCAGTCCGGCGGGCCAGGCGGTGACGACGGCCCCGAGGCCGGCGACACCGAGGGCGATCAGAAGGGCGTCGGACACCGCGCAGATGCCGACCACGGCGAGTACCGCGTGCCGGCGCACGCCCTGGCGCAGGACGAAGGCGTTCTGCGCGCCGATGGCGACGATGAGGGAGAGGCCGGTGCCGAATCCGGCGACGGCCGCCGGGAGGATGCTGCTGGTCATGGCCACGACGCTACGGTCGGCGACCGCCTTCAGTACAGCTAAAGATTCTTAGTCACCTTAAGCTGGTCTCATGGACGAGCTGCCCATCGACCAGGTCCGCACGCTCCTCGCCGTCATCGACGAGGGCACCTTCGACGCGGCCGCCGCCGCCCTGCACGTCACGCCCTCCGCCGTCAGCCAGCGCGTGAAGACGCTGGAACAGCGCACCGGGCGGGTCCTCCTCACCCGTACGAAACCGGTCCGCGCGACGGAGTCCGGTCAGGTGGTGGTGCGGTTCGCGCGCCGGCTGGCCGCGCTGGAACGGGACGCGCTGACGGAACTGGGCATCGCGGGAGGCTCGGGTCCGGCGCGGCTGGCCATCGCGGTCAACGCGGACTCCCTGGCCACCTGGTTCCTGCCGGCGCTGACCCGGGTGCCGCAGGACCCGCCGATCTGTTTCGAGCTCCACCAGGAGGACGAGGCGCACACCGCGACGCTGCTGCGCGACGGTCAGGTGATGGCGGCGGTGACGTCCTCGTCGGATCCCGTCGCGGGCTGCACCGTGAGCCCCTTGGGTGCGGCACGCTATCTGCCGGTGGCGAGCCCGTCGTTCGCGTCCCGGTATCTCTCGGGCGGACCGCTGGAGTGCGTCCTGCCGGACGCGCCGGTGATCGTCTTCAACCGGCGCGACGAACTGCAGGACCGGTTCGTCGGCGCCCTCACCTCCGGCGCCTCGGGGGCGAGCCTGCTCCGGCACCACGTGCCCACCTCGGAGGGATTCGCCGGGGCCATCACCGCCGGCCTCGGCTGGGGCCTGGTCCCCGAGCCCCAGGCGGAACCCCTGCTCCGCTCCGGCGCCCTCGCCGAACTGGCGCCGGACCGCTGCCTGGACGTGCCCCTCTACTGGCAGCAGTGGAAGCTCGACGTGCCCGCCCTGGCGCTCGTGGCCCGGACCGTCGCCGCGGCCGCGGCCGAGTCCCTCCACGCCCTGGACCGCCCTCGCCCGCAGGCCTGAACGGCGGGCGCTCCGTGGCGAGTTCGGCAGGCGCGGCGGTTCCCCGACGGTCAGCCGCCGGGCTGCCCGGCCCGGCGGACACGGAGCGCCCACAGCACCAGCGGCACCTGGAGGGGGAGCCGGGCCAGGGCCGCCGCCTTGGCGGGGGCCGGGCGGTGGCGCCAGTCGTACGCCATCTTCACGTTCGCCGGGAACACGGCGGTGAACAGGCCGGCCGCGGCCAGCGCGCCCGCGCGCCGCGAGGCCGGATGCGCGACCGCCGCGCCGACGGCGATCTCGGCGAGCCCGCTCAGCCGCGTCCAGGTGCGCGGCGGACCGGGGAGGGTGCGGGGCACCATCGCGTCGAACTGCCGCGGAACCACGAAGTGGGCCACGCCGGCCCCCACGAGCAAACCGCTGAGCAGGCGAGCAGAGGTCGCGGAGCCGGGCATGTGCCGCCCCTTTCGTGTCGTGTCGTGCGGGCGGTGTCCTGTGGGGACGGCCGCAAGTTACCTGACAGTAGCGCCGGGGTGGCGGCGAGGGAAGCCGCCCTCGTTCCGCGCCCTGCCCCGTGGAGGCCGCTCGTGCCAGCATGGCCACCATGACGAGTACAGGGCAGACACCGGCCGTCACCCCGTTACCCCGTTCCGACCGGGGGTTTCCGCTTCTCACCGTGGGCGCCGAGGAGGAGTTCCTGCTGGTCGACCCGGTCTCACGCGCCCTGCGAGCCGACGCCGAGAAGGTGGTGGCCGAGGCCGCGGGCGAACTCGGCGGGCGGGTGGGACCGGAACTCACCCGCTACCAGGTCGAAACCCGAACCGACCCCCACACCAGCCTCGCCGACCTCGCCGGCCAGATCCGCGCCACCCGCCGCACGCTGGTCCGCGCCGCCGCACGCCGGGGTGTACGCATCGTCTCCAGCGGCACGCCCGTCACCGCCCCGCCCGGACCGCCGCCGCTGACCGACGACCCCCGCTACGCGCGCAGCGCCGCCCTGTTCCGGGCCCTGGACGACGAACAGATCGCCTGCGCCTGCCACATCCACGTCGGCCTCCCCGACCTCGCCACCGCCCTCAGGGTCAGCAACCACCTGCGCCCCTGGATCCCCGCGCTCATCGCCCTCTCGGCCAACTCGCCGTTCTGGGCGGGCCGGGACACCGGTTACGCCAGCTGGCGGACGACCACCTGGGGACGCTGGCCGGTCGCCGGTCCGCCGCCGTACTTCGAGTCGGCCGCCCACTTCGAGGACCTCGTCGGCGGCTTCCTCGGCACCGGCGCCATCATGGACCCCGGCGGCCTGTACTGGGACGTCCGGCCCTCCCACCACCTGCCCACCCTGGAGTTCCGGGCCGCCGACGCCACGGGCACCGCCGACGACACCGTGCTGATCGCCGGGCTCGTCCGGGCGCTGGCCGCCACCGCCCTGCGGGCCGTCGAGGCGAACGAGCCGGCTCCCCGGCCCGCTCCCGAACTGCTGCGGGCCGCCTGCTGGCGCGCCGCTCGCGACGGCCTGGCCGGCGAGCTCGTCGACCCGGTCACCGGCCGGCTGACCCCGGCCCTCCCGTACGTCGACGGGCTCCTGGCCCACGTGGGGCCCGCGCTCGGCCAGGGCGGCGACGCGGCGCTCGTCCACGAACACTGGGCGCGCCTGCGGCGTCACGGCGGCCGCGCCGACGCCCAGCGCGCCGCGCACCGCCGGCGGGGCAACCCGGACGACGTCGTCGACCATCTCATCGGCCTCACCGACCCCACCGACCTCACCGACGCCCCGTGATTCCTTCGTGAGGGCCGTCGCGTCGCCGCCGGTCCACACGGGACTTCTAGGATCGGCGGCATGACGACACGACTCGTACAGATCAACATGAAGGCCCGGGACGACTCCGCGCTCGGCCGGTTCTGGGCGGAGGCACTCGGCTGGGGTGTCGACAGCGAGGGGCCCGGCGTGACCAACCTCGAACCCGTGGGCTTCGCCTACCCCGACCCCACGGCCGTCTGCATCGACCTGGTCGCCCGTCCGGAACCCAAGACGTCGAAGAACCGCGTCCACCTCGATCTGGCCACGACGTCGGCCGCCCATCAGGCCGAGCTGGTCGAGCGTCTGAAGGCTCTCGGCGCGACACTCGCCGACGTGGGTCAGGGCGACGTCCCCTGGACGGTCATGGCCGACCCGGAAGGCAACGAGTTCTGCGTCCTCGAGCCCCGTCCGCTCTACCGGGACACCGGGCCGATCGCCGCGGTGGTGGTCGACTGCGCCGACCCGGGGGAGCTGGCCCGGTTCTGGGACGAGGCGATGGACTGGACGCTCCACGAGGTCACCGACGACCACGCGAGGATGCGGTCCGCCAAGGGAGTCGGCCCCTACCTGGAGTTCGTCCGCACGCCCGACACCAAGAGCGGGTGGAACCGCGTCCACCTCGACGTCAGGCCCTACCCCGGCGACGACCTGGCCGCGGAGGCGGACCGGCTGCGCGCCCTGGGCGCCACCGACCCCGCCCTGGACCGGTCCGCCATCCACTGGACGGTGCTGGCGGACCCGGAGGGCAACGAGTTCTGCCTCCTCAGCCCTCGCTGACCGCTCGCCGGTCCCTCGCCGGCCCGGTGGCGGCCCAGGAGGCGAGCAGGCGCAGGGCTTCCTCGGAGGGGGAGGCGGGTTCGGCGGTGTAGACGGTCATGTGGAGGCCGGGTTCGGCGGCGAGGTCGAGGGCTTCGTAGGCGAGGGTGAGGTCGCCGACGGTGGGGTGGTGGAAGCGTTTGGTGCCGGTGCCGGTGCCGTGGCGGCGGACGTCGTGGGCGCCCCAGCGGGTGCGGAAGTCCTTGCTGCGGGTGGACAGCTCGCCGACGAGGTCGTGCAGGTCCTTGTCGTGGGGGTCGCGGCCGGCTTCGCGGCGCAGTATGGCGACGGCCATGTCGGCGAAGAGGTCCCAGTCGGGGTAGAAGCGGCGGGTGGCGGGGTCGAGGAACTGGAAGCGGGCCAGGTTGGCCTGGTTGTCGGGGTTGGCGTACAGGTCGGTGTAGAAGGCGCGGGCCAGCGGGTTGACGGCCAGGACGTCCATGCGGCCGTTGGAGACGACCGCGGGCCCTGCGGTGATCGCGTCGAGGGTCCACTGCAGGCTGGGGTGGGCCTTCCACTGCCGTGGGGCCGGGCGGCGGCGGGGGCGGGTGAGGGCGTCCGTGCCGTCGGCGGCCTGGGCCAGGTGCAGCAGGTGGGCGCGCTCGGCGTCGTCGAGCCGGAGGGCGCGGGCGACGGCTTCGAGGACGGCCGGTGAGGCGCCGGCGAGGTTGCCCCGTTCGAGTTTGGCGTAGTACTCGACGCTCATGTCGGCCAGGGCCGCGACCTCGCTCCGGCGCAGTCCCGGCACCCGCCGCCGGGTGCCGGCCGGAAGGCCCGCCTGTTCGGGGCTGATCTTCGCGCGCCGCGAGGTGAGGAACTCACGGACCTGCTCCTGGTTGTCCATGTCTTCGACGGTACGACCCGCGCGCCGCGCAAGGGATGTACTGGCAGTACACGTCTCACTGGTGACTCGCTGCCCTCCGGAATCAGCGGTTCCCTGGAATCCGGACTGCGGGGGCCGCCAGGCGTGCGGCCCCTTCGACGACGGAAGGTTTCACCATGCGCGGTGCAGTGATCCACGCCCCCGGCGACGTGCGTTTCGAGGAGCTGGACGACCCCACGATCCTCAAGCCGACCGACGCGATCATCCGGACGGCCGTCACCTGTGTGTGCGGTTCCGACCTGTGGCCCTGGCGCGGTCTGGACGCGACCACCGACCCGCACCCGATGGGCCACGAGTACGTGGGCTTCGTCGAGGAGGTCGGATCCGAGGTCAGCGGCCTCGCTCCCGGCCGGTTCGTCGTCGGCTCCTTCGCCACCTCCGACAACACCTGCGCGAACTGTGCCCGCGGTTTCCAGTCGAACTGTCTGCACCGGGAGTTCATGTCGACCTGCCAGGCCGAGTACATCCGCGTCCCGAACGCCCAGGGCACCCTCGTGGCGCTCGACGAGACGCCGGACGAGTCGCTGTGGCCGGGCCTGCTGGCGCTGTCGGACGTGATGGGCACCGGCTGGTGGGCCGCCGACGCCGCCGAGGTGCGGCCCGGCTCGACCGCCGTGGTCGTCGGCGACGGCGCGGTGGGTCTGTCCGGCGTGCTCGCGGCCAGGGAGATGGGCGCGGAGCGGATCATCGCGATGAGCCGCCACGAGTCCCGCCAGAAGCTGGCCGTCGCCTTCGGCGCCACCGACATCGTCACCGAGCGCGGCGAGGAGGGCGTCGCCCGGATCAAGGAGATGACCGGCGGCATCGGCGCCGACTCCGTCCTGGAGTGCGTCGGCACCGCCCAGGCCATGAGCCAGGCCCTCCGCTCCACCCGCCCCGGCGGCAACGTCGGCTTCGTCGGCGTCCCGCACGACGTGACCGTCGACGGCGAGGAGCTGTTCCACTCCCACGTCGGCCTGCGCGGCGGCCCCGCCCCCGTCCGCCGCTACCTCCCCGACCTCATCGACCGCGTCCTGTCGGGCCGCATCGACCCGGGGAAGGTCTTCGACCTCACCCTCCCGCTGGAGCGGGTCGCGGACGGCTACCGGGCCATGGACGAACGCCGCGCGATCAAGGCCCTCCTCAAGCCCTGACGGCAGGCCTCCGGCCGGGCGCCGGCTCGCCCGGGGCGGGGGGGGCCGGCGCCCGGTCTCCGGGCAGGTTCCCTACGACCTCGCCGCCCGGACCGTCGAGCCTGGGTGGGCGCCGTCCGTGGGCGGCACGGTGCGGAGGCGCCGGGAGCGGAGGACCAGGAGGAGTTCGAAGCGGCGGTCGGGGTCGTCGAGGGCGTCGCCCCACAGTTCCCGGATCTGGCGGAGGCGGTAGCGGGCGGTCTGGGGGTGGACGCCGAGGCGGTGGGCGACCTCCGGGGCGCCGCCGGAGGTCTCGATCCAGGCCAGGAGGGTGTCGGCGAGGCGCCTCGCCTGGGTGGGGGCGACGTCGTTCAGGGGGGTGAGGCACCGCGCGGCCACGGCGTCGACCAGGTCGTGGGAGGGGAGCAGGAGCAGTTCCTCCATGCGGTCGGTGCAGTGCTGCACCTCGCCGTGCGGCAGGAGGCCCTCCTCGGTCAGGGTGACGGCGGTCTCCGCCCAGCGGAGGGAGGCCACGGCGGAGGCGAGGGGCACGGTCGGGCCGATGGCCCCCGACCAGCCGGCGGTGGCGTGGCGGACGTGGTCGACGCGCCCGGCGGTGTCCGGGTCGGGGATGACCAGGCGCGGCTGTTCGCTCTCCATGTCGAGGAGGATCCCCCGGCCGAGGGCGGGGGCGACGGCCTCCCGCGCGGGCCGGATCAGGAGCCCGACGGCGACGGTGGCCGGGAGCTCCCAGCCGATCCGCGCGGCGCGCTCTCCAAGGGCCTGGGCGGGGTCGGCGTGCGGGCCGGACAGGAGCCGGTCGATCAGTCTGCGCTGCAGGCGCAGGCGCTCGCCCTCCTGGCGGGCCGCCGCCTCGGCGTAGCCGCGTACCGACTGTTCGACCAGGCCGTCCAGGTACTTGAAGCCGGACTCGGCGAGTTCGTACATGGCGGGCGCGGCGATGTCGACCTGCTGGCCGATCTCGGCGAACCTGCGCCAGGCCAGGCGTACGCCGAGGCGGTAGACGGCCTGGAGGGAGTCCAGACTGCGTCCGTTCAGGCCCTCTCCCCGGCCGAACTCCTGGAAGACCTCGGACGGCACGCGCGGGTCGGCGGCTCCGGCGCCGGACGCGAGGTGGTGGACGAAGCCCTCGATGGCCCGCCGGATCCCGACGAGGGCCTTGGGCTCGCCGGACTCCCCCTCCACGAGGCGCAGTTCGGGGAACTCCTGGCGGATGGCGCGGAGGATCTCGTGGGCCAGGGCGGACGATTCGGCCAGTGCGACGTCGGCGAACCGGTCCATCTGCGGGCGGGGCACCTCACTCCAGGCGAGTCGGGTCATCGGCTCGCCGGGGTGGTCTCGTAGGTGACCAGGGGGACGTTGGGCTGCTCCGGAACGCTGTCGAGCAGGGACACGATCCCGAAGGAGGCGCCCACGGCGCACATCGCGGCGATCACGACGGTTCCTGTTGCTGCGATCAGTCTGCGCATGGTGTCGGGTCAGCTCCTCGCTGGAGTCGTCCCCCTCCCGGCGCCCCCACGCCGACCGACAGTGTTGACAGTACATTGACAGCGAGTCAAGTGCTGCCTAGCGTCTTCGGCCACAAGGACCTCGACCGGGTCCTGGGGTCCGTGCGTCTCCGCGAGAGTTCTCGAACCAGGAGTCCCGGATGCGCCGTACCGCTTCACCCTTGTCCCTGATCCTGCTGGGAGCAGGAGTCTTTCTGCTGGTCCTCGCGCCGCTGCTGGTGGCGCATGTCCTGCCGGAGGCGAAACGCACTCCGCTCGACATCGACACGACGACCGTCTTCACGGGTACCGGCAGCTACTTCGACACCTCCCTGCTCACGACCGTGGACGACCGGCGGATCACCATCACCCGGCAGGTCCGCGGCGACGTCTCCGACGGCGTGCGGAGCGGGAAGGCCGTGTGGAACGTGTCGACGTCGGTGGACACCGACGCCACGCTGCCCGCCTCCGACACCCGCGACTCGCTCCAGTGGTCCCTGGAGCGCTGGGTGACGGACCGGCGCACCAACGAGCCGGCGCACTGCTGCGGCGAGACGCCGGTCTTCGACGGCGAGGCGTACCTGAAGTTCCCCTTCGACGTCGAGCGGCGCGATTACCGCTGGTGGGACGGCACGCTCGGCGGCGTCGTCCTCCTCCGTCACACGGGTCCCGGCACCGTGCAGGGGCATCGGGGCCTGCGTTTCACCGGTACGGTCCCCGCCACCCGTACGGGCGTGCGCCAGGTCCCGGGCAAGCTCGTCGGCCTGCCGGAGCGGCCGCAGGTCCTCGCCGAGGAGTGGTACGAGAACACCGGCATCGAGCTGGTGGTCGACCAGCCCACCGGCCGCATCCTGTACGCGGCCATCGGGCCCCGGAAGACGCTGCGGGCCCCGGAGGCGGACGAGGACGCCGTCGTCCTGCTCTCCAGCGACAAGATCGCGTTCACCGAGGCGACCCAGCACCGTCAGGTGGAGCTGGCGGCCTCGGACGGCAGGCGGCTGAAACTGCTCGGCAGCGTCGTCCCGGCGGTGGCCGGGTTGTTCGGCGCGGTGCTCGCGCTGGTCGGCGGGATCCTGGTGGCGCGCGGGCGTGTCCGGCCGATCGGCGCGACGGATGCTCACTTGTCGACACATCCCCGCGCCTGAGCGGTCACCAAGTTGTCATACCGGTGAGTAGCCCCGGGGTGATCGGCTGGCGAAGACTGGCGTTCCCCATCAAGCACGGCCCCACCCCGGTCGCCCCTGTCCGCCTCCCTGCCTGCCCGTTCCACCGTCCCCGTCTCACCGTCCCCGTCCCCGTCCCCGTCCCCGTCCCCGCCCGTCGGAGCCGGCCTTCCCTGGCCGGTCCGCCGGTTCCGTTCCGTCCCCTTCCGGCCTCGCCGGGCCGCACCGACTCCCTTCCCGTCGGTTCCCCGCCCTTCTCTCTCCCCGCCGCTTCCCCGCGCCCGCACGAGTTGGAGCACGCATGCCCCAGCACGTCCCACCCCCGCAGCTCACTCCCGCCCCGCCGCCCCCGCTCCCCCAAGCCCTGACGGGACGCGTCCAGAGCCGCGCCCGCCGGAGCGAACCACCGCGGCGTGTCGTCTTCCTCGCCCACCGTGGCGTCGGGAACCCCGCCGCGGGCGGCTCGGAACTCCTCATCGACCAGATCGCCACCGGGCTGACCGAGTTCGGCCACGACGTCACGCTGCTGTGCGGCGGGACGGCGGCGCCGCGCCCGTACCGCGTCGTGTCGGCCGGAGGCCCGTTCGGGCACTTCGTCACCGCGCGCTCCGCCTTTCGGCGGCACATCGGGTCGTGCGACCTGCTCGTCGAGGTGTGCAACGGCATGCCGTACCTGTCGCCTCTGTGGCACCGCGGTCCTACGGTGTGCCTCGTCAACCACGTCCACACGGACCTGTGGGGGATGCGGTTCCCCCGGCCGATGGCCCGCACCGGCCGGCTGCTCGAACAGTGGGCGCTCGCCCGGGCCCACCGGGGCAACCTCCTGGTCGCGGTCTCCCCCTCGACGGAGGCGGCGCTGCACGGCATCGGAGTGCCCCCGGAGCGGATCCGTGTGGTGCACAACGGCGTTCACGATCCGGCGCCGCGCACGGCACGGTCGCCGGAGCCGGTGTTCCTCGCCCTCGGGCGGCTGGTCGACTACAAGCGCGTCGACCTGCTGCTGCGCCTGTGGGAACGCGTCCGACCGGTGACCGGCGGCCGGCTGGTCGTCGTCGGCGACGGCCCCGAACGCGAGCGGCTGCGGCGGCTCGCGGGCGACGGCGTCGAGTTCACCGGCCACGTGTCCGAGGAGGAGAAGCACCGTCTGCTGTGCGAGGCGTGGCTCCTGCTGCACCCCGCGGCCGTCGAGGGCTGGGGCCTCGTCGTCACCGAGGCGGGTGCCCGCGGCACGCCGACGCTCGGGTTCGACGTGCCCGGTCTCCGGGACTCCGTACGCGACGGCGTCACGGGCGTCCTCGCCCGGGGGGAGTCGTCGTTCGCGGCCGCGTGGTGCGCCCTGGCCCTGGACACCGGCCGACGCGAGGCGATGGGCGAGGCCGCGGCTCGGCTCGCCGCGGAGTTCCGGTGGAGCCGTACCGTACGACGGTTCCGCGCCATCGCGTCGGAGGCCGTCGAGACGGCCGGGCCGCCTCCGGGCCGGGGCGGGCGCGCGGAAGGCGCGCGCCGATGAGAGATCCGTCCTTCGGCCGTTCCCTGGCGCTGTTCCGGGCCTTCCTCCGCGAGCAGGACGACCCCCGGGCGGCGTACGAGCTGCTCGCGCGGGACGCGGCCGACCAGGTCGAGCGGCTGGTGCCGCTGAAGGGCCGGGTCGTCGTGGACGTCGGCGGCGGGAGCGGCTACTTCACCCGGGAGTTCCGCCGCCGGGGCGCGCACGGCTACCTCTTCGAACCCGATCCGGCCGAGCTCGCGCCGGCCGGGTTCGAACGGGTGGCGGGGTCCGCGCGGACGGCCGTCGTCGCGGACGGCTATCTCCTCCCGCTCGCCGACGGCGTCGCGGACGTCTGTTTCTCGTCCAACGTCCTGGAGCACGTGCGGGACCCCGCCACCTTCCTCAGCGAGCTGGTGCGGGTGACCCGGCCCGGCGGCCTGATCTACGTCTCGTTCACCAACTGGCTCTCGCCGTGGGGCGGTCACGAGTGGGCGCCCTGGCACTACCTGGGCGCCGAGCGGGCGCGGGCCCGCTACGAGCGGCGTACCGGCCGGGCGGCCAAGCACCGGCTCGGCGAGAACCTGTTCGCGATCGGCGTCGGCCCCACCCTGCGTCATGTCCGGGGGCGGGACGACGTCGAGATCCTCTCCGCGCGCTCGCGCTACTGGCCGGTGCTGCCCGGGGTCGTCACCCGGATTCCGGTGGTCCGCGAGTTCGCGACCTGGAACCTTCTCCTTCTCCTTCGGCGGTGCCCATGACCAGCCTCGTTCCTGTCCGCCCACCGGCCCCGCCCGGGCGTGCGTCCCGGCGGTGGCTGTTCGGTTTCTGGGCCGCGGTGTTCGCGGCCTTCCTGGCGGTCTCGCCCGGCCGGATGACGTTCGACACGAAGCTGGGCGTCGTCACCGATCCGTGGAAGTTCCTCGCGGACCTGGGTCAGTTGTGGCACGACCGGGCCGGATTCGGGGGGATCGCCGACCAGTACATCGGCTACGTGATCCCGATGCTGCCGTTCCACGCGGCGGCCGACCTCGTGCGGCTGCCGGTCTGGCTGGCCGAGCGGCTCTGGCTGTCGGTCGTGGTCACGACCGCGTTCTGGGGCGCCCTGCGGCTGGCGGAACGGTTCGGCGTCGGGTCGTCGGCGTCGCGTGCGGCCGGCGCGGCCGTCTACGCGCTGTGGCCGACGTACACGATCATCGTCGGCTCCACCTCGGCCGCCGCGCTGCCCGGCGCGCTGCTGCCGTGGGTGCTGCTGCCGCTGACGCACCCGGGCACGAGCCCGCGGCTCGCCGCGGCCCGCTCGGCGCTGCTCATCCCGCTGATGGGCGGGGTGAACGCCGCCTCCACGCTGGCCTCGCTGCTGCCCGTGGGCCTGTATCTGCTGTCCCGGCCGGCCGGTCCCCGCAAGCGGGCGCTGATCGCCTGGTGGACGCCGGGCGTGATCCTGGCGACGGCCTGGTGGATCGTGCCGCTGCTGCTCCTCGGGGCGTACGGCGAGAACTTCATGCCGTACGTGGAGACCTCCCGTACGACGACGGCGACCATGTCGGCGACCGAGGTGCTGCGCGGCGCGGGGAACTGGGTGGGCTACCTCCACTTCGGCGAGGCGTGGCTGCCCGCCGGCTGGACGGTCGCCACCTCGGCCGTCGTGGTGGCCGGTTCGGCGCTGGCCGCGGCCCTCGGCCTGGCGGGGATCGCCCGCCGGGACGTGCCGGAGCGGCGATGGCTGGTGCTGACCGTCTCCGTCACCGCGCTGATCACGCTGGCCGGGTACGGGGGCGCTCTCGGCGGCCCCTTCCACGCGACGGTGCGGGAGTGGCTGGACGGGCCGCTGGTGCCGTTCCGGAACATCTACAAGTTCCAGACCGGGGTGGCGCTCGCGCTGGCCCTCGGGGTGGCACACCTGCTCGCCGTGGCGCTCCCCCGGGCCGTGCCGGTCCGGGTCAGGCGTCTGGCGCCCGCCGTGGCCGCCGTGCTCGTCCTGCCGGGGCTGGCCTGGCCGTACCTCAACGGCACGATCCTCCAGCCCGGCGCGTTCCGGAAGCTTCCCTCGCACTGGGAGGCGACCGCGGACTGGCTGGCGGAGCACGCCCCCGAGGACCGTGCCCTCGTCGTGCCGGCGACCGCCCACGGCATCTACACCTGGGGGTCGCCGATCGACCAGCCCCTGGACGTGCTGGCCCGGTCCCCCTGGGCGCAGCGCGACTACGTGCCCTTCGGCACGCCCGGCAACCGGCGCGTCCTGGACGCCGTGGAGCAGGCGCTGGCGTCCGGCGGCGAGGTCCCCGGCCTCGCGGCGTACCTCGCGCGGGCGGGGCTCTACCACGTGGTCGTCCGCAACGACCTCGACCCGGACCAGGTCGGGCACGTGCCCACGGCGACGGTGAAGCGGAGCCTGGAGGCGTCCGGCTATCGCCGGGTGACCGGCTTCGGTCCGCTGCTGACCGACGGCCGCATCCCGGACGGCACGCCGTTGCAGGTCGAGGGGCTGTACCCGCGTCAGCGTGCGGTCGAGATATACGCTCCGCCGGCCGGCACCCCGCGTCCGGGACCGGTGCGGATGTCGCCGGCGGCGGACACGGCCGTGGTCAGCGGCGGGCCCGAGTCGCTGCTTCCCCTGTCGGCGTCGGGCGCCGTGACCGGCCGGCCGACGGTCCTGGCCGGTGACGCCCACCCGGGGGTGGACGCGCCGTCGCTGTACGCGGCCGGCGACGGGCTGCGCCGGGCGGACACCCGGTTCGGTCTCGTGAACGCCGGAACGTCCCACACCTACACCGCCGAAGAGCGCAACGCTCCCGAAGCGGAGCAGGACCCGGGCGCGGAGCCGCGCCAGATCCTGCCCACGTCCGACGCCGCCCGCCAGACCACCGCCGTCCTGCGCGGCGCGCGGTCCGTGACCGCGTCCTCGATCGGCAACTGGCTCTTCCACCTGCCCCAGTACGACCCCGTCAACGCCTTCGACGGAAACCCGGACACCGCCTGGGCCGAGGGTTCCCCCGGGGCGCCCCGGGGCGAATGGCTGCGGATCGCCTTCGACACCCCGGTCACGATCCCCGCGACGCTGGACCTGACCCCGCTGCCCAGCGGCGAGGTGCGTGCCGCGCCCACGCTGGTGAAGGTCGAGACCGATCGCGGCAGCGCGGTCGTCCCGCTGAGGCCCGACGGCGGCACCCAGCGCGTCGCCGCGCCGCAGGGCGAGGCGACCTGGCTGAAGCTGACGATCCTCGACGCCCAGCAGGGCCGTCCCGGGCTCACCGGCGCCGGTTTCGCCGAGGTCTCGGTGCCGGGCGTGCAGGTGACCCGGATGCTGCGGCTGCCGGCCGACGCGCCGCCGGACGTCGACGGGCCGGTGACGTACACGCTGAACCGCGGCAGCGACCCCGGCGGCCTGTCCGCCGTGCCCGCCGAGGTGGGGCTGCACCGGCAGTTCACCGCCGCCAGGTCCGGCGACTACACCGTGCGGGCCACCGCCCTGCCCGTACCGGGCAAGGAACTCGACGACCTGCTGTTCGCGCTCACCGGGCGGCGGGAGCAGATCGTCGTGAGCGCGGACTCGACCGCGCGGCTCGGCACGAACCTGAGCCCGCGCAACCTCACCGACGGTGACCTGACCACGGCGTGGGTGGCCGGCGACCGGCCCGTGCTCCGGCTGTCCTGGCCGGAGAAGACCGCGGTCGGCGAGATCGTGCTCGCCGCGTCCGGCGGCCTCGCGACCCGCCCCGAGCAGCTGCGGATCAGCTCGCCGGACGGCGCCGCCATCGCGTCCGTGGACGACAACGGGGTGGCGCGGTTCGCCGCCATCACCACCGACCGGATGGACATCACCATCTCCAGGGCCGCGCCGCTGACCCTGCACCATCCGGTCGCGGACCGGCAGCTGCAGCTGCCGGTGGGGCTGAGCGAGCTGCACATCCCGGCCCTGGAGAAGTACCGGGCGCCGCAGCCCGACCCCGCACGGCGGTTCACCCTGCCCTGCGGGAAGGGCCCGGTCGTCTCCGTCGACGGCCGGTTCCTGGAGACGCGCGCCGAGGGCCGGATCCGGGACCTCACCGAGCGGCGTCCGATCGCCGTCTCCCTCTGCACCGACGGCGGCGGGATCTCGCTCGCCCGCAGCACCCACACCGTCGAGGCCGGGGACACCGGCCCCCTCGCGGTCACCCGCGTGGACCTGACGAGCGGTACGCCTCGGGCCGCCGCGCCCGCGCCGCGCGAGGTGGAGGCCGTCTCGGGCGGCGGCGACCGGCGCACGGTGCGGGTCGGCGCGGGCGAGGCCTCGTACCTCCAGCTCCACGAGAACCACAACGCGGGCTGGACGGCCGTGCTCGGCGGACGGGAGCTCGACCCCCTGCGCGTCGACGGCTGGCAGCAGGCGTGGCTGGTCCCGGCCGGCGCGGGCGGGACCGTGACGCTGGTGTACGAGCCGTCCCGCCTGTACTCCGCCGGTCTGACCGTCGCCGCGGTGTCGCTGCTGGTGCTCGCCGGGCTCGCGCTGTTCCGCGCCCGGCGCCGGACGGCCGGCGGCGACGGCCCCGGCGGCGGGACCAGGCGCGGGAGCGGAACCGAGGGTGCTCTCGGCGCCGCGCCCGAGCCGCCCGCGCCCGGGCTGCTGCTCGGCACCGTGGTCCTGACCCTCGTCGGGGTGGTGATCGCGGGACCGGTGGCGGCGCTCGTCCCCGTGCTCGCGGTGGTCGCCTGGCTCCGTCCGGCCCTGCTCGCGCCGCTCGCCTTCGCGGCGATGACGGGCGCGGGGGTGGCCGCCCTGACCGGTGGCGCGGCCGTCCTGGACGAGGGAGCGTACGGGGCGACGGCCCAACTCCTCGCGCTGACCGCCCTGTTCGCCGCGCTCGTGACGGTACGCCGGGGGTACGACTCCGGGACCGGCGCCCACCGCGCCGGGTCGGCCGGTCCACGCCCCGGGTCGTACGGACCGGGGGCCCGTCCCGGAGAGGAGAAGGACTGATGGCCACCGACCGGCGGACGCGCGCCGCGGGCCCGCCCGTACCGGAGCCGCTCCCACGGGTGCCGTTCACCGTCGCGGACGAGATCGCCCGGCACTGCGCCGACGCCCGCGAGCCGAACACGGTGCACATCGAGCTGCATCTGCCGGGCCGCGTGGCGCGGGACCGGCTGTGCGCGGCGTTCGACCAGGCGCTTTCCCTGCACCCCCGGGTGCTGATGCGGGAGCGGCGGCGTGGGCCGTTCGCCCGGCGCTACGAGTGGGAGCTGACCGACCGGGCCCGCCCGGACGTGGTGGTCTTCCCGCCGTGCGAGCCCGGCGCGCTCGCCCGGGCCCGGCTCCGGGCCCTCGCCGAGCCCCCGTCGCTGGCGGACCCTCCGCCGCTGCGTCTGGAGGTCGTCGAGGAACCGGACGCGGAGGGCTGCGTGCTGCTGCTCGCGCTGCACCACACGGCACTCGACGGGCCCGCCGGTCTGCGGATCGTCGCGACGGCCGCCGAGCTCTACGGCGGCCGGACCTCCCCGCCGGCCGCCCCGCCGACCCGTCCCCCGGCCGGAGCGCCGCCCCGGCCCGGGGGCCGGGGGGCCGCGGTCGCCCGTGTCGCGGCCGGAAGCCCCGGCCCGGCTCCCGGCAACTCCCTGCTGGTCACCGAACTGCCGGTGCCACGCCGCCCGTCCGGCGCCGCGCACACCGTGAACGACCAGCTGATGGTCGCCACGGCACTGACCGTCGCCGACTGGAACCGCCGCCAGGGGGCGCCCGAACGCCCCCTGCGCCTCACCATGCCCGTCGACGACCGAGGCCGGGGGCCCGAGATGCCGATCGGCAACGGCACCCGGCTCGTCGAGGTCGCCTACGACCCGGCGGAGGTCCGGCCGGGCACCGACGTCGGCGCCCTGCTCCGGGCCACGGCCGGACGCACCCGCGCGCTCAAGGCCCTGGACCGGCCGCCCCTGGGGCGTACCGCCGAACTGCTCACCTCCCCGGTCCTTCCGGTCGCCGCCCGCGCGGTCCTGGCCCGGGGCGCACGCCGGCTGGGGACCCCGTGGATCTCCACCACGCTGCTCAGCAACCTCGGCAGGATCCCCTATCCGATGGACTTCGGCGACGCGGGCCGGGCCTCCGCCGTGTGGGTGTCGGCGCCGGCCGCCATGCCACGCGGCCTGACCTTCACGACCGCCTCGACGGGCGGCCGGCTGCACCTGGTGGTGCGGTGGTCCCGGACCCTCCTGGGGGACGAGGACGGCCGCCGGATCACCGAGACCTTCGCCGACCGGCTGGCGGCGACCGATGCGGAGGCACTGTGAACCCGGACCGGGGCGAGGCCGCGACGACCGGCGGTGCGAGGGCGGCGACGGCCCCGGTGGACACCGCCACGGCCGACGGCGGGGTGGGACAGGGCACGCGGGCCCACGCTGACGCCCCCGGCTCCGCCCCCTCGGCCGGGCTGCGCGACTTCTACGAGAACCCGGCCGTGCCCGTCGCGTCCGGCGACGCCCGCAGCCTGCGTCAGGCGCGGCTCCTGGCCCGGGCGCTCGCCCGGCCCGGGGCGCTGGTGCTCGACGTCGGCTGCGGCGACGGCACCGCGGCGGCGACGGCGGGCCCGGTCCTCGCCGGGCACCGGATCGTCGGCGTGGACTGGTCGCAGGACGCGCTGCGCCGTGCCCGGCCGCGGATGAGCGCCGTCGTCCGGGGCGAACTGGACGACGGGAGGCTGCCGTTCGCCGACGGCTGCGCGGACGCGGTGCTGTTCAGCGAGGTCGTCGAGCACCTGGTCGACCCGGACGGCGCCCTCGACGAGCTGCGGCGCGTGCTGCGCCCGGGCGGCCATCTGATGCTCTCCACCCCCAACCTCGCCGCCTGGTACAACCGGGCGTTCCTGCTGGCCGGCCGGCAGCCGGTGTTCTCGGAGGTGAGTCTGCGCGGCATCCACGGGCGGCCCGGCACCGAAGTGGTCGGTCACCTGAGGCTGTTCACGGCGGGGGCGCTCCGCTCGTTCCTGAGGTCGGCCGGGTTCGAGGACGTCCGGATCTCCGGTGCGCCGTTCCACGGCGTCCCGCGCGGGCTGCGCCTGGTCGACCGGGCGGCGTGCGCGGTGCCGTCCGCGGCGTCCATCCTGCTGGCGCACGCCCGGCGGAGGTGACGCCGTGTGGTGGGGAGTGGCGGCGGCGCTGACGGCCAACGTGCTGTACAGCGTCGGCTTCGTCCTGGAGAAGCGGGCGCTCGGGGCGCTGCCCGCCCTCTCGGCGGGGCGGCCGGTGCGCGCCGTCGCCGCGCTGCTCACCAGCCCTCTGTGGACGGCGGGCGCGCTGGCGCTCGCCGCCGGGTTCGCCGCCCAGCTGTTCGTGTACCGGGCGCTGCCGATCGCCGCGGCCCAGGGAATCTTCGTCTCCGGGCTCGTGCTGCTGCTCCTGCTGTCGTCCTCGGTGCTGGGCGAGCGTCCCTCGGGCCGCGAGCGCCAGGCGGTCGGCGTGGTGCTGGTGGCCCTGCTGATGGTCGTGGCGTCGGTCCGCGAGGACGACGAGGTCGCGAGCGGGGACGCGCCCTGGTCCGTGGCGCTCCTGGTGTCCGTGCCGACGCTCGCGGCCGGCGTGGCCCTGTACGGCCAGGTGGAGCGGCGGGCGCGCCGCCGCCACCGCGTGCCGACGAACGGCATCGGGTACGGCGTCGCCGTCGGCCTCCTGTACGGCGTCAGTTCGCTCGCCATCAAGGGCGTCTCGGGGCGGCTCGCCGCCGCGGGCGTGCCCGAGGCGGCGAAGGCGCTGCTCGGTTCGCCGTACCCGTACCTGCTCCTGTTCACCGCCGGCGCCGGGCTCGTCATGTCCCAGACGGCGCTCCAGCGTTGCCGTGCCACCTTGATCGTGCCCGTGTGCACCACGGTGACGTGCCTGTACACCGCCGTGGTGGGGACGCTGGCCTTCGGCGAACGGCTACCGGACGATCCGCTCCTGCTGTGCCTGCGCACCGCGGGCACGGCCCTGGCCCTGGCCGTCCTGCTCCTGCTGCCCCGCCACGACCCGCCGCCCGACCCGGCGCCGGCTCCCCCGTCGCCCGACCGGCGCCGCCGAGGGCGGCGCCGTCACTCACCCGACAGCGAGGACCCCCATGTCTCCCCTCTCTCCCACGACGCCCACGCCTCCTCCTCCGTCCACTCCTCCCGCTCCGTCCACCCCTCCCCCGGCGTTCGACGCCACGCTGCTCCGTATCCTGGCCTGCCCTCTCGACAAGGGCCCGCTCACGCTGACGGCCGACCGGGACGCGCTCCATAACCCCCGGCTGCGGCTCCGCTACCCGATCGTGGACGGCATCCCCCAGCTCCTGCCGTCGTCCGGGCAACGGGATTCCTGACCGACCGGTACCCACCGCCGCCGGCCGTGGCGGTGGGGACCGGTCGGCCCGTCGGTCCGTCAGCCGGTCAGGGACGTCCACATGGTCAGGGGGCGGTCCTCGACCGTGATCTGGTCCTCGTGGCCGCGGCCGTCGCGGATCACGATGATCCGGTACTTGTCCTGGTGGAAGACCCAGAAGAGGCTCAGGCCGTTGATCCGCTGCATGTCGGGGACGGCCAGGAACTCGTCGACCCGGGTGATCCCGGTCAGCGAGCGCCACAGGTCCAGCCCGCGGTCGCCGCGCTCGACGGCGTCCTGGTGTCCCCGGCCGTCGGCGACCGAGATGAGGCGGTAGACCTGGGCGCCCATCAGGGTGTGGAACACCCAGTAGTAGCTCTTGCCGCCGGTCCGCTGCATGTCGGGGACCGGCAGGAAGGCGTCGACCTGCTCCACGCCGTTGAGCGAGACCCACGCGGAGAGGGAGCGGTCCGCGCGGTCGATCCGGGCGGCCTGCTCGGGCGGGAGCCCGCTCTCGGCGCCGTCGGCGATCGAGATCAGCCGGTAGACCTGCCGGCCCTCGACCGTGTGGAACAGCCAGAAGCGGCTGCGGCCGTCGACCCGCTGCTCGTCCGGGACGGGCAGGATCGCGTCGACCTTCGTCACCCCGGCGTAGCAGGGCCAGGTGGTCAGGGGCCGATCCGGGCGTTCCCGGACGTCCGTGTGGTCGTCGCCGTCGGCGATGGAGAGGGTCCGGCAGACGGGGGTGCCGTCGCCGCCCGTCCCGTACGCCCAGTACCAGCTCTTGCCGCCGGCCCGCTGGAGGTCGGGGATGGGCAGGAAGGCGTCGGTCGTGCGGACGACGGCGGGCGGCTTGTCGGTGAGCCGGCCGTCGCCCAGGAGCCGTAGCAGTCGAAGGGACGGCACGAAGGCGTACACGGACCCTTCGGTGACCACGAATTGACTGAGCGTCAACTTTGTGGTCTTCCCCGGCGTCTCGAAGCTGAGCGTGCCGGCGGCGCCGACCATTCCGTCGGGCCCCGGCTTCTCGGTCCGGTTCGGCGGGAAGTTCGGGCTGTCGATCCATGCCTTCTGGATGAACTCGAACTGCTGGACGAGGTCCGACTGGTAGCAGACGAAGAGCAGGCCGCGCTTCTCGTCGGGTCCGCCGGGCCCCTCCGAGGCGGGGTCGAAGGGCGCGCCGTAGGGGGCGCCGCGGCGGATGATCCGACGGCGGTCCATGACCGGGTTCTCGTCGAACGGCCGGTCCCCCGGCCGTTCCTGGAGGCCGTCGCGGGGGTTGGTCTTGCGCAGGTGCGAGAAGAGCGGGGTGCGGAAGCCCTCGGGGTCGTCGCGGTAGCCGAAGTCGTTGTCCTCGCCGGCCAGCGCGTTGGAGGGGCGGTCGGCGTTGGGGCAGGTGGCGACGGGGGTGCCAGAGCGCCACCGGCCGACGAGGCGGGCGGCCAGCCATTCGGACGTGGCCTCGGGCGGCACCACCTTCGCGTTCTTGAGCACCTTCAACTGCCCGGCCACCTGCGACCAGAAGCCCGGGACGTCCTGGCCGAGCCGGCGCACCACCTGGAAGGTGCCGTTGTCGGTCCACTCGGGGGTCTCGCGCGGCTCGCCGTCGACCCGGTCGAGACCGACGACGAATTCGCCGGGCGGGATCAGCCGGGTACCGTGGTGGCCCTTGACGTACTCGGGCTTGACCGGGTCCGGTTCGTCGAAGCCGATCACGCCGGGCTCGCTGACGCCGTCCTTGAAGCCGAAGTGCTCCTTGCCCCTGCGGGTGCCGGGGAGGGTGGCGGCGTCCTGCTGGAAGACGATCACGATCTTCGCCCCGGCGCAGGCCTCGCGCTGCTGCCGGACCGCCGTCTGGAGGTCCTGGAGCGTGTCGGAGGCGACGGTGAGGACGGCGTGGACGGACTCTCCCTTGCCGTTGCCGAAGAGCCACATCTCGGGCGAGCTGTCGCCGGTGTCGCCCAGGGCCCGCTTGTCCGAGCCCTGCTTGAAGGCCTCCAGGCCGCTGCCGGCCGCGACGGACGGCAGCGGGTCCTTCCCGGTCAGCTCGCGCAGCCCCTCGTAGGTGAAGCTCACGTTCATCCACGTGGCCCGCAGCGCCTTCGGATCGTCGCCCGCCGACGCCTTCCGCGCCATGCTGAACGCGGCGTTGAAGGTCGCCACCTGCCGCGTCGTGGAGATCTGCGGTTCCAGCGCCTTGACCCAGGCGCGCGCCCTCGCCGGATCCTCGAATTTGAGGAAGAGCAGGGTCATCTGGTCCTTCTTGAATCCGGCGAGCACATCGCCCTGGATGTCGTCGCTCTCGCGCAGCCTGAGATCGTCCGCCATGGTCCCTCCAGAAGATCGACACCTCCACGCCGTCGTTGCGCAGAGTGATCTGCAACGTATGCGACCCCTGGAGGCCGAGGGGACGCCGATCGCACCCTTCACTCGTTCACCGCCGACAAACGGGCTGGTCAGGGGGCGCACGGGGCGCATCGGGGCGCTTTCGGCGCTCGGATCACCCACCTGCGTCGGCCAGGGCGACAGCCCGTCGACGCGCCGGAACACTGAGTCGCGTCACTGTCCGTGAACACGCGGCAGTCCTGTCACCGGCGTTCCCCGACGAGTCCCCGTCGCCGGAACCGCCGCGCCGTCCCCACCCGACAAGGAGCCCCATGCCCCCCGGAAACCCACCGCCGTCCGCCCGCCGCGGACTGGCCACGGCGATCTCCCTCTGCGTGGCCACCGCCATGGCCGCCTCCATGGCCGTGATGTCGGCCGGACCCGTCGCCCACGCCGGTCACGGAGAGGCGGACCACGGCGACGCGTTCCCGTACGCCCCCGCCTCCCGTGCGGCGAAGGCCCCCGTGGCCGTCGACCCGGCCGAGGCCGCGACGCTCGGCGAGGAGCACGCCGAGGATCACGCCCGCACCCGCAAGGCGATGGCCGACGTGGGCGAGTACCCGCAGACGACCCGGACGGCGCGGCTCGGCGCCCTGACCGCCTCGCAGGAGAAGGCCAACGCCTCCTTCGACGCCTCGGAGTTCGGCCGCTTCCGCGAGTACTTCCAGTCCCCGGACTTCGCGGCCCACATCGCGCTGCTGCCCACCGGCAAGGTCCTGCTGTTCTCCTTCGAGCGGATCGAGGTCAACCCGCAGAAGGAACCGGCCCCCACCGACACGATCGGCAAGCCGAACGCCGGCCGCGCCTGGATCTGGGACCCCGCCAAGGGGACCGGCGCCGACGCGTTCACCGAGAAGAAGCCGCCGGTCGTCAACATGCCCGACGGCAAGAACGAGCCCCGCCCCGCCCCGTTCTTCTGCGCCGGCCACTCCTTCCTGCCCAACGGCATGCTCGGGGTCTTCGGCGGCAACCTCGGCGGCAACGGCGGCTCCGGCGCCAAGCTGTCGCTGGTCTTCGACCCCTGGGCGGAGGAGTGGTACCTGAACAAGGACATGTCCGTCGGCCGGTGGTACCCCAGCGTCGTCACCGGCGCGGACGGGCGTCAGGTCATCATGTCCGGGCAGTCGGAGCTCGGCTGGGGCACCCCCACCCCGGTGGTCGAGCGCTTCCCCGCCGCGAACCAGGCCGTGCCCTTCGACAAGTCGGTCAAGCCGAATGGCTGGCCGGTGGACAAGCTCAAGACCGAGGCCCCGTTCAAGTGGGACTACCCCCACCTGTTCTCCCTGCGGGACGGCAAGATCTACGGTCTCGGCCGCTCCGTGGACCAGCAGTGGACCTTCGACACCGCCACCGACACCAGGTCCGACCTGCCGAACCGTCCGGACGTCAACAAGAACATGCCCGGCCCCGACGGCGGGGAATGGCGGCGCAACTACGGCTCCGCGGTCCCCCTCCCGGCCGGCTTCCGGGGCCCCGACTCGGTCCTGGTCCTGGGCGGCGACCGCAACGACCCCCACACCTACCGCCTGGCCGGCGGCAAGTGGAACACCGAGAAGCCCCGCGCCTTCGGCCGCACCCAGGACGACACCCTCCTCCTGCCCAACGGCAACCTGCTCACCGTCAACGGCGCCTTCGACATCCGCGACTACGGCAACGGACCGTACAACCCCAACGCCGACCTCAAGTACCGCCAGGTCGAACTGCGCGACGAGAACGGCGACTGGAAGCTCGGCCCCGTGCAGCGGCTCCCGCGCGGTTACCACTCCAACGCCGTGGTCCTCCCGGACGGCCGCGTCATGATCACCGGCGACGAGCTCCAGCAGCTCGCCAACGACCCCGACATCACCGACAACAACAACGGAAGCATCGAGATCTACGAGCCGGCCTACCTCCACCAGGGCAGCCGCCCCCAGCTCGGTCTGGTCTTCAACCCCACCGTCGGCTACAACGAGAAGATCACGGTGAGCACCAGTACGCCGGGCGACGTCACCCGCGCCGTGCTGCTCGCCCCGACCACCGCGACGCACTCGGTCAACACCAGCCAGCGCCACCTCGAACTGCGCATCAAGAGCCGCGGCGGCAACTTCCTGGAGCTCCAGGCCCCGCCGAACGCGGCCGCCGCCCCGCCCGGCCACTACATGCTCTTCCTCCTGAACGAGGAGGGCGCCCCGAGCAAGGCCGGCTGGGTCCAGCTCAAGCCGCCGACGGCGGCCACCGCCAAGGCCGCGGCTTCCGCTGCCGCCACCGCCAAGACCAAGGCGTCCGGGGACTGACCTCCACCCCCGCGATTCGGGCCCCCAGCCTCGTCCCCGGTGCTGGGGGCCCTGCGCGTGCCGCCGAGGGCTCCGGTGCGACGGATCGATCGGCGTACCGCCGGCCCGTCAGCCCGTCAGCCGGCGCACCAGGGCCACCGCGTCGTCCGTACGGCCCGCTCCGCACGTGCGCAGGATCTCGGCGAGTCCGGGGTGGCGGGCCGCGACCAGGTCGGCGGCGTCCAGGAGGTCGACCGCGCCCGAGGCCGCGGTGAGGAGTTCGCGCAGCCTCCGGACGAACCGGAGGTCGGCTTCCGGACCCGGCCCGGTGGCCGTCTCGGCGGGCGGGGCCGCCGACACGACGGCGGCGCCGAGGGAGTCCTGTCCGGGGGTACGGCTGGACCGCACCTCCGCGAGCCGCCCCGCCACGGCGTCGGGGGGTACGGAGCCGGCGCGGACCTCGTGGGCGAGGTGGAGCGCGGCGGAGAGCCGGGCCGCGGCGTCGGGGTTGGCGATGCGGGCGCGCTGGCCGCGCATCACGAGGCTGAGCATGGCGGGCGAGATCCCGAGGACCTCGGCGAGACCGGACTGGGTCACTCCGAACAGGGCGCACAGGTCCCGGCAGAGCTCCCCGAGAGGGGCGCCGTACCACTGACGCTGGAGTTCCAGATTGCGTGCTGTCGTGGTCTGGTCCATCCCGACACGCTAGGAGCAGGGATTGACACTTGTCAAAGGGAGTTTTCATGTGTCAATCTCTCGGGCGAAGGACACCTCTAGCTGATTGGTCGTCACCATGCCCTGGAAGCGCACCTCTTCGGTCCTCGCCGCGACTCTCGTCCTGGGTCTCGGGCTCACCGCCTGCGGAGGCGGCTCCGACGCCAAGGACGACGCCGCCCCCTCGGCCAAGCCCCCGACCACCTCCGCGCCCGAGGACCCGACCGCCTCGGATCCCTCGGCGACGGCATCGGACGCCCCCGCCGGAGGCACGTCGCTCCCGCAGGACCTGCCGCAGGGGCTGCCCCTGCCGGACGGCCGGCTCACCTCGGTCACCGGCGGGAAGGGCGCGTACGTCCTGACCTACACCACCTACGACCAGCCCTCTGCCGTGGACGCGTACCGCAAGGCCCTGGAGGGCCAGGGTTACACCGTCATGGAGGTCGCCGGCACGGTGACCGCCACCAAGGGCACGGACGCCGTCTCGGTCGTCGCCACCGGCACGACGCTGGTGGTCACGGTCTCCTCCTGAACATCCGCCTCCCGCGCCGGAGTACGCTGCGGCGCATGGAGCCAGGGGGGATGCTCGCCGACCGGTACCGGCTCGTCGCGCCGATCGCGCGCGGCGCGCAGGGGACGGTCTGGCGGGCGGTCGACACACGGGCCGCCGGGGGTCCGGGGGCCGGGGACGTGGCCGTGAAGGTGTCGGGGGGCGCCGGGGTCGAGTCGCTGCTCAGGCTGGTCTGCGAGCTGTCGGTCCGGGTGGGGCACCCGCATGTGCTCAGCCCGCTCGACTGGTTCGTCCGCGCGGACGAGGCGTGGCTGGTGCTCCCGCTCGTCCGGGGCGGAACCGTGGCGAGCCTCCTCGCGGACTACGGCGAACTCCCGCCCACAGTAGCCCTGTTGATCGCGGAGCAACTCCTCGACGCGTTGACGGCCGTACACGCCTCCGGTCTCGTGCACCGCGACGTGAAGCCGTCGAACGTCCTGCTCGCCGCGACGGGCGAGGGCCGCCCGCACGCCTACCTGGGCGACTTCGGCGTCGCCCGCGTCCTCCCGCACGTCCACCTCACCTCCCCCGGCTTCGTGACGGGCACGGCCGCCTACCTGGCACCGGAAGTCCTCGCGGGCGGGGCGAGTTCACCCGCGCAGGACGTGTACGCGGCGGGCCTGGTCCTCCGCGAGCTGGGCGCCCCTCCCGCGCTCGTCACCGCGATGACCGCCACCCGCCCGGAGGCCCGCCCGACGGCGGCGGCGGCCCGCGACGCCCTCGCGCGGGCGAGGCGCGAGCTGGGCCCGGAACGCTGGCCGGTGACGTGGGCGGGCGAAGCCTTCACCATCCCCGACCAGTTCCCGGACGACGCACCGGACCTCGTCCTCGGCGTCCCCGTCCGGCCCGTCACCGCACCGGGCGCCACGACGGCGAACGCGGCCCGGCACAGCCCGCTCGCCCGGCGGGCGGTCGTGGCGGCGGCCGGAGCCACGGCACTCGCCGTGGCCGCCGCCCTGGCCCTGGCGCTGGCCCCGACCTTGACGGCAGGGCACGACCACGACACCGGGAACTCCCCTCCCCCACCGACCCCGATCCCCAGCGACGCCGCCCGGGGCCTCCCGGACCCCGACGGCCCGACGCCGTTCACGCCGTGCGGGGCGGACGAGGCCCTCGCCGTCGGATTCAGCCCGGAAGGCTACGCCCTCCTGTGCACCCACCTCCCCGGCACCCGCACGTACGAGTGGCGGCCCGCCCCCTGACAGCGCCCCACCCGGGCGTCGGCCGCTCCGCCGGAGTGCCTAGCCGAGCCAGACGACGCTGAGGACGGTCAGATGTCGCAGGGGCCTGTTCACCCAGTAGGTGAGGGACGTCCGGCCCACGGAGGCGTAGCGGATGTCGTCACCCTCGGGGTCGTCGGCGTTCCACTGGCGGAAGCCCCACGGATCGGCCGCGGCGGCGTCCAGGACGTCCCACACCGTGTCCTCGACCCGACCGGGCAGGGTGTCGAGCACCTTCGCCGCCACCGAGGTGAGACGAACCGCGTACGGGCCGCCGGTCACCGCCGCCTTCCCCTCACTTCCGCCATGTCGACGGCGTCGCTGTCGTCGTAACCGGAGGTGATGAACGCGTCGACCGCCGAGGCGTGGGCAAGACGCCCCTGCCAGTCCTGCACGACCCGGTACAGCCCGGCGAGGGAGAAGGTCCGACGGGACTCCTCCAACGCGGCCGTCCACTCCCGCTCGAAGGCGGGTGCCCACCGCTCCGCGCGGTCGCTGGAACGGAGCCGCGCGAGGAGCTCGGCCGGCGCGCCGGGCGCGGGTGCGCGGGGTGTGTCGAGGCCGTGGTCGGGCTTCGCGCTCATCGGCACCTCCAGGAGGGACGTGGTCTCGCCACTGTACGTGCGGGGCGGCGCGGCGGGGATGGGCAACGTGGGGATTCCCTCCGTTCGGGGCGTCGCGGGCGCGACGGCGCGGACCTGTGCGGTGATTCCCAAGTCCACTGAGCAGGGCCGGCTGAGCGAACTGACCGCGCTGTACGGCCGGCTCTCGCCCCCGCGCATGCTGATCACCGGTGGCGGCCTCCTCGTGGACCGGTCAGGACCTGGAGGAATGGCTGGTCCGGCAGATGGTGAACGTGTTCGGTGCGGGCCGCACACAGCCGGCCGCCGCACGGCGGGGGCCGCCTACCGGTTCCGTCACCATGAGCTCCAGGACCACCTGGCGGGTCGGCGCCCTCACTGACGCCCGTCAGTCGGGGGCTTCGCCGGTCAGGATGTCGGCCAGCTCCACCGGGCGGCTGAGCGCGACGCAATGGCTCGCGGCGATCTCCCGAGGGACCAGCCCGAGACGCTCCCGCACCACTCCACGCAGGAAGTCGGGAGGGAAGAGGCGGTCCTCGGTGCACAACACGAACGTGGTCGGCACGTCCGGCCAGGCGTCGAGTGGCCACGGCTGGGCCGAGGCGGCCACCGACGGATGCGGACGCTCCCTCCCCAGCGCCTCCTCGGCGAGCGCACGGGGCACGTCGTGGTAGTAGGTGACGTACGGATCGTCGCTCCCGGTGAGGCCCCCGTCCCGGGCCGCCTGGCGTCTCACGGCGTCGGCGAATCCGGTGTCGCTCCACCAGTCGTCCGGTGACTCGCCCGGCCTGGGCACCATCCCCGCGACGAGCACCAGCTCGTCGACCGGGCGGCGTACGGCGACCAGGGGCGCGGTGAACGCCCCGAACGACTGCCCCACGACCACGAGGCGGCCGGGCCGGTCACCCACCGCCTCGACCACGGCGTCGGCGTAGTCGTCGAGCGTCAGCGACTCGTCCCCGCCCGGAAGGTCCACCGCCACCACCCCATGACCACGCGCCCTGAGCTCCTCCTCGACGAGGTGCCAGTACCACCCGCCATCACCCGCACCATGGATCAACACGAACGTACTCATCACGCGGTCCTCGTCTCTCTACTCGCCGGCGCGGGACCTGATGTCCGCGAGCCCGGCCTCGGTCGCGAGGCCGGACAGCCGGTCGTGGCCGAGCACCCAGGAGGTGGTCCGGCGGGCCCGGACGCGGAACTCCCCGTCTTCCGGGGTGCCGGCGCGGTCGGCCGTCACGTGGACCTGGGGAGGCGTCGACGTCGGCCGGTCGCGGAGCAGGTCGTCGTAGGGGCGTGCGCTGGTCAGGAGTCGACGCATGCCGCCGGCGGCGGTACGCGGGTCGACGCCGCGCAGGGCCACGCCGATCGCCTGCGTGCCGATGCCGCAGGAGCAGCCGGGCACGGCCGCGTGTTCCTGGCCGATCGGGGCGTCCAGAGCCTGCCCCTGCCGGCGGATGCTCGCGTGCCAGTCCGCGTGGATCAGGTGGTGGTCGTCGGTCGGCTCGCCGTCGAACCGCGCCACCGAGGTGCCTCGCATCGCGCGAGGCTACCGTGCCGCTGCGCCGGGCCCCAGCGACGTGACCGAGACCGGCCAGGGCCTCCTCGGCAGGACCCGTCCGGATCAGGGTCGGCGTGAGGCATCCGGCTCGGCCGGGGGGAAGGTGCCGGCGTCGAGGTGGGCCGCGATGCGCGTGATGGTCCGGGCGTTGTCCTCGTACAGATGCGCCTGCATGCCCGTCGCCCGCGCCGCCTCGACGTTGACCGCGACATCGTCGACGAACAGGCAGTCCTCCGCCCGCGCGCCCATGGCGGCGCACGCGGCGTCGAAGGCACGGGGGTCGGGCTTCTCGATGCCGATCTCGTGCGAGTAGACGATCTGTTCCACCAACTCGTCGAAGCGGTACAGCGTCGTCTCCCGCTCCCGGGCGCCGACGAAGCTGTTGCTCAGGATGCCCAGCCTGCACCTTCCGCGCAGCCCGCGAAGGTAGTCGATGAGCTCCTCGTTCGGTGTCCCCAGGTACTCCGCCCAGAGGTCGGCCATGAAGGCGTCGACCTGCGGGGCGTCGAGCCCCAATCGGACCGCCACTTGCTCGTGCACGTCCTTCTCGCTGACACTCCCGAGGCTCCCCGCCCGCCATATGTCGTGCATCCGCGCGTGGACCGTGCCGCGCGGCAACTCCAGCCGCTCCTCCCAGCATTGCACCCATCCCGTGTCCGGCGTGAACTCCAGCACGCCACCGATGTCGAGAATGACGCAGGCCTCGGTCATGTGAATCCCCTCTTCGTCGACGGAAGCTCTCGCACAGGGTCCGGTCGGCGAAGATCCGGAGACAGGCGGCCGCCGCACCCATTACCGTACCGGCGAGTAGGAAGTCGGCGACGGTGTCGCACGGTACAGAGGGAGCGGGCCATGGACCGGCAGTGGAGCCTGGAGGAGAGCGTGGTGGTCGACGCACCGCCCGCGGTCGTCTACGGGTTGGTGTCGGACCTCCGGAACATGGGGCGCTGGAGCCCGGAGTGCCGGTCCGTGTGGGTGCTGCGGCCTCCGGCGCGTACGGGTTCCCGGTTCGTCGGGTTCAACCGGCGCGGGCCGTTCCTCTGGCCGACCGTCGGGCGCGTGACCCAGGCCCGCCCGGACAGCGAGTTCGTCTTCGACATCAGCGCCTTCGGGCTGCCGATCGCGCGCTGGGGCTACCGGTTCGAGCCGGAGGGCTCGGGCACACGGGTCACCGAGTTCTGGCAGGACCTGCGGACCGAGGGGGTCCGCGCCCGCGCCGCCGAACTCCTCGGAACGGTCTTCGCCGGTTCCAACCCGGCCCGCCGCGTGGCGCTCAACCGGGCCGGCATGCGCACCACCCTCGCACGCATCGCGCAGACGGCCACCGCCGGACTCTGAGAGCTGACGTCCCCGTCTGTGGACCGGCCCCAGGGGGACGTACCGCCCCGATGCCCCTCCGGCCGGAAGGACTGGCCAGGGGGCCGGAAGGACTGGCGAGGGCGGCCGTCCGAGGGGGCGTTCGGAGCGGCCGCGTGCGGTGGGGCTCAGGAGCCGGTCGTCGGCAGGCTCAGGAACAGGTCGAAGTACGTACCGACGGACAGGAACAGCCCGATCCCGCCGAGTACTGCGCCCGCGACGGCGATCGCGCGGACCCAGACGGGGCGCCGGGGCAGGGTGAGCACGAGGACGGCGACGATCACGGCGAGGAGCGCGAAGACCCCGTTGACCAGCGCGGTGCTGTGCCAGGCGTCGCCGTAGATCTCGCTGATCTGCTGCGCGGGGGTGCCGGTGCCGGAGGTCTTGATCTGGCCGACGAGCGTCTCGCGCTCGGCGACGACCTTGCCGGTCCAGGTGCCGGTGAGGGCGACGACGGAGAGCGCGGCGGACACGACCGCAGCGGCGGCGGCACCGACGCCGGCGCCGGTGGCCTCCGGCCGGCCGGAGGCCGCGTCCTCGTCATCGTCCTCGTCATCGCCGTCGTGCTCGTCATCGCGCAGTTCGTCGATCGGGTCCGCACCGTCGTCGACGGCAGCGTGCCCGGTGGTCTCGCTGTCCGGGCCCGCTGCCGTCTCTTCGGTCGTCGCGGTCTTCGCGGTCGTCGCGGTCGCAGCGGTCGTCGCGGTCTTGTCGATCGTCTCGGCCGACTCGGTCGTCTTCGTGTCCATGCGGCGCACGCTAGGCGCCCCACATGAGAACCGCCTTAACCGATCGTCGGACCCCTGCGCGCTCGGCTAGGAATGGAGCTGTCCGGTGGCCATGAGCAGGACGACGACGCCGACGTTGGTCAGGGCCGCCGCCAGGACGTACCCGACGGGTGCCGGAGCGCGGGTGTCGGGCGGCGCGGCGAGGGCGCCGGCCGTCCTCGTCTGCCACCACACGTAGGCCGTGAGCAGGAGGACGGCGGCCGGGAGCAGGATGGCCTGCCCCGTGAAGTGCGGTACGGCCCCGCTGACGCCGACGACTCCCGCGGCGCCCAGCAGCACGCCCCGGCCGTCGAAGCGGAGGCCGATGCTCCCCGGACGGTCGCGTACCAGGACCGCCGCCGCGATCGCGGCGGTCACCGCGAAGGGGATTCCGGCGAACAGACACGCACGCCAGTCCAGGGCCATCGGGAGCCACCAGGTCGCCAGCAGGCCGAGTGCCGGGCCGCCGGCGCCCGCGATGGCGACGTAGATCCCGAACGCCTTCCGGCGTTCCTGGAGGTCGGCGAAGGAGGTGGACACCAGGGGCACCGCGGACGACGAGACCAGCGCGGCGAAGGCCCCTTGCAGGGCGCGGGCCGTGATCCAGACGCCGGACGACGGCGCGAGTCCGCCGAGCGCGGCGGCCGCCGCGAAGCCCGCCAGGCCGATCACCAGCATCCGCTTGCGCCCCATGAGGTCCGCGATCCTGGCGCCGAACAGCAGCACCCCGACGAAGGCCAGCGCGTAGGCGAGGGGCATCACGTCCAGGTAGACGGTGGACGACACCTTCCAGCCGTCGCCGGGAAGCCCCAGGTCCCTGCCGGCGCCCGCGTGCATCATCGCCGTGTTGGCGAACACCGCGTCGAAGACGACGACCGACTGGGCCAGCGCGAGCACGACCAGGCCCCACCAACGCCGGGGCATCGGGGCCTCCGGTTCCGGGAGGCGGGCCGGGGACGTGGGCGCGGCGCCCCAGGCTCCGGGTGACGGAGGAAGCGGCGCGCCGAAGCCGGCGGCGGCACCGGAGTGCCCGGAGTGCGCGGAGTGTGCAGGGGCGGTCGGGACGTACGCGGGCTGAGCGGGTGGCGCGGGCACCGGCGTTCTGGCGGGTGGGACGCGGGGGTCCTGCGGCGCGGCGGCACCGGCGTCTGCGGGTGGAGTGGGCGCTGCGGCGGGGGCGTAGTCCAGCAGATGGGCGGCGCGGCGGCCGAGCTGGGCGAGTACCGCCCCCGGCAGCCACTCTCCCGCCTGGTCGGTCGCCGTGCGCGCGGCCACCTCGTGCGGGGTGGGCCGCTTGGCCGGGTCCTTGTCGAGGCAGGCGCGTACGAGATCGACGAGCGCGTCCGGCACGCCGGTCAGGTCCGCCTCTTCCTCGGCGATCCGGAAGAGGTGGGCGTTGAGGCCGGTGTCCGTGGCGCCGAAGAGGAGCCGTCCGGTGGCGGCGTAGACGAGGAGCGCGCCCAGGCAGAACACGTCGGACGCGGGGGTCAGTTCGAGCCCGCGCACCTGCTCGGGCGACATGAAGCCGGGCGAGCCGATCAGCATGCCGGTGCGGGTGTGCAGGCTGTCGCCGGCCAGGCTGTCCATCGCCCGGGCGATCCCGAAGTCGATGACGCGGGGGCCGTCGACGGTGACCAGGACGTTGGACGGTTTGAGGTCGCGGTGGATGAGGCCCGCCTCGTGCACGGCCTGGAGGGCGAGGGCGAGGCGGTTGGCGAGGGTGCGGACCGAGTGCTCGGGCAGCGGCCCGAAGTCCCGGGCCACGACGGTGGTCAGGTCGGGCCCGGGGATGTACTGGGTCGCCACCCACGGCACGGCGGCGTCGGTGTCGGCGTCCAGGACGTCGGCGGTCCAGGCGCCGCCCACCCTCCGGGCCGCGGCCACCTCGCGGGCGAACCGTCTGCGGAACTCCGCGTGCTGGGCGTGTTCGGCCTGGACGACCTTGACGGCGACGGTACGCCCCAGGTCGGAGCGGCCCAGGTAGACGAGGCCCATCCCGCCCGCGCCCAGGCGGGCGATCAGGCGGTACGGGCCGATGTGCGCGGGGTCCTCCCCCGTCAGCTGTTCCACGGTAGAGGTCAGCCCTTTCGGTGCCGGTCGTCCGGTCCGCGGGGTGCGGCGGGCGGGGCGGGGTCGATCGGTTGCGCTGAGCGGAGTGCGTCACGTCCCATGTGTGGTGATTCCCCCGTGTGGGTGCGGAGATCTCGAGTTGGAACAGAATTCCAGAACGCGTCTCGCAGCGCCAACCTCCCGCCGTTCGAGGTGCGTTGACGACGAGCCAGGACACGCCGGGACGGCTGCGCGCCTGGCATCGCCCGCCCGACCGGCCGACCCGTCCGTGTGCTGCGGAGCGTGCGTGCGTACATGCGTGCGTGCGGGGAGGTCAGCCCATGGACGCACGCCGGCCGTCCCTGGCGGCGACGAACAGGGCCCCCTGGTGCAGGTCGAGACCGCGGGCCGCGGTCGGCGCCCCCACCTGGACGAGCGGACCCGCGCCCTCGAACGCGGCGGCGCGGAGGCGGAAGGCTTCCGGCTCCGCGCAGCCGACCGTGCGAAGCCGCCAGCGCGCAGGCGTGGTCGCGTCGGGGCGGGGCGGCAGGGCGAGTTGAAGCTGCGCGGCAGCCGGGCGTTCCGTCCGGTGGTCGGTGTGCGCGGCCGTCCAGGAGGCCATCACGAGCACCGCACGCGAAGGCGTACGGCCGTGGACGGGTGAGCCGTCCGCCAGGGAGGGCGGCGTTCGGTCGGCGATCGGCGGCGCCTCGACGAGGTCCGTTCGGCCCGTCTCCGCCCTGAGGACGCGGGCGAACCCGCGGGCGAGCCGCGGACCGCCCTGGACGGCCCACCGTCGGATCACGTCGCGGAACGCCGCCTCCCGGCGGCGTGCGTCCGTCCGCGCCCCGGCGGCGAGGATCGCCGTCCCCGCCCCCGAGAACGCCCGGCACAGCATGAGCACGGGAACGCGATCCGCGTGCTCGGGGTAGCGCACCGAGCGGAGTTCCAGCATGGCGCGGTGCAGAAGCACGGCGGCGGCGTGCGCGTCGGGGCCCAGGTCTCCGCCCGGCGCCTGACGCGGCCGCGCCTCCCCGCCGGTGCGCGGAGGGGTGACCGCGTCCGCGCGTCGGCCGGCGGCCGACAGGTGCCAGGAGTGGTCGTCCGGATGGCACTCTCCACCGGCCGCGCGGAGCCGGCCGCCCCCACCCAGGGATATCCCGATCTCCCCCGGTCCGGCGTCCAGGGTCACTCCGCCGGCGCCGGAGGCGGCGAAGTCGACGTCCGTGACGCCGTCCAGCCACACGTTCAGCACGGCGACGGGCGGCACAGGCCCTACGACGGCGAACCTGCGGTCGGCGACCACCTGGAGAAAGGCGGTCAGCCGACGGCCGGCGCGCTCCACCCGCATGTGCCGCACGGTCGCGGTCGTCATGTCGTAGTCGGCGGCCAACTCCTCCGCCTTCTCTCGCGTGAGCCGGTCTTGCGGTGCCATGACGTGCCCGAGGTAGTCCCGGCCCGGCGTGTACGGCCCGGTCGGTGCCGGCGGCAGGAGCGCTCCGACGTCGTGACCGGCGATGGCGGCCTGCTCGGTCATCCATGCGCGCCGCCGCTCGCCGAGACCCGCCATCCACTCCAGTACGGCCGACGCCCGGCGCTCCCGTTCACCGGCGCTCGCCGCGCTCACGGCCCAGAAGAGCGGGAACAGGTTGTTGTCCCACACGTCCGCCGCCTCGCGCACCGCCTCCCGGTCGAAGACGCGAACGTCCGCCGCGGCCTCCGCCATCCGCTGCACCGAACGGTCGAGCAGCGCCGCCAGCACGGACACGGCCGATGTGGCCGACCCGCCGGACGTGGGAGGCGCGGGCGAGCACGGCACGTCGGACGACGGAGGAGGAGGGGCAGGCGTGGTCATGCCGTGATGCTCGCAGGTGACGGCCAACGGATGGCGGGATGGCCGTCCGGCCCCTCCGGCCCCTCCGGCCCCTCCGGCCGCGTCGCGGACGAGGTACGTCACGGAGCCGCTCCCTCGGGCGACTCCGCCCGGTGGACCCAGTCCGGGAACCAGTCGGCGGCGTCTTCCCGCGTGGAACGGCCCCAGTATGCGCGGGCCGTGGCGCGCCCGCCGTGATGGCGTCGTGGATCCGGCCGCGGATCCGGTGCCGATACCCCCGTGTGACGACCCCGTTGCCGGGCAGCCGCTCGGAGAGACCTGACAGACCGGACAGACCGGAGAGACCCGAGAGCGACGTACGGAGCGACGCCGCCGCACTCCGACGCACGAAGGCGAGGTACGCGGGAGATGACCCCCGACACGATGGCCTCCCGACTGCTCTCCGCGTACGGCCGGACCTACGCCCAGCAGGCGGGCATCCCCCTCCGCGACAAGCCCTCCCCGCTGTACCGGCTCCTGGTGCTCACGGTGCTCTGCTCGATCCGGATCAGCGCCGACACGGCGGTCGCGGCCGCGCGGGAGCTGTCCCGGGCCGGGTTCCGGACACCCCGGGCGATGGCCCGCTCCGACTGGCAGGACCGGGTGGACGCCCTGGGCAGGGCCCACTACGTGCGGTACGACGAGAGCACCGCCACCGCCCTCGGCGACGGGGCGCGCCTGGTGCTCGCACGCTGGCACGGCGACCTCCGCCGCCTGCGGGACGAGGCCGACGGCGACCCGGAGGCCCTGCGCGAGCTGCTCCGGGAGGTGCCGCGGATCGGCCCGGTCGGCGCGGACATCTTCTGCCGCGAGGCCCAGGCGGTCCGGCCGTGGCTGCGTCCGTACTTCGACGACCGGGCGTGCGAAGGGGCGCGGACCCTCGGTCTTCCGCACACGCCGCGTGGCCTCGGACGTCGCGTACCTCCGGAGGACCACGCGAGGCTCGCCGCCGCGCTCGTCCGAGTCGGCCTCTCGAAAGACGCGGCACGGAATCTCCGGGCCGCCTGACCGCATCGGACCTCGCCCCGCCCCACCCCCTTAATGAATACGATTTTCATTCTGTTAAGGTCTGGATCCTCACCACCGCACCCTTGAGGATCCGCATGTCTCACCCCTCCCCCCACCCGCGCCGAACCCGCCGCAGCGTGACCGCCCTCCTCTCCGCCGCCACGGCCTCGGCCCTCCTGAGCGGCTGCTTCGCAGGCGGCGGGGGCGAGGCCGGCCCTGGGTCCGGGGACGACGGCGAGCGCATACGGGTGGCGATGATGCAGCCGCCGCGATCGGGACTCTCCCCGCTCTCCGACGACGCCTTCAAGCTGTCGCGGTGGTCCACCGCGGAGACCCTGGTCCGCCTGGACCCCGACGGCGACGCCCTCCCCTCCCTCGCGACGGGCTGGCGGCAGCAGGGCAGGACCTGGACGTTCACCCTCCGCCAGGGCGTCACCTTCCACGACGGCAGCCCGCTCACGTCCTCGGACGTCGTCCGCTCCCTCTCCGCCGCCGCGACGGCCTCACCGAAGCCGCGGATCCTCGACGGCGTCGACCTCACCGTCCGGGCGGACGGCCCCCGTTCGGTGACCGTGACCACCACCCGCGCCGATCCCCTCGTACCGCAGCGACTCAGCTCTCCCCAGCTGTCGATCCTGGCCGCCAAGGCGTACCGGGGCAGGAGCGTGAACCCCGTGGGCGCCGGCACCGGACCGTTCGTCCTCGTGCGCGCCGACGGCACCTCGTCGGCGACTCTCGACCGGTACGACCGCTACTGGGGCGGCCGGGCGAAGGCCCCGGGCATCGACGTGCGCTACGTCCCCGACGGGACCGCCCGGGCCGCCGCGCTGCGCAGCGGGGAGGCGGACATCGTCGAGGCGGTGCCCGTCTCGCAGGCCGGCCTGCTGGACCCGGCCCTCGTCACCGAGGTGCCGATGCCCCGGACCAACACCCTGTACCTGAACACCGAGCGCGGCGCCTTCCGCGATCCGGCGCTGCGGGCCGCCGCCCGTGAGGCCGTCGACGCGCGGAGCCTCGTCGCGGGTGTGTACGAGGGCCGGGCGGACCGCGCCGACGGCCTCCTGGGACCGGCGCTGCCCTGGGCGGCGAAGCTGCGCACCCCGCCCCGGCGCACGGCGGCCGGTGACCCGAAGGGCGCCACGATCACCATCGGCACGTTCACGGACCGGGCCGAGCTTCCCGAGGTCGCCCAGCTGCTCCAACAGCAGCTGAGCAAGGCGGGGTTCGAGGTCGAGCTGGACGTGCGGGAGTACGCGCACATCGAAGCGGACGCCCTGGCCGGGAAGTTCGACGCCTTCGTCCTGTCACGGGCCACCGTGCTCGACTCCGGTGACCCGGCGGCGTACCTGTACAGCGACTTCGCGGGTGACGGTTCCTTCAACATCTCCCAGCTCTCCGATCCCGCCGTCGACTCCGCGCTCTCCGTCGCCGCGACGACGGGAACGGGCGAAGCGCGGCGGAAGGCCGTCGTCACGGCCGAGGCCGCCGTGCTCGCCACCGACGCGGCCGTGCCGCTGCTGCACGAACGAGTCATCCAGGGCGACGCCGAGAACGTGGTGGACGCCGCGCACGACCCTCGCGAGCGCGAGCTGGTCACCATCGACACGTACGTACGGTGAAGGCACTGTTCCACCGCCGTACGGTAAGGGCACTGTTCCACCGCCGTACGGCGAAGGCTCCCGTCCCCGGCCTGCGCGCGCCCTCCCCCGCGGCCGTACGGGCGAGCACCGCGCGGCTCGTCGCCCTGGCCGCCGTCATGACCGCGGTCGGATTGCTGCCCTGGCTCTCCGGCAGGGATCCGGCGCTCACCCTGCTTCGCGCCCGGTCCGCCGAACAGGAACCGACGCCCGAGGCGCTCGCCGCCATCCGGGCCGACCTCGGCCTGGACGCGGGCCCCGTGGGGCTTCTCGGCGGCTGGCTGAACGGGCTGCTCCACGGCGACCTGGGGGTCTCGTGGGTGTCGGGCACCGACGTGCTGACGACGGTCGTGTCCGGGCTCGGGGTGTCGCTGACGCTCATGGGCGCGGCCCTGGCCGTCACCCTCGTCGTCGGGGCGCTGCTCGCCGCCCCGGCACTGCTGCGGGGACGCGCCACGGGCGGGACGCCGGCAGCGGTGCTCGCGGCGGTTCCCGAGTTCCTGCTCGCCCTGGTCCTGCTCCTGACGGTCGGCGTGTGGCTGGGGTGGCTGCCCACGTCCGGCTGGGCGGGGCCGGCCCATCTGGTGCTGCCGGCCGTGGCCCTCGGCGTGCCGGCCGGCGCGCTCCTCGGCCGGTTGGTCGCCGAGGCGCTCCCGGCCGTGCTCGAAGAACGGTGGGTGGAGTCGTGGCGCGGGGCGGGCATCGGCCGGTGGCGGATCACCAGGGCGGCGGTGCGCCGCGCGATGCCCGCGCTCGCCGCCCAGTTCGGCATGGTGGCCGTCGGTCTGACCGGCGGAGCGGTGGCCGTGGAGACGGTGTTCGCCGTACCCGGCATCGGCCGTACGGCGCTGGGCGCGGCGACGTCGCAGGACCTGCCGCTGCTCCAGGGGTGCGTTCTCGCGCTGCTCGGGCTGGGGCTGCTCGCCGGGGCCACGGCCTCGCTGGTCCGGCGCCGGCTGCTGGGGCCCGCCCTGCGGGAGGCCGGGCTCGCGCTTCCCGCGCCGCGTCCCCGACGGATCACGCTCGCCGTGCCGGTCGTACTGGCGGTCGTTCTGGCGGGGGTGGTCTGGTGGGGCCTGCTGCGCGATCCGTACGCGGTGGACGTGGCGGCCCGGCTCGCCGGGCCTTCCCGCTCGCATCCGCTCGGCGCGGACGCGCTCGGCCGGGACGTGCTCGCCCGCCTGGGGCACGGTGCGGCGGCGACGGTGGGCACCGCCGCGGCCGTGACGGCGGCCGGCTGGCTGATCGCGCTCGCGCTCGGTTTCGTCCCGGGAGTGGCGTCCGGCTTCTCGGACGTCGCCAACGCGCTGCCGCCGGTCCTCACCGGGATGCTGGTCGCGGCGGTCACCGGTCCGGGAGCCGGGACGGCCGCGCTGGCCGTGACGCTGACGTCGTGGCCCCCGCTCGCCGCCCACGCCGCCGCCCTGGTCCAGGAGATACGGGCCTCCCGGTTCCTGTCGGCACAGCGGGCCATCGGCGCGAGCCCCCTGTGGGTGTGGACGCGGCACGTCCTGCCGTCGGTGGCCGGTCCGGTCGCCCGGCACGCCGTGCTGCGCCTGCCGGGCGTCGCGCTCGCCCTGGCGTCGCTGGGCTTCCTGGGGCTCGGCGCCCGGCCCCCGTCGCCCGAGTGGGGACTGCTGCTCGACGAATCGGCCGACTACGTCGAGCGGGCACCGGTCCCCGCCCTCGCCCCTGCCGTGGCCCTCGCGCTGCTCGCCGCGCTCGCGGTCTGCCTGTCGTCCCTCGGCACCGCCCGCCACCCCGGCCCGCGCTCCCCCGGTTCCGTGCTCGCTTCGAAGAAAGCCCGCCCCCGTGTCGTTCCCTCCGCACGTCCCTCCACCCGCGTCTCCACCCGCATCTCCGCCCGCCTCTCCGAACGTGCCCCCGTCCGTCCCCCGGCCCGACCCTCTTCCCGACCCTCTTCCCGTCCCTCCGTCTGATGCCCCGGCTCCGCTGCTCCGGGTGGACGGTCTGCGGATCGGCTTCCCCGGCGGTGAGGCCGAGGCCGTCCGCGGAGTCTCCTTCGAACTGGCCGCCGGTGAAGCGTTCGCCCTGGTCGGCGAGTCCGGGGCGGGCAAGTCCCTCACCGCGCGGGCGTTGCTGGGGATGGTCCCGCGCGAGGCCACCGTGCGGGGTCGGGTGCTGCTGGACGGCGGCCCGGTCACACCGGCCGATCTCGGCCGCCGCATCGCGTGGATCCCCCAGGACGCGATGTCGGCCCTGTCGCCGGTGCACCGCGTCGAGAACCAACTCGCTTTCTCCATAAGGTCGGTGACCCGCACGGGACGCCGCGAGGCCCGGTCGGCGGCCCGCCGCGCGCTCGCCGCGGTCGGTCTCGGACCGGAGGCCGCCGGCGCGTATCCGCACGCCCTGTCGGGCGGGATGCGGCAGCGTGCCGTGATCGCGATGGCCCTGGTGAACGGGCCGGCGCTGGTCGTGGCCGACGAGCCGACCACCGCGCTCGATCCCGAGCGCCAGGAAGCCGTGCTGACGCTGCTCCGCGAACGCTGCGCGGCAGCGGGGGCCACCCTGCTGCTCGTCAGTCACGACCTGCCGGCGGTACGACGGCACGCCGACCGCGTGGCCGTGATGTACGCCGGACGGATCACCGAACTCGGCTCGGCGGAGCAGGTACTGGAACGCCCGGTCGCCCCGTACACACGGGGCCTGCTCGCTTCCCTCCCGCGAACCGGGCTTCCCCGCCGGGCGCGCCTCCCCGTCCTCGCCGGCGCGCCGCCCGCGCCGGGAGCGGGCGGCGCGGGGTGCGGCTTCGCGCCCCGCTGCCCGGGCGCCGACGACCTCTGCCGGCGCGCGGAGCCGACGCTCCGTACGGTGGATGCCCGCGCCGTGGCCTGCCACCACCCCTCTGAGGAGGCGACGGCGTGAACGCTCTCCTGGACGTGCGTGACCTCGAAGTACGGTACGGAACACGTCAGGTCGTGAACGGGGTGTCGTTCACGGTCGGTCGCGGGGAAGCGGTCGGCCTGGTCGGCCCGTCGGGCTGCGGCAAGTCGACGACCGCGCTGGCGGTGCTGCGTTTGCTCCGGCCGGCCGCCGGCGCGGTGCACCTCGCCGGAATCGACGTCACCGACCTTCCGGAACGCGAACTCCGGCTCCTGCGGCCCCGGTTCCAGCCGGTCTTCCAGGACCCCCACGGGGCTCTGAGCCCGCGCCGGCGGGTCCGTGACCAGATCGCGGAACCCCTGCGCGTCCACGGCCGGTGGTCCCGGGCGGACGGACCGGCCCGCGTGGACGAACTGATGGAACTCGTCGGGCTCTCGCCCGCCCACGGACCGCGGTTCCCGCACGAGTTGTCCGGAGGCCAGTGCCAGCGTGTCGTCATCGCCCGCGCCCTGGCCACGCGCCCCGAACTGCTCGTCCTCGACGAGCCGACCTCGGCGCTCGATCCCTCCCTGCGCGCGGGAGTCCTCAATCTGCTGATGGGCCTCCAGGACTCCCTGGGTGTGGGCTATCTGCTCATCTCCCACGACCACACGGCGGTCCGGCACGTCAGCGACCGCGTCCTGACCATGCGCGACGGCAGGCTCACCCCATGACACCGCTCGGCCGCCTTCTGATCGGCAGTCAATTCGCCTTCAACACGGGCTTCTTCGCCGTCCTGCCGTATCTCGCGGAGCACCTGACGGGAACGCTCGGCCTGAGCGGGGCCGTGGTCGGGCTCGTCCTCGGCCTGCGGACCTTCAGCCAGCAGGGCCTCTTCGTGGTCGGAGGACTGCTCACCGACCGGTACGGGCCACGCCCCGTCGTCCTCGTCGGCTGTGCGCTGCGCGTCGCCGGATTCTGCTGGCTCGCACTGGCGACGGGCGTCGGGACGGTCATCGGAGCCGTCACCCTCGTCGGCTTCGCCGCCGCGCTGTTCTCGCCGGCGGTCGAGTCCGAGATCACCCGCGAGGCGCTGCGCATCGAGCACGCGGGAGGCCCCCGCCGCACCCGGACCCTCGCCCGCTTCGCGGCCGGCGGCCAGGCCGGCGCCCTCATCGGCCCGGCAGCCGGATCCCTCCTCCTCGCCTGGGGCGGCGACACCGCGTTCCGCTCGGCGTGCTTCGCGGGAGCGGCCGTCTTCGTACTCGTCTTCGCGGCCCATACTCTGCTGATGCCACGGAAGGACGGGAACGGGGCGGGGACTCCGCCCGGTGCCGAGGGCGTGAGGACGACGGTACGGCTCGTCCTGGGCAACCGTCGCTTCCTGCGACTCACCGTCGCGTACGCGGCCTATCTGCTGGCCTACAACCAGCTCTACCTGGCGCTGCCGGCCGAACTCGAACGCTCCACCGGCTCCCAGGCCGCGCTGGGCTGGCTGTTCGCGCTCTCCGCCACGCTGGTCGTGTGCCTGTCCGGACCGGTGGAGAAGCTGGCCGCCACGCGCCTGGACCATCCCGGCGCGGCGCGGGCCGGCCTCCTCGTCATCGCCGGGTCCTTCGCGGCGGCAGCGCTCCTGCGGCCCCTGGAAGGCATCTGGGCCGCCCTGGCGTTCACGGTGCTGCTCACCCTCGGGCAGACGCTGATCCTGCCCGCCACCCGGGCCATGCTCCCCGACCTCGTGGACCACCGGCACCTCGGACTGTTCACCGGAGCTCTTTCCTCCCTGTCCGGCCTGGCCGTACTCGCGGCCGGCGCCCCGCTCGGCGCCCTCCTCGACCTCGGCGGCTCCCTGCCGTGGCTGATCCTGGGCGCGCTCCCGCTCCTCGCCCTCACCGCCGTCCCGACCACGAGCCCAAGGGAACGCGCCGAGCCGACGGCGGCAACCGGCCGCCGATCGCCCGGGGAAACCTCGATATCGTGATCGCGATCGCGCATCGGCCATCAACGCGGCGACGGATTCCTCGCACGTGAGAACGGCGAGTCATGGTGCCTGGAATGCAAAGAGAGGTGCCATCGGATGGGTGCGGAGAAGATCCAGGCGAGAGAGGAAACCCTCCGCAGGGCGTTCACCGGTGCCTCACGAGTCGAGTGCGGCTTCGTGGACCTCAAGGCGGCCCGCCTGGCCTATCAAAGGTCGGGTTTCCCTGTCACCGACGAACTCCTGGAGTTCCTGGCGGCGTACGGCGAGACGACGGTGTTCTGGCCGTCGTACGTCACCGGGGACGAATCGTCCCTGACGATCTCGATCGACGAGGTCGCCCAGGCCTACGCGCCGAACGTCCGGTCCTTCGAAAAGCGCCTCGGCATGTCCGCACTGCCGCTGGGCGTCGCCCTCTCGACCGAGGAGATGGTTCTCCTCGCGGAGAACGGTGACATCCTCCTCGCCGGTGACGCCGGAGTTCAGCGAGTGGCACACGGCTTCGAGGCAGCCATGCGTGCTCTGATCACTGGCGACTGGGACATGACGTTCTTCTGAGGAACGACCCGGTCAATTGGTGGCACTCACAGAGCGGATCGTGATCTCCAGAAGTCCGCCCCCGGATTGACGCGCACGGCTCACCGGCGCCGGCTCAGGACGGAGCAGCTCCTCCTCGGCGGAACAGTCGGAATCGGCATCTTCCACCAGGCACAGATTGATTCCACGGTGCCGATCCGGCTCGCGTCATGAGGCCAGGAAGGGCGCGATGGCGGCCGTCAGACCCGGGTGGGCCAGGATGTCGTAGTGGCCGGCGCCGGGCAGGATGGCCAGTTGCGCATGCGAGCGGCCCGATCCGTCGAAGCCGGCGTCCTTCAGGCCGCCGCCGAGCAGGGCGTAGAACTCCACCATGTGCGCGGGGCGGATGGCGTCGGCGTCGCCGAACACGAGCAGGGTGGGCGCGGTGATGGCGGGGACCTCGGCGCTCCAGTCGTAGTCCCGGTGCTTCAGCTCGGCCGTCTTGCCGACCAGCACCGGCCAGTCCTGGGGCCGGGGCGCGAGCCGCGCGTAGAGCCCGTGGACCGGGGACCGCTTCATCGCCTCGGCGGCCTGGGCACTCATCTGGTCCATCGCGGCGACGACTTCCGGGTGCCAGCCCTCGCGCTTGCAGGGCGTGGACACGATCACGAGCCGACGCACCGTGTGCGGGTGCTGGATCGCCGTGCGCAGCGCGACGTCCGCCCCCGTGGAGTAGCCCAGCAGGTCGGCCCGCTCGCATCCGAGGTGCTTGATCAGGGCAGCGATGTCGTCCGCCATGAACTCCGGGCGCAGCGGACGGTCGATGTCCGCCGTGCGCCCGTGACCCTGCAGATCGACCAGGATCACCCTGCGGTTCCGCGACAGCACCGGCACCAGCGGCGCGAGCGTCTCCGCCGCTCCGAGCCCACCGTGCAGCAGGATGACGGGCTCACCGGAGCCGTGCTCCTCGAAGTACAGGGACAGGCCGTTGACGTCTGCGTAGCTCATCGCATCACCCTTCATCGTGATCACTGCGGGGGTGGACCGCGATGCCCGGTGAAAGTCATCGGTCCGCCCCGCAGACCGTCCACGATCGCACTCCCCGCCCCGGTGCACGCGGTGCGACCGCCCCGCGTCCGGCCGTCGGACGCGCCCGCGGCCGCCCTTCGCTGTCGGCACCCCGACTGCCCGCGCAGCAAAGGCGGCGGCGCGTGACGGAGCCTGCCTGAGAAGCAGTCGGATTCGACATCATGTGGCGGTGAAGTACTTCGAGGACAACCCCGAGATATTCGCCGCCCTGGTGGCCGCCATCGCCGTCGTCGGCGGTCTCCTCGGCAGTGTCATCGGGGTCCGGGGTGTCAGCGGAGGCGGCGGGCGCGCAGCACGACGTCGTGGGTGTGGTGGGCGCCCGCGCCGCCCTCGGGGAGCACGCGGGGGCGCTCCTCGTCGACCTCGATCCTCCAGTCGTCGCCGAGGAGCGCGGCGACCATCGAGGGCCAGACGTAGTCGGCGGGGTCGAAGGCGCTGTCCTGGCCGGCGTGGTGCTCGTCCATGCCCGCGTGGTGGACGAACAGCAGGACGCCACCGGGCGCGACGGCGTCGAGCAGGGCGCGCTCGGCCGCCGCGCCCGGGGTGCGGAGCAGCGCCGGGTACTGCGCGGAGACCAGGTCGAAGGAGGCGGGCGGGAGCGCCGCCTCGGTCAGACCGGCGTGCACCCAGCGCACGCCGGCGCCGGCCTCCCGCGCATGGGCGGCGGCCCGGGCCAGCGCCACGCCCGAGACCTCCACGGCGGTGACGTCCCAGCCGGAGCGGGCGAGCCAGATGGCATCCGCCCCCTCGCCGCAGCCGACGTCCAGCACGCGCCCGGGCGGGAGGTCGGCGACCCCCGCGACGAGCGCCCCGTTGGGCTGTCCGCTCCAGAGCTGCGGGCGCTCGGAGTAGCGGCTGTCCCACTCGTCGCGCACGGCGGGGTCGCCGATGTAGCCATCGGCGAAGGAGGGGCTGTCGGAGGAGAGGACTTCTGCTGCGGTGTCGTCGGCCATGACCCCACCGTCGCCCAGCGCCTCCTCGCCGGGCCAGTCCTGTTGCCGAAACGGCAAAGGCAGGGAGGAGTCTTCGTACGAGCCCGGGCCCGGGACCGGGCCCGGCCGATCATGAACCGAGCGACGCCCCCACCTTCGTCCCGCTTCCCGCGTCCTCGTCCGGCTCGGCTTTCAGCCGGCTGCCAGGACGTCCACGCCGAGCGCCGCGAGTCGCCCCACCGTCGGGTCCCCGGAGTCCGCGTCGGTGATCAGTCCGGTGATCGACTCCCACGGCAGGACGCGGTACGGCGAGGCCGTGCCGATCTTCTCGGAGGAGGCCAGGATGTACGTGTCCGCGGCCCGTGCGGACAGTGCGCGTTTCATCGCCGCCTCGTCGGCGTCGGCGGTGGTCAGTCCCGCCTCGGGGTGAACGCCCGTGACGCCGAGCAGGCAGAGTTCGGCGGAGACGTTCTGCGCCGCCTCGACGGCGGCGGCGCCGCAGGTGACCGCCGAGTGCTTGAAGACGCGGCCGCCGATCAGGAAGAGCTCCGCGTGCGGATGGTCGATCAGCGCCGTGGCGATGGTCGGGCTGTGGGTGATCACCGTGCACGCGAGGTCCCTCGGGAGGGCCCGCGCCACGGCGAGGGCGGTGGTTCCGCCGTCGAGGATCACCGAGCCGCCCGGCCGTACGAGCCCCGCGGCCACCGAGGCGACCTTGCGCTTGCCGTCGGAGGCCAGCGCCTGCCGGGCGTCGTAGTCCGCCACGGCGGGAGACACCGGAAGCGCGCCGCCGTAGACCCGCTGGCACAGCCCCTCGGCGGCGAGGTCCCGCAGGTCGCGCCGCACGGTGTCCTCCGAGACGCGGAGGCCGGTGGCGACGTCCTTGGCCACGATCTTCCCGGTGCGGGCGAGCAGTTCGAGCAGGTGCTCGCGCCGTTCAGCAGCCAGCATGCACGTTCCTTCCTGTTCTTGCACGATCCTGCATGTATCTTAACGGGCATGAACGACGAGCCGCAGCCCATCCCGATCGCCGCCCCCTTCCGATCCGTCCCCGTCGGCGCCACCACCGATCCGCCGGCCGATCCCCCCATCGGTTCCCCCGTCGGTTCCCCCTCCGACGCCCTCCCCGGCCAGGACGTCGCGGCCGCGCACCGCCGGCTCCGGCCCGTCCCGCACGAGGGCACCGCGACGACCCGCCGCCCCGCGCCGGTGTCGGCATGACCGGCCGCGCGGGGATCGACACCCCCGATCACCGCGGACGCACCGGCCTTCACCTGGCCGGACGCGAGCTCGACCGCAACCCCGACGTCCGGATCCGCGACGTCGAACTCACCTCCCAGGGCTGGCACGTCCTGCGCCGCACCACCTTCGACTACCGCCGCCGCGACGGCCGGTGGGAGACCCAGCAGCGGGAGACGTACGACCGCGGCAACGGCGCCGTCGTCCTGCCCTACGACTCCGAACGCGGCTGCGTCCTGCTCACCCGCCAGTTCCGCTACCCGGCCTACGTCAACGATCACCCCGACGGCATGCTCGTCGAGGCGGCGGCGGGACTCCTCGACGCGGACGACCCGCACACGGCGATCCGCCGCGAGAGCGCCGAGGAACTCGGTGTCGCCCTCGGCCCGCTCACACCCGTGCTCGACGCCTACATGAGCCCCGGCTCGGTCACCGAACGCCTGCACTTCTTCGCCGCGCCCTACACCCCGGCCGACCGAACCGGCGCCGGCGGAGGGCTGGAGGAGGACGGCGAGGACATCGAAGTCCTCGAAGTGCCCTTCACCGACGCCCTCGCCATGGCCCACGACGGACGCATCACCGACGGCAAGACCATCCTGCTCCTGCAATGGGCGGCCCTGTTCGGCCCCTTCTCCCCGCATCAGAAGAGCCCGGCGTTCGCGGCGGGCGAGGAGGACGGCCGGACGTCTTCCGTACGAGGAGCGGGGCCGCGGCCCGCCTAGGCCTCGGTACGGCTCCGCAGGCGGCTGCCGCGCGGCAGGGTGACGGACATGATGTCGCTGGGACCGTCCAGCGCGATGCGGTGCCAGCGCCCGCGCGGGACGATGACCGCCGTCCCGGCCGTCAGCGTGACCTCCTCCTCCTTCTCCCCCGGCCGCTCCGGGCGGAAGCAGAGACGCATCCCGCCGGTGAGGCAGGACACAAGTTCGTCCGCCTCGGTGTGGATCTCCCAGTGGTCGCCGTGGACGTCGGCGTCGGTCTCCACGTGGAAGGTCATCAACTGCCAGCCGTCCCGCTCGGAGTCGAACACGGGTCGCGCGGCGCTCACCTCACCGCTCTGGTCCAGGTGAATGAACGAGGAGAAGAGATCGATCGGTGCAGCGGTCATGTCGGGACATCCAATCTGCGTAGTGCGTCGAGTGGGTTGCGGACGTCGACCGCCGGACCGGCCGGCCGCGGCACGGCGGCAGGGGGCGGGCAGGCAGGCGGCGCGGCGGTGGCAGGCCGGTGGTCGGGCCGTCAGCCGTACATCGCGACGCGGTACAGCGCCGCGAGCGCGTCGTCGATGGGGTGGGGCCGGGGGCTGCCGGAGGAGTCGAGCCTGTTCCACCGTTGCAGGTTCACCGCGACCGCGAGCTGCCGCTCGCCGTCGGCGCGGATCATGGCCAGCGTCCCGCCGCCCCAGACCGTGCCGCCGTTGCCCCAGAAGGTGATTCGACCGGGCTCCGCCATCGGGTACAGGCCGAGGCCGTAGTCGATCACCGCCCCCGTGTGGGTGACGACCGGGCCGGTGCGCCGCATCTGCGCCAGCGACGACGGGCTGACGATCTCGCCGGCGAGCAACAGGCGGTAGAAGCGGTTGAGGTCCGCGACGGTCGACGTCAGCGAGCCCGCCAGCCCCACCCACGACATGTCGTGGACGCTGTAGTCGCGCGGCGGGTCGATCATGCCGAACCATGCCTCGTAGAGCTGCGAGTGCGGACCGTCGACGGACGGTCCGGTGGGGAACGCCGTGTCCCGGAGCCCGGCGCGCTCGATGACGCTCCGGGTGATGTGCCGCTCGGCCGTCGTGCCGGTCACCCGTTCCAGGAGCCGGCCGAGAAGCAGGTAGTTGGTGTTGGAGTACACCCCCGGGGTGCCGCCGGGGGTGCCGACGGCGGGCGCGGAGACCCCCATCCCGATCAGCTCGACGGGGTCGAAGCGCGTGAAGCGGTGGTCGTCCAGGCTCTGGGGGCTGGTGTCGGCGACGGCGGGGAGCGCCTTGAGGGAGGGGTAGGCGTACGGGAGGTACTCGGCGAGAGCGCTGGTGTGGTTGATCAGCATCCGCACCGTGATCGCGTCACCGCGCTCCCCGGGGACGAGCTCCGGAAGGTACCGGCCGATCGGCGCGTCGAGACCGATCCGGCCCGCCTCTGCCAGTCGCAGCACCGCGACGGAGGCGAAGGTCTTGGTGATGCTGCCGACGCGGTGCCGCATGCCGGCGGTGACGGGGCGGCCGGTGGCGACATCGGCGACCCCGGCGGCGCCGCGCCAGACCTGGTCACCGGCCCGCACCTCGGCGAACAGGCCCGGAATCCCGGCGCGGTGGACGTTCTCGACGGCGGCGTCCAGCGCCGCTGAATCCAGTGGGTTCCTCACGACATGCGTCCTTTCGCATCGCTCGGGGTGAGCTCCACATCGGTCGCCCCGATCCGGGCGACGGGGCGTGCGAGACACGTCGGCCCACCTGCTGCCGGTGCGCTCGCCACACCCATGTCCTCATTATGCACGCACCGCGTGCATCACCAAGTGCATGCGCTAGACTCGGTCCGACGAGAGGGGCGAAATGGCAGGTCGAAGGCGTTGGACGACCGAGGAAATCCTCGACGCGGCAGCGGAGTTGCTGCGCACGAGCGACGCGGAGTCGTTCAGCGTGCGCAAGCTCGCCGCGACCCTGGGGACGGATTCCTCCAGTCTGTACCGGCACTTCCGCAGCAAGACCGAACTGCTGCGGGCGGTCGCCGACCGGATCCTCCTGGCCTCCATGGACGGCTACCGCGCCGAGGGCGACTGGAAGCAGCGCATCACCGCCCTGGCCCTGCGCGTGAGAGAGGCGTTCGGCCAACAGCCCCAACTCGCCGCGGTCTGGGGGCGGTACGCGTCGGGCGGCGCCGGTTCCCGGCTGGTCATGGAAGAGGTGCTGCAGGCCCTGCGCGCGTCGGGGCTGCCCGACGAGGAGATCCCGGCGCGCTATCACCGGCTCGCGGTCCTCATCGCCGCCCTGATCGCCTCCGAGGCCGGAGTCGGCAGCATCACGGCGGAAGAGTACGAGCAGGGCATGGAGCTGTTCCGCGTCGCGGTCCTGGGCGCCGACCCCGAACGCTTCCCCGCCCTGGCCCACTTCGCCCGTGACGTCCGCCCCCTCGGAGCGGATCGCCAGGCCGCGTTCGAGGAGATCCTCGCCGCACAGCTCGACCACATCGAGGCCGCCATCGCCCCGAGCCGACCGACCGGCTCGTAGGCGTCGGCCACCCACCCAGCCGGTTCCGCACGGCGGCAGGCTGCCGCGCGGTGGTCCGGGCCCGGGTGCGGGTCCGGGTCCGGTTGCCGTGTCCCTTCGTCGGCGCGCCTCGTTCGCACAGCGGGTTGCACGTCGAACGGATGCGAGGTGGGTTTGTGGAGGTCCGGATGGTGTCGGAGAACGTGGGCGGGTCCGGTGCCGGGTCGGTGCGGCCGGGGCGGATGAACGCGCTGGACCGGGCGTTCGCGTTCCTCTCCGACCGCAGCACCGAACCGTTCATGGTGGGCCATGTCCTGGACTTTCCCGCCGACTCGTTCACGCTCGACGCCCTGCGCGCCCGTGTGGACGAGCGTGCGGCCGGGCTGGAGACCCTGAATGTCGCGGCGGTGCCGGGAGCACGGTCGTGGACCCGGACAGCGCCGCCCCGTTCCGGGCTGCACGTCGGCGCGGAGCGGGTGGACGGCCGGCTCGCCGAGGCGACCGACGAGGCTCTGCGCCGACCGCTTCCCGCCCGTCCGGCGCCCCGCTGGGACCTGCGGCTGCTGACGTGCCGTACCGAGCAGGTGCAACGCGTGTGCTTCCGTATCGAACACGCGCTCACGGACGGTGTCGGCGCCGCCCATCTGCTGGCCGCGCTGCTGGCCGACGAGCCGTGCGCGGGGCCGTATCCGTACCGTCCGCCCGTGCGAGGGCGGCGCGGCTCCGCGGTGTGGCTGGCCAAGTGGCCGCTGGGGAAGCTCCCTGTCGAGGAGACGGTTCCGGCCGGGTCCGACGCCGCGCGGAGCGGGCAGGTGGCCATGGCGTACGCGGATGTCCCGGAGGCGGACCTGCGGGCGGTGGCGGCACGGTGCGGGGTGGGCGTCAACGACGTGTACCTCGCCGCGGTGACAGGCGCCCTCGCGACCCTCCAGCAGCGGCAGACCGGCCGGGCGAGGGACCTGATGGTGGTGATGCCGATGTCGGTCCGCCCTCGGGGGGCCGCGCTCGCGCCGGGAAACGCGGCGCTGCCGGCGATCGTACGGTTGCCGTGCACAGCGGCGGCGCCGGGGCAGCGCCTGGAGGACCTGGCCGGACAGACCCTCGCGCACAAGGAGTCCGGGCTGCGGGAGAGCGGCTGGAGGACCCTTCTGCGCCTTCCGCCCCGCTTGCTGTGCCGGACGACGGAACGTGCCGGCTTCCGGCTCGCCGCCAGCCACATCAACCTCAACGGCACCTACCGCGTCCTCGACGCCCCCCTGCTCGGCGGCAGCGTCTTCGCCCTGAACAGTCCCGGCATGCTCGGCTACTTCTCCCTCATCCGCACGACCGACACCGCCCGCGTCACGGTCGTTCACGACCGGTCCCTCGTGGCGGCCGCCGAACTGCCGGGGCTGTGGGTGCAGGCCCTCACGGAACTCGCCCGGCACGGTGAGCAGCCGGCGGAACGGATGGCGGAAGCGTGAGCACATGGCGGTACCAGCGCCGGTGCACCGCGGGTTCGACGCACAGGACGGCCGCGCCCGCGATCGCACCGACCAGGAGGGCCGCGGCTCCGCCACCGTTGAGGAGCGCGCCGAGGCAGGCGGCGGCGAGGGCGAGGGGACGCAGCAGGGTCAGCGGGCCGAGGCCGATGACCACCGCGAGGGTGCTGGCGCGGAAGGGCAGGACGAGGTACGCCGCGAGCGAGACCGCCACGACGGCGGTGTAGGCGGCGAGCGGGAGCAGGTATCCGAGGCCTCCGGCGGCCAGGGTGCCGAAGGTCTCGGCCGGGTCGGACGCGGTGGACAGGACGATGACGGCGGTCAGCGTGGGGGCGAGCAGCAGCACGGCCCCGACGGCCAGGCCGCGCAGGGCCGCTCGCGCCGTGGCCCGGTGCTTCCGGATGCGGGCGTCACGGCCGGCATAGGCGCGGAATCCGCTGAACGACGCGTCGATCAGACCGAGGAGCACGAGGAGCATGGCGGTCGTCATCGGGCGGCCTCGGCCAGGTGTTCCGGGCCGACCAGCCGGCGCGCGGCCCGTCCCAGCGCCAGGCGGAGCGGCGCCTCCAGGTGCGGGCGTACGCCGATGACCGGCCGCAGCGTGGTGCCGAACGGGTTCGCCGTACCGCGCGGCTCGTACAGCAGCGGCCGGATGCCGGGTGCGGCGGCGGCGCGCAGCAGGGTCTCGTCGCTGTGTGCGCGCCGCGCGGAGACGACGCCGTCGTGGCGGCCGAGGGGGTGGCGCATCCGGGCGCGGTGGAACACCCACGCGCCGATGGGGGCCAGGCCGGTCGCGGCGATGTCGAAGTGGCAGAAGGCCTGCGCCGGTGAGGCGGCCTGGGCCTGGAAGAACTCGGCCAGGGCCGGACCGCGGAAGTGGTGCAGCACGCCGGTGGAGACGTAGACGGTCGCCGCCTCCGGCATGGCGAAGGCGTTCCCGTGGACGAAACGACAGTCGAGCCCCTCCGCGCGGGCCAGCCGGTCCGCTTCGCCGACCAGCGAGGCGTCGAGGTCGACTCCCACCAGCTCGACGTCCGCTCCCAGGGCGTTGGTCGCCGCGAGCCAGCGGACCAGGTAGCCGAGCCCGCAACCGACGTCGACCAGGCGGTACGGGCCGGACCGCGCGCCGACCGACCGGATCGCGGTGAGGAGCGGACCGAGCACGTGGACCAGGCGTTCGCCGATCCGCAGCTCCTCGCTCAGGCGCTGGAGCTCGGTGTGCACGCCGATGAGCAGACGGTCCACGGCGTGCGGATCGAGTACGCCGTCCTCGTCCGCGGGCAACGCGGCGACGATCCGGGCCCCGCGCTCGTCTCCGCTCTCCAGGAGCCGCTCGATCACCTCGGCGCGCCGGACCGGGAGCCGGCGGCCGCTCCCTGGCTCCACCACCGTGATCAGGTCGGATATCTCAAACTGGTGCACGAGGCAGAACCCTATGGGTTCCCCGGGCCCTGCTCCGGCCTCTGTCTCCGGTCGCCCGGCAGGGAGATCACACCGCCTGGCTCAGGGGGATCACTCCCCCTTGGCCAGGGTGCGGTCCAGGAGGGGAATCAGGCGGTCCCAGTGGCGCTTCAGGCCGGAGGCGCTGAAGGCGTCCGTGTCGGACATGGTGAAGCCGTGGATGGTGCCGGGGTAGATCTCGGAGGCGTGGTCGACACCCGCGGCGTCCAGGACCTGGTTGAGCTCGTCGAACGCCTCGGGCGTCACGTCGCCTTCGGCGTGGCCGAGGTGGACCTGAGCGGTGATCTTGGAGAAGAGGTCCGGCCCGTCGACGCCCACGGGACCGTGGAACGCGGCGACGGCGGCCACCTGGCCGGGATGGGCGGCGGCGGTACGCATCGCGTACAGGCCACCGATGCAGTACCCGGTCACCGCGACCGGTCCCGCGCCGACCTCGGGCTGGGCGGCGAGGAACCCGAGATAGGCGTCGGCGTCGCTCAGGACGCGTTCGGCGGTGTGCGCCTCGATCAAGGGCATCAGCCGCGCGAAGACGGCGGGGCGGTCCTCCTCCCCGATGTGCGCGGGCAGCTCGACGACCGGTGCCGGGCCATGGCGGTAAAGGAGATGGGGGACGAGTACGTAGTACCCGTGCCCGGCCAGTTCGCGGGCCATGTCCCGCAGCACGGGCCGGATGCCGAAGCCGTCCGCGTACATCAGCACCCCCGGGTGCCGCCCGCCTCCGTCCGGGAACGCGGCGAACGCGTCGGCGTGCCCGTCCGCGGTGGGAATCCGCAAGGTCTTGGTGGGCATGAGCTCTCCTGTCGTGGTTGATGTGTCCAGCCTGTGATCAACACGACGGAGGCGGAGCCCGCGCGGCCGCGCAAGATCCACGATCGAGTGACGGGCCCGCACCGGCCCGTACGGCGCTCAGGAGAGCACCGGGTCACCGATCCGTGCGTGGCGCGATGCCGTCCCGGTAGTCATCTCCACAACATAGCCCACAGCCCTGGTCGTTCGGATCGAGATCACGTCGAGGCGGATTCCCCCGTTCTCTACCGCCGCCCACCAACCCCCCCCCTGTGACTCACGTCACATTCGACACCTGTCAGGAATCGCGTGGCTGCCCCGCTCAAGCCATCGAGAGCAGGCACGAAGCACAACGACAGGAGCCGGACATGAAGCAGCACCGCATCGTCGTTCTCGGGGCCGGATACGCCGGGGCCTACGTGGCCGGGACCCTGGCCCGCCGGCTGTCGCCGAAGGACGTCGAGATCACCGTGGTCAACGCCGAGCCGGAGTTCGTGCAGCGGCTGCGGCTGCACCAGTTCGCGGCCGGCCAGGAGATCGAAGCGCCGCGGCTGGCCGACGTCTTCGCTGGGACGGGGGTCCGGCTGCGCCTGGCCCGTGTCACCGCGGTCGACCCCGAGCGGCAGGTGGTCGCCGTGGCCGACGCCGGCGGCGGCGACGAGTTCGGGTACGACACGCTCGTCTACGCGCTCGGCAGCCACGGCGACTCCCACGGCGTCCCCGGCGTCGCCGAGCACGCCTTCGACGTCGGCACCCGGCCCTCGGCACTGCGTCTGCGCGAGCGCCTGGCCGGCCTGGACGAGGGCGGGCGGGTGGTCGTGGTCGGTGACGGGCTCACCGGGCTCGAGACCGCCACCGAGGTCGCCGAGTCGCGGCCCGGCCTGTCGGTGGCCCTGGTCGCCCGCGGGGAGCTGGGCGCCCGGCTCTCGGCCGGGGCGCGCGGTCATCTGCGCCGGGCGTGCGAGCGGCTGGGCATCACCGTGTGGGAGCACACCGAGGTCGAGTCCGTCGAGGCAGGGCGCGTGGTGTGCGCCGACGGCACCGTCCTGGCGTCGGACACGACCGTCTGGGCGGCCGGGTTCGCGGTCGGCCCGCTCGCCGCGGCGAGCGGTCTCCAGGTCACCGAGAACGGCCGGATCGTCGTCGACCGCGCCATGCGGTCGGTCTCGCACCCGAACGTCTACGCCGTCGGCGACAGCGTTCTCGCCGTGGGCGACAACGGCCGGCCGCTGCCGATGTCCTGCGCCACGGCCGGTTACACCGGCCAGCAGGCCACCCACGCGATCGTGGCCCGTCTGACCGGCCGCACGATGGCGACCACCAAGCTGGAGTACGTCGGCAACCACATCAGCCTCGGCCGGCGCGACGCGATCCTGCAGATGGTCGACGGCGAGGGGCAGGCGAAGCCCACGTACACGGGCGGCGGGAAGGCCACACGCTTCAAGGCGGTCATCGTCTGGATGTCGCTGTGGGCCACCTCGCACCCGACCTTCGGCCTGCCCAGGCGCAAGCACCGCCTGGCCACCGCACCGGTCACGTCGTCCACCGAGACGGTGGCGGCGTAGCCGTGCGACCCATCGCCGCTCGGGCGGGGTCCGGGGCAGGGCCCGGGGCCGGGGCCGGGGCCAGAGTCGATTCGGCTGACGCAGCAGCCGCTTCCGCTCCGGCCGGGGCCGCAGCCGGCGTCTCGTCCTGGCCCGCCGTGGCCAGGGCGGTCGCCCTGCTCACGGCGGGCATCAGCCTGCTGCTCGCCGCCTTCGCCTGGCCGTCCGTACGCTCATCGGTGCACGACGTGCCGATCGCCGTCGCCGGGCCCGCCCCCGCCGTCGAACAGTTCACCGCCGTACTCGGTCAACGGCTCCCCGGCGGCTTCGAGGTCACCGAGGTCGCCGACACCGCCGCCGCCGAACGGCTGATCCGCCATCGCGAGGTGTACGGGGCGATCGACCTCGGCTCCGGCACGCCCCAGGTCATCACCGCGTCCGGCGCGAGCATCGCCGTCGCCCAGACGCTGAACGGCATCGCGACCGGCCTCGGCCGGGCACCGAGCGCCGGCACGACAGAAGCCGACACGACGGAAGCGGGCACGGCGGGAGCGGGCACGACCGGGGCCGCCACGAGCGGAGCGGGCCCGACGGAAGCCGGAGCGGCGGGAGCCGGCACCACGCCCACCGTCCGCGACCTCGTTCCGCTGCCGGTTGACGACCCGCGCGGCGCGGGACTGGCCGCCGGAGCCCTGCCGCTCGTCATGGGCGGCCTCCTCGCCGCCCTGCTCCTGACCAGGCTCGTACGCGGCCGTACCCGCCGCGTCGCCGGAGCACTCGCCTTCGCCGTCACCGGCGGCCTCGCCACGGCGACGATCCTCCACCTCTGGTTCGGCTCGCTCGACGGCTCGTTCTGGGCCAACGGCGGCGCCATCGCCCTGACGCTCGCCGCCACCTCCCTGAGCATCCTCGGTCTCGCGTCACTGCTCGGGTCCGTCGGCTTCGGTCTCGGCGCAGCCGTCATGATGCTCGTCGGGAACCCCCTGTCCGGCACCGCGACCGCGCCCGAGATGCTGCCCGGCTGGTCCGGCGCCCTCGGACAGCTACTGCCGCCCGGGGCCGGTGGCCGACTGCTGCGCTCCACCGCCTTCTTCGACGGTCACGGCGCCACGGGCCCGGTCGTGGTCCTGGCCGCCTGGCTCGCGCTCGGGGTCGTACTGTGCCTGGCCGGCGGCCTGCGCGCCCGCACCGCAGCCGCCCTCGCCGGCCCGCCGGCACCTGCGACGGCCTGACCGACCAGCCCCCCGGCCTGCCCCTTCACCCCTTCACCCCTTCCCTCAAGATCTTCTAGGGTGGTCCCCGTGGACAGCACCGTCTCCGATCCCTTCGACACCCATCGGTTCGAGCTCGGCCGGAACCGGCTGGCCTCGCTGGCGTACCGGCTGCTCGGCTCCGCCGTCGACGCCGAGGACGCCGTGCAGGACGCGTTCCTGCGCTGGCAGGCCGCCGACCGGCAGCGGATCGAGGTGCCGGAGGCCTGGCTGACCAAGGTCGTCACCAACCTGTGCCTCGACCGGCTCCGTTCGGCACAGGCGCGCCGCGAACGCTCCGTCGGTGCCTGGCTGCCCGAACCGCTCCTCGACGGCGACCCGATGCTCGGCCCCGCCGACACCTTCGAGCAGCGCGAATCGGTCTCCCTGGCCGTGCTCACGCTCATGGAGCGCCTGTCCCCCGTCGAGCGGGCCGTCTACGTCCTGCGGGAAGCCTTCTCGTACGGCCATGCCGAGATCGCCGAGATCCTCGACATCTCCGAGTCGGCGAGCCAGCAGCACCTCCACAGGGCGCGGCAGCGCGTCACGGCCGCCCGCCGCCACGGGGCCGAGGTCGACCGGGCGGCGGCCCGCAGGATCGTCGAGGAGTTCCTCGCCGCCGCCTCCTCGGGCCGCACCGAACGGCTGGTGGCCCTGCTCACCGACGACGCGACCGCGATCTCCGACGGTGCCGGTCTGGCCGAGAAGCTGCTGCGGTTCGACACCCCGCAGCGCGTCGCCGCCGTCGCCCGCGCCGGCTTCAAACCCACCCCCGCGAAGCGGCGCCTGGCCGGCGGCACCCCCGCCATCCACTACGCGCTCCTCAACGGCACCCCCGCCATCGTCACCGTGGTCGGCGACCGGGTCGTCGGCTCCGTCACCTTCGACCTCGTGGACGGAAAGATCGCCACCGTACGCGGCATCGCCGCCCCCGCCCGCCTCACCCGCCTCACCGAAGCCTGGCGCCGGCACGAACCCGACACCCCCCTCATCGCCGAGTGGTGACCCGCCGCACGTCCACAGCGGTGACGTCCGACGAGGCCGCGTCACGCCCTCTCGACGGAAAGGTGTGAGTCGCGAGCCGGGAGCCGGGAGCCGGGAGCCGCGACGAAGAGTCCCCGCACTATGGTGACGGCCGTGATCAAGAACAGGATCAAGAACAGGTTCCTCACCGGCCTCCTCATCGTGGGACTCCTCGTGGCGGGTGCGCCGGCCGCCACCGCGCAGGACGACACGTACGTGAAGACCGGCGTCGTCTTCAACAAGCCGAACGGCACGACCACCGAGCAGGGCGCGATCCTCAGCCACCTCGGGCGCCTCGTCAACGGCACGCCCAGCGGGTCGACCATCCGCATATCCCTGTACGCGTTCGGGTCGTCCTGGCTCGCCGACCAGCTGGTGCAGGCGCATCAGCGCAACGTGAACGTGCAGGTCCTCGTCGACGACACCAGCGTCTCCGCGGCGTGGATGGGCTCGTCGGGCAAGGCTGTCCGGGACAAGCTCCAGGCCGCCTTCGCGACGCAGTCCGCGCCCGGTCAGGCATCGTGGTTCCGGGTGTGCGCGGCGGGCCGGCCGTGTCTGGCCGCGGGGACCGGCGGCGTGAACCACAACAAGTTCTTCCTGTTCACCCGCTCCACCGGAAGCGGTTCGCCGACCACGGGCACGGTCGTCGAGGACATCGTGGTGCAGTCCTCCGGGAACCTCACCACCTGGGACCGCGAGTCCGGCTGGAACGACGCGATGACCGTCACCGGCAACGCCCCCCTGCACGCGGGCTACGTCCGCTACTTCGACCTGATGGCCGCTTCGCAGGCGCAGCCGGACGGGTCGAGGACGGTGAGCGACCTGGCCATCGACGTGGAGGCCGGGCAGGCCAAGGGCTACTTCTTCCCGCGCTCCTCGACCGACGTCGTGGAGAACATCCTGAGCATGGTCGAGACCCGTGTGCCGAACGCCGACGGAACGGTCGCCCCGGTCTGCCACGGCAACACCCCGGGCCACGGAACGGCGGACGGCCGCACCGTGATCCGCATCGCCAACGGGCACATCTCACGACCGGCCGTGGCGCAGAAGCTGTGGACGCTCGCCGACGCGGGCTGCTACGTCGACGTCGTCTACGGCAAGCTCTCCGACTACGGGGCCGTCGGCACGCACCGGGAGACGGCGTACTGGCTGACGCGGTCGACCGGGAAGGGAAGGATCTCCCTCCACCGCCTGGCGAACGACGAGGTGACGAACCCGGCCGCGCCCGAGGTCTCCGGCACGACCACCCACACCAAGTACCTGCTGATCGAGGGCTCGTACAAGGGCGTGAAGGATCAGAAGCTGGTCTTCACGGGCAGCCACACGTACACGGGCCTGGCGCTCACCGCCAACGACGAGGCGCTCCTGAAGTACGTCGCCCCGGAGATGCACGACGCGTACGTCACGAACTTCCGCGACCAGCGCGCCGCCGCCCTCGCGGAGTCCCAGTACGGCGGCGTTCTCTGAGACGTCGTCTCCTGGTTCCGCGACCCGCTGGGCGGCCTTGTCGCCCAGGCGGTAGCCCGGCCGACCAGGGCAGTCGTTCAGCGCCGTCCTGGACTGGTTTCTCCTCACGGTCCTGGGGGATGAACCGCCAGTAGCGGCCGTGGGCCGGGACACCTCTCGCGTCGGACGCCTTGGACGCGTCCGCGGGGGCAGGTACACGAGACGGGGGGATCATGAACGAGGCGCTCGACTCCGCCGGATTGGCGCTGTGTTGCGCCGCAGCCATCCGCCTGGGTGGGGCCGTGCGCGTGCTGACTGCCCGATCCGGCCTGATCGATCACTCCAGCCCGATCATGGCCGGGTTGGAGAGCATCATGGTGTCCCTCGACGGGCGAGGGTTCGACGACGACCTGCTCGGCGATGCGTTTGCCGAGAGCTGGTCCCTGGATGACAGATATCCGGCGGGGCTTCCGGGGCACGCCTTCGTCAGAGGCTGGTCGCGTCTCGTGTTCGGCACGGTGGTGCTGACCAGGCCCAGCCAGCAGAACATCGTGGCAGCGCAGACGTTGGACTTCGCCTCGGAAGCGACGGCGGCCTGGCCGTCCGCCGTTCGTATCGGCCCTTTCGACACCCTGGCCCGCTTCGAGGAGGCTTGCCGGCAGGAGGCGGAGGACCGGCTGCGCAAGAACGGACTGCCTGCTCTGCGGCAAGTGACGGAAGAACGGACGGAGTTGTATCGCCAGGTGGCGGAGCAGCTCGTCGGGTAGTCGGTGCTTCGGCCTGGCCTCGACCGCCGACCGGCCCCGTACACGGCTTCCGACCACCCGTCGATGCCGGCCCAAGTGCTGTGGGGCTCGATGTGCTGGCGTGCGTCGAGGTGTTGGATGGCCCGTCGCGACGGATCCCGATGGCCGGGATGCCTCGGATGTGGACTTCCAGGCCCTGGTGTCGTACCTGCTCGCACCGGAGATGCCCCGCGGCCCCCTTTCGCGGCCTGCAGGCTGACGGAGTCGATCGCGTGCCGAGACCGGTCCGGGTGTCGGCTCCCCCGGAGGAACCCGACCTGGCCGAGCACCGGCGGCAGCAAGGAAAGACCACGCCGTAGGCAGGGACGTCCAAGGGACCGTCTATGCCCCGAGTCCGGCGCAGAGGGCGGCGTAGGTCCGGAGGTGGTCGGGGTTGCCGCGGAGGGCGCCGAGGCCGATCACGTCGAACTCGTCCGCCGTGTCGGTCGCCTCTACGCCCAGCGCCGCCAGAGCCTCGTTGATCGTCGCTCCGTCGGGTGTCAGGCGCACCTTCCCGTCGAACGCGGCCGCCCACTGGTCGCCCGTGCCGGCGAAGTACTCGGTCTGGATGACGGCGAAGCGTGGTGCGTGCCCGGGGGTCACCTCGCGGACGAGGTCGTGCAGGACCTCCTCTCCCGGGAACGTCACGCTCTCCGTGAGGATCCCGGGCGGCAGGTCGAGCTCCGCGTGGTTGCCCCGTACCGCCGCCCAGTAGGCGGAGAAGTAGTGGTCGATCGGGAAGACGGTGATGTCCGCGTGTGCGAGTCCGGCGCGCAGCCCCAAGGATTCGGCTCGTGGGGTGTCCACCTGGCCGGCCACGACGAGGGCGCACAGAGCGTGGGTCATGCGGGCATCGTATCCAGTGGGGCGTGTGACGATCAGAGGGGAGCTGGAGGGCCATGGGCGGGGAAATCGCCGGTGCGGCGGAGGAGTTCGAGCGCGGCGCGGACCGGCTGCGGGATGCCTTGCAGGGTCTCGTGGCGGCCGTCGACCGGGCCGCTGAACCGGAGGTCGAGGAGTGGGTCCAGGAGCGACGGACCACGCGCGGGGCACAAGGGCGTCAGTTCGGGATGCGTATGACTCGTATCGCTCCGGCCCGTCCCCACCACGCGGGCGCCGTCGCCGCCGCGTTGGCCGCCGCCGATGATGCGATGACCGCGGCGGGCTGGCGCACCGAGATCAGGGAGGACGCCCGGGGGCCTCGACTCCTCGCGCAGCAGGACGGCTTCGAAGTCGGCCTCTTCAGCGTGCCGAACGCCGGGCTGAGCGCGTGGGGGAAAGCGCCCACCGTCTGGTTCCGCACCCGCTGGAAGCGTCCACCACGCGCGGCCACGCCTGAGGCATTGGCGCCCGGTGACGGGCTGTGCCCCGGGTGCGACGGCTGGGGCACCTGCTTCGCGTGCGAGGGCCTGGGATTCATGGACGGCCGGCAGTGTCCGGAGTGCGGTCTCGGCATGGACTGCTCGTACTGCGGCGGTTCCGGTAGGCAACGCGTCGATCGTTGACGCGACGCAGCGGCGCGGGGTTCGCGGCCTTCTGCGCGTCGTCCTGACCGGGGTGGGTGGGTGCGAGCCGGCGAAGTTCGGCCCGGGACCGTGTGCGCCTCAGCCGGTGGGGTGCGGATTCGTCTCTTGCGTGGCGATCGCATGGCGTCCATCCCCCATGCCGAACCAGAGACGCTCCTCCGGCTCGTCGTGGGCGCCCGCCCCGCACTCGACCCCTACGCCACCGGGCGTGCCGGGTGCGCCCTGGGCGCGGAGCCCCTTCCGTCGCCGCAGACGACCGCACCTGAACGACGGGAGGTGGCTGGGCAGCAGTTCTCGGAGGCGCGCGTGGCCTTGCGAGCCCTCGCGCCTCCGTGACGGCAAGGGCCGACACGGTCCGCTTGCCCCGCGCCCCCGCCGTGGGAATGGAGGCGACCGTCGATGGTTCCGTATCGCGGCCTCGCGGCGCGCTTCTCGTGCCCGGTACCAGCGGAGCCCGCGGTCCGAGCGGATTGCCTGCGGGTACGCTCCGCCGACGCGCCGGCCGGATTGCCCCCCGGGGGGGGAGAGCTTCCCGTCCACACCTGCCACCCCTGCGTGTACGGGATCTTTCTGATCCAGCCGGCCGTACGGCAGCTGCGCGGCGAGCGCTCCTCGGCTCCGCGAAGGCCTGTGCGTGGTCGTTCGAGAGATCGCCGGACTGCTCTCCGCGTACGTACCTCGCCGCGGAGAGCTTGAGGAGAAACCGCTCCCCGGCTGCTGCGAACGAGCCCGGAAGGGCTCAGTGGCTCGGGCGCCGCGGGGCGCTCGCCACCCCTGCGTCCCGGCCGCTCAGCGCGGCGTCCAGCGTCTCCTGGGCCATACGCATCGACTCCGCGTACTTCGGCTCGAACATCCGCTCCCAGGCCCGGTCCGGTGCGACGTCCTCGACCCGGCTCACCACCCACCAGATGTTGCCGAACGGATCCCGCACCCGGCCGCCGCGATCCCCCCACGCGCTGTCGGCGCTCTCGGTGATCACCTGCGCCCCGTGCGCGACGGCAGCGGCCATGGCGGCGTCCGCGTCCGGGACGTAGACCCGCAGCAGCGAGGGCATGACCGGCCAGTCGGGCCGTCGGTCGAAGGCCAGCACCACCGTGTCGCCGACACGGATCTCACCGTGGCCGATGGTGCCGTCCTCGACCGGCACCCGTGCGAGTTCCTCGCCGTCGAACGCGGCGGCAATGAAGTCGAGCAGCGCACCGGTGTCGTCCGTGACCACCCACGGTGCCACGCTGGTGTAACCCTCGGGTGCAGTGTGCGTCATCGGTCTCATCTCCTCGTGGTCCTTCGCGATGTCACCAACCTAGAGGCCAACTAGGACAACAGCGGACCTAGATGGCGCGACGTTCCGCAGGTCTCCGGAGCGGCATCGTGGCGATGCGCCTCTCCCTGGTTTCGGACCTGCACCGGGATCTCGTCACTCCTTCGTGTGAATCAATCACCGGATCGACGGACATCTCACGGCTCGATCATGTCGTTATGTGGACGTAAGAGGGACACAGGGGGGCGGAGAAAGGATTCTTCCGCACGTCGGCGCTGCCGCATCGGCCTATCGGCCGGCCCTGCCGTTCCGCACACATACGCATTCCGCACACGAACGAACCGGCCACCTCGCGCCCTCTCCCAAGGACACCCCCATGCATCGCCCTACGATCAACCGGCCAGGCGGCACTCCGGAGAGCCCGAGTTCGGGAGCGCCGCCGGCGCCTGCGCCGGACCGCGTGGGCGATTCCGCCGAGGCGGATTTCGACGCGCTCTACCTGTCCACCGCACCCGGCCTCACGCAGCAGGCGTACGTGCTGACCGGCTGCCGTCGCCTCGCCTTCGAGTCGGCCGAGCAGGCGTTCCACCGGGCTTGGGAGCAGTGGCCCGAGGTGGCGCGCGATCCCGACCCCGAGGCGTGGGTCAGGGCGCGGGCCCACGAGTACGCTCTCGCCCCTTGGCACCGCCTGCGCCCCGGCAGGCCCCGGCCCGATCCGCCGGCCGCCGATCCCGTCGTGCGCGTGCTCCTGGAACTCCCGCCGTGGCAGCGCCGGACGGCGCTGCTGTGCGACGGCCTCGACCTGAGCGTGGCGGAAGCCGCCGCCGAGACGCACGCGAGCACGGCGGCCACCGCCGGCCGGCTGCGTCATGCCCGCGCCGTCATCAGCGGGCGGCTGCCCGACGGCGTCGCGGGCGCCCCGGACCACCCGCTCCGAAGGCGCGTCAAGGACGCGTCGGCCGCCACGCTCGCGCAGCCCTGGTGTGTCCGCGCGGCGAGCGAGCGTCGGGCACGCGCCCTCACCATCGTCGTGTTCGCGGCGACCGCGGCCCTCGCCCTCCTCGCCGGAGCCTTCGCCCTCGCCCCGTCGGCCGACAGGTCCGACGACGACAGCGGCCGCTCGCCCCACGCGCGTTCCCAGCCCGCCGACCCGTCGCCCGGGACGCGGTGACGTACGTCGGGGGCACATCTCTTCAGGTCCGTACGAGGCACGTCACAACGTTGTCATCACCGCCGCGCCTTCGCCTCGCCTGACGCACCATGTCCCCAACTCACCGGACATCAAGGGGAACCATGCGTATCCGCACCACCAGCGCGACCGCCGCCGCCGTCGCCGTACTCGCTCTCACCCTCGTCGGCTGCGTCGGCGACTCCGACGGCCACAAGCCCACCACCGTCGAAGTCCCTTCTCCTCCCTCCACATCCACATCCGCACCCAAGGCGACGGGCACGGCGGACCCGGGTGCCGGTGCCACGAACGCCGGCCTTCCGCCCGCGCCCACCGGCGCCCGGCGGGACGCGCTCCTCGCGGCCCTCCGTGACGTCAACGCCGACCTCGCCCGCGACGAGGAGAAGGCCGTCGACGCGGCCCGCAACCAGTGCGCGGCGCTCGACGGCGGCGCCGCGAGGCCCGACCGCAGTGCCGCGCAGCGGTTCTCCTACGACGGCGTGACGCTGACCGATGACGACGGGACCCACCTCAACATCGCGCTGCGCGGGACGCTCTGCCCCGAGTCCTGAGGCATCCGCCCGCCGCGGCCGGGGCGAGCGGAGCACGTATCAGCCCGCGGGCGGGGTGTCGCGGGCCAGGAGCCGGCCGAGCTGCGCTTCCAGGTCGCCGTACTCGGTCTCGCGGCCGGCCGGGACGATCGCGTACGTGGCCGCGAGGAAGTCCTCGATGACGGTGCGCGGCGCGTGGAACGTCACCGGGCAGCCGGGTGGGTGCAACCAGAAGTAGACGACGTCGTGGGCGGGGTCGAGCGACGGATGGACGGATACGTCTCCCGGACCCGCCCAGCCGTTGAGCCCCTGGACGAGGAGGTCGCGGGCGAAGACCCACGTGACGGGCGCCGGAAGGTCGACCCGGCAGTCCAGGTGCACCGCGTACGGATCCCCTCGGTGGTAGCGCAGCCGGGCCGGCACGGGCATCGTCCGGTCCGGCGCGGTGTACGCCGCCAAGGTCAAGGGGACGACGCAGTCGGCGGCCCGCGGCGCGCGGCAGGGCGCCTTCTCCGGATTCCCGCCGGTCACGGGCGCTCCACCCCCGACACCACGCGCCGTGCGCCACGGGCGCCCGGGACCAGCTCCGGCAGGGCCGGGGAGACCAGAGTCGGGGCCGGCAGGACCGGGGTCGGCAACAGCGGGGTCAGCAGGGTCGAGGTCGGCACGGTCGGGCTGACCGACACGATCGCCAGTGGGCGGTCCTGCGCGGCCGTCCCTGGGACGAAGCGCCCGGTCTCCAGCCACTGGCAGGCGAGCGCGGCAAAGATCGGAGACTCGCGCAGAACCGTTTCGTCCAGAGCCAGGACGGTGACGCGAGGGTAGGAGGTCATGCCAGAGGAAACGATGCTGCAAGATCTCGGTAACTCCTCGGGTCAATCCCCCTTGACGTTCGGGCCGGCCCCCGAGCAACTCCTCCGTTCGTCCGCCCCTCGACCCGCCACACGCTTCGCTCAGGCGTTTGAGAGACGGATTCCGCATCCCCCATCAAGCGAATTGATCACCCATTGGTGGTGCGACCTTCCCCCGACCGCCGTCGTTAGGTGGGCATGACGTCGGAAGGGGTGTTTGCAGAAAGGGTTCTTCTATGGAACGCCGTCACACCCACGAGTTAACCGGAGAAGATCACGTGCGCGCCTCCGCACTCCGTGCTCTCGACGGAACGACCTGAAACAAGGGCACGAAGAAAGTCAGATGGACTGGTACAGAGACAAGCCGAACTTCTACGTCCCGCACCACCCCATGGAGCCGGTACGGGAGATGCCGCAGTACCCCGGCGTGGGGCGTGAGGTCCCGCCGTATCCCACGGGCGCGGGCTGGGACGTGCGGGAGTACCCGGGCCTGGGGGACGACGTCCCGCTGTACGCCTCGGGTCCGGTGCGGGAGATGCCGCAGCACTCCGGGGCGGGGCGCGACGTCCCGCTCCATCCTCCGCGTTCCGGGCGCGACGAGCGCGGCCGGTACGACAACGGCCCGCTCCCCACCCGGCAGCCCTGGGACGACGACGGGCTCGACACCACCATGAGTCACAGGAAACTGGAGGAGGAGCTGGCCCACCTGCTGGCCACGGAGCCGGGGCCGCCGCAGGACGCCGGCCCGGAGGACCGGCAGGCGCCCAGGATCGACAGGCGGCGCACCCGTCCGAGACCGCAGTTCCTCGGCCTCTGTCGGCGCATCACCCAGGTGACCGCGCTCTTCGCCGCCATCGCCGTGTGCGCGGCATGTCTGCTCGCGTGGTCCATCGCCTACACGTACGGGCAGCTCTCGGAGACCGCGGCGTCCGTACTCCCGATGAACCTCGCGCTCTGGTGGCCGCTCACGCTGTACGGCCCCTGGTCCGTCGCGGCCCTCTCGATCCTGCGGGCGGCCGTCCAGCGACAGCCCGCGAGGCGTTCCTGGGGTGTGCTCCTGGTGACCTCGGCCATGGCGGTGGCCCTGTGCGTGAGCCACTCGTCCCACTCGGTGCTGGCGTACGTGACGCTCGGGATTCCGCCGATCACCTCGCTCGTGTGCTTCTGGGAGCTCGTCGGCCAGTTCTCCTGCGAGCGCCGGACCCGGCGGAGGGCGCGCGTCCAGCAGCCCTCCAAGGCATGAGGAACTCCCGGAGGAATCCGGGGAGATTCCGGGGAGAACCCAGAAGCATTCCGGAAGATCCCTGAAGAACCCTCATGGACCCTGATGATTCCTGGCGGTTCCCGGGCGCTTCCCTGGCGCATCCCCATGAAGAAACGGTTCGCCGATTCCCTCGGCGAACCGTTCCGGCCAGGCCGCCGCGCGACTAGCTCAGCGTCTTCACCGCGGCGGCGTCGTACGGCTTCAGCTCGTCGAAGCGGCCCGACAGGACCTTCGACGCCCACTCGGGGTCCTGGAGCAGGGCGCGGCCGACGGCGACCATGTCGAACTCGTCGCGCTCCAGGCGGTCCAGGAGGTCGTCGATGCCCTGCACCGGGGAGCCCTCGCCCATGAAGGCGCCGATGAAGTCGCCGTCGAGGCCGACCGAGCCGACGGTGATGGTGGGCCTGCCGGTGAGCTTCTTGGTCCAGCCCGCGAGGTTCAGGTCCGAGCCTTCGAACTCGGGGATCCAGTAGCGGCGGGTGGAGGCGTGGAAGGCGTCGACGCCGGCCGCGGCGAGCGGGGACAGGATCGCCTCCAGCTCCTGCGGCGTCTCGGCGAGGCGCGCCTCGTAGGCGTCCTGCTTCCACTGCGAGTAGCGGAAGATCACCGGGAAGTCGGACGAGACGTTCGCCCGCACCGCCGCCACGATCTCGGCCGCGAACTTCGTACGGGCCACGGGGTCGCCGCCGTAGCCGTCGGTGCGGCGGTTCGTCCCCGCCCACAGGAACTGGTCGATGAGGTAGCCGTGGGCGCCGTGCAGTTCGACGCCGTCGAAGCCGATGCGCTCGGCGGCCGCCGCGGCCTCGGCGAAGGCGCCGATGACGTCGTCCAGGTCGCCCTGGGTCATCGCCTTGCCCGCTCCCTCGGTCCCGTCGGTGCGGATGCCGGAGGGGCCGACGGCCGGGGCCTCGGGGTAGGGGGCCTGGCCCTCCTTGCGCACCATGCCGATGTGCCAGAGCTGCGGCACGATCGTGCCGCCCTCCGCGTGGACGGCCTCGGCGACCTTCGCCCAGCCCGCCAGCTGCTCCTCGCCGTGGAACCTCGGCACCCGGTCGCTCTGGCCGGCGGAGTCGTGGCCGACGTAGGTCCCCTCGGTGACGATCAGTCCCACGCCGGCGGCGGCACGGCGGGCGTAGTAGGACCGCACGTCGTCGCCGGCGATGCCGCCCGGGGAGAACATGCGCGTCATCGGCGCCATCGCGATGCGGTTCGGGACGGTCAGGCCGTTCAGCGCGACGGGCCGGGACAGGATCTCGGCCGCGCGGGAGGCGGGGGACGCGGACGCGGTGACAGTCACAGGGACGCTCCTCAGGGCTACTGCTTGACTACTTCGATGCTTGAGAACCTCATGCAATGACGAAGACGGTAGAGCTCGATATTTGAGGTAGTCAAGTATCTCCGGGTAGAGTGATCCCATGACCGAAGCTCCCCGCGCCGACACGGCCCAGCTCATGGAGCTGCTCTCCCTGTCCCTCGGCGTCTACTACGGCGAGTTCATCGCCTCGGCGGCGAGCGAGAACCTCACGGCGAGCCAGGGCAAGGCCCTGACCGTGCTGCGCCGGGGACCCGCGGCGATGCGCGCCCTCGCCGAGACCATGACCTGTGACGCCTCGAACATCACCGGGATCGTCGACCGGCTGGAGAAGCGCGGCCTGGTGCGCCGCGAGGCCGGCGCCTCCGACCGGCGCGTGAAGAACGTCGTCCTCACCGCGGAGGGCGAGCGCGTCGCCGACGCCATCCGCGCGCGGATGCGCACCACCCAGGAGGGCCTCGACCGGCTCGGCGACGAGGACCGGGACCGTCTGCGAAGCCTCCTGGAACGGATCTTCCTCTCTCACCCCACCGCCTGATCCCCCTCCCTCGGGCGGGAACACCCGCGAGCCGTGGGCCGCTCTCCGCCCGGGACGGCACCCCCGAGCACCCAACTCCTCACCGCCTCCGCCGAGTTCTTTCGCGGGGGCGGTGAGCTGCGTTTCTCCATGAACCGACTCAAGGGGTGAGACGGAGGTCTTGACGGCGCGATTGGTCCAGTCCAATCTGTGACGCGCTTGCCCCTCCCTGCCACCCCACAGTTCCCCCCTGGAGGAATGGTGCTCGTACGCAACCGTCTGGTGGCGTCGCTCGGCGCGTCGCTTCTGGGCGCGGCGGCCCTCGTCGCCCTGCCCGCCCCGGCCCAGGCCGCCGAACTGCTGACGAACCCGGGCTTCGAGTCCGGCTCCCTGTCCGGGTGGAGCTGCTCCGGCGGCACCGGCTCGGTCGTGTCGAGCCCCGTCCACGGCGGCACCAAGGCACTGGCCGGCGCGGTGAGCGCCTCCGACACCGCCAGATGCGCCCAGACGGTCGCCGTCCAGCCCAACACGACCTACACACTGGCCGGTTGGGTGCGCGGCAACTACGTCTACCTCGGCGTCGACGGCGGCGCCTCGACCTGGACCGCGTCGGCACCCTCGTACCAGCGCCTCTCGCTGAGCTTCACGACCGGTGCGAGCCAGACCAGTGCCACCGTCTACACCCACGGCTGGTACGGGCAGGGCACCTACCACGCCGACGACCTCAGCCTCGACGGCCCCGGCGGCGGGGGCGGCGGCGACACCCAGGCGCCGAGCGCGCCCACCGGCCTCCAGGTGGCCTCCAAGACCGCCTCCGCGGTCACCCTCGCCTGGACCGCCGCCTCCGACGACGTGGGCGTCACCGGATACGACGTCTACCAGGGGGCCACCAAGGTCACCACGGCGACCGGCACGAGCGCCACGGTCGGCGGGCTGGCCCCGAGCACCGCGTACACCTTCACGGTCAAGGCCCGTGACGCCGCCGGCAACGTCTCCCCCGCGTCCGCTCCGGTCACGGTCAGCACCGAGGCGGGCGGCGGAGGCGGCACCGGCTTCAAGCAGGCCGCGCCCTACCTGTACCTCGGCTGGGGCAACCCGCCGGCCCCGGCCACGGTCATGAACGCCACCGGCATCAAGACCTTCACCATGGCCTTCATCCTCTCGTCCGGCGGATGCAACCCGGCCTGGGACGGCCAGCGCCCGCTCACCGGCGGGATCGACCAGTCCACCATCAACGCCATCCGGGCGGCCGGCGGCGACATCGTCCCGTCCATCGGCGGCTGGTCCGGCAACAAGCTCGGCCCCAACTGCGCCACCGCGGAGGCCCTCGCCGGCGCCTACCAGAAGGTCATCGACGCCTACGGGCTCAAGTCCATCGACGTCGACATCGAGAACACCGACGAGTTCGAGAACGCCGCCGTCCAGGACCGTGTCCTCGGCGCGCTGAAGATCGTCAAGGCGAACAACCCTGGCCTGCGCACCATCCTCACCTTCGGCACCTCGACCACCGGCCCCACCTCCTGGGGCAACCGGCTCATCGAGCAGTCCAAGGCGCTCGACGCCGGCATCGACGTCTTCACGATCATGCCCTTCGACTTCGGCGGCGGCGCCGACATGTACGGCAACACCGTGAACGCGGCCGAGGGTCTGAAGAACAAGCTCAAGTCCGTCTACGGCTGGGACGACGCCACCGCCTACGCCCACATCGGCATCTCCGGCATGAACGGCCTCTCCGACCAGCAGGAGGTCACCACCCCGCAGACCTGGACCGCCATCCGGGACTGGGCCAACACCCACCACATCGCACGGCTCGCCTTCTGGTCCGTCAACCGCGACCGGGGCTGCGCCGGTGGCGGGGTGACCGAGACGTGCTCCGGAATCGCCCAGGCGGACTGGGAGTTCACGAAGATCACCGCCGGCTTCACCGGCTGACGCCCCCCTCCCCGATCGGCGGGCCGGGCTCCCCTTCGCGGGCCCGGCCCGCCGCCGTACGTACCGGTCGGGGCCGCCCGCCGGGTCACGGTACGGACTCCGTGGCAGCACGGGCTCAGGCGCGCAGGGTCTTCCGCAGGAGTTCGCCGAACTCGGCGGGATGGGTGGTCGAGCCGGTGTGGCCGCCGGGGAAGTGCCGGAGGTCCACACCGAGGCGTTCGGCGAGGAAAGCGGCTGTGCGGTGAGGGAGTTCGCCGCGCGAGTCCTGGCCGCCCGCGAGGACGAGCCGGTCCGTCAGCGCTTCCAGACGGTGGACGTCGGGGGCGTAGGCCATGAAGGCCGGGACGATGCGTCCGACGAAGTACGGCAGGTCCGCCATCGTCCGCGCGGCGCGTGCGGCCGCCTGCGGCGGCAGGGCGGGCGCGGCCTTCGGCTCGGCGCTCCCGGCCTCGGCCCCCTCCTTCACCCCGGCCGCCCCGTCCTCGACCCCCTCCGTCAGCCCGGCGGCGAACACGGCCATCGCCGGCATGAGGCCTTCGGTACGGAGCGTGTCCCGCACCCGGACGAGGAGCGCGCGGTGTTCGGCCGCGTCCGGCAGGACCTCCACCACGGGCGGCTCGTGCACCACGACGCGTTCGACCCGTTCGGGGTGGGTGGTGAGCAGGTGCAGCGCGGCGATCGCCCCCGAGCTCGCGCCGAACACGCGGGCCGGCTCGCCGGGCGACAGCCGCTCCAGGAGACGCAGGGCGTCGTCGGCGTGTTCGGACACGCGCTGCTCGGCCTCGGCGTCGTCCAGCACGCTGCTCCCGATTCCGCGCGGGTCGTAGGCCGCGACGGTGTAGTCGGCGGCGAGCGCGTCGACGACGCCGTCGAAGGCGGCCGCGCCGCCCGCGCCTCCGGGGATGAGCAGCAGGAGCGGGCCCTGGCCGCGCACTTCGTAGTGCAGGGTCGCGCCGTCCACGCGCAGGCTGCCGACGACGGGCTCGGTCATGAGGGGTCTCCTTCTCGGGGGGAGGGCCAGTTCTCCAGGAGGGAGTGCAGGGCGTCGAGGGCCCGGACCCAGGACTGCTGCGGCGTCCGCTCGTGCGCGAACCCGCCCGCCGCCTCCAGGGCGACGAATCCGTGGAACGTGCTGCGCAGCAGCCGGACGGCGTCGGTGAGATCGGGTTCGGCCAAGCCGTAGCCCCGCAGCATGCCGTAGGTCAGCGCGACCGCGCGGCGCGGTCCGGGCGCGTCCGCGGCCAGCTCCGGGGCGATCTCGATGGGGGTCTGCGTCGCGGTGTAGCGGCCCGGGTGCTCGTGGGCGTACGCGCGCCAGGCGTTCGCGAACGCCACCAGCGCGTCCTTGCCCGACAGTCCGGCGGTCGCCTCCGCGATGCGGAGGGTCTTCTCGTCCGCCGCCAGGAGCGCGATCCGGCCGCGCAGGTCGTTCAGGTTCCGCACGTGCGCGTAGAGGCTCGCGTCCTTCACCCCGAGCCGCCGTGCCAGCTGCGACATCGTCAGCCGGTCGAACCCGGCCTCGTCCGCCAGCTCGGCCGCCACAGCGGTCACTCGATCCGCGGTCAGCCCGGCACGCACCATGCGCCCTCCCTTTCCTAAGGATCCTAGTTTCAAGCTAGGGGTATTAGGTTGTCAATCGAGTACGGGCCACCGCATCGACGTCGTGGGATGAGGGCGCAGCACGTCCGGAGCGGTCCGGCGCGTGTCACCGGCGCCCTCGCCAGGGCGCGCCGGCTGATCGGCACTCGGCGGGGACAGTCGCGCCCCTCGTCTCGGCCGTCTCTCTCGTCGGCGCGTGAAGGGCCGCCTTCCGGAAGGGGCCCTTCACGCGCGCTCGGCACGCCCCCCGGGGGGGGCGTCACCGTCGCGTCAGCCGACCGAGAGGAGGTCGACGACGAAGATCAGCGTCTCGCCCGGCTTGATGGCCGACGACGGCGAGCGGTCGCCGTAGGCCAGGTGGGGCGGGATGACCAGCTTCCGGCGGCCGCCGACCTTCATGCCGCGCACGCCCATGTCCCAGCCCTTGATGACCTGGCGTCCTCCCAGCGTGAACTCGAAGGCCTGACCGCGGTTCCACGAGGCGTCGAACTCCTCGCCGGTGGAGTGGGCCACGCCCACGTAGTGGACCCCGACCACGGACCCCTTGGCGGCCTCGTCCCCGTCCCCCACCACCAGATCCTCGATGTGCAGGTAGGGGGACGGCCTGCCTCGGGGGGACTCGATCTCCGGTCGCTCAAGGGCCATCGCCCGCTCCTCGCTCTCGTCGCCGGCCGACCCGTCGTCGGCCGACATGCCTGAGTGATCATTCTCGCCCAACCGACCCGTGGTGTGCGGCAGAATCACGGTCGACTGGGCGGGCACGGATGAGGGCGGGCGAACGTGGGACGTTTCGGGTCGTGGGGTCGGGGCAGCCGGGAAAGCCTGCGGCGGGCCGTGCCGACCGATCCCGGACTGCTGGCCGAGGCCGCCAGGAACCCGGGTGGCAGTGTCGCCGAGATCGACCCGACGTACGTCGACGACCCGAACGGCTACGTGCCGCCCGAGGCGATTCGCGGCGCCTGGCTGGTAGACGCCCACGGGAAACTCACCGGCGCGTACGAGAAGAACCCCCACCACGGCGTGCCCCAGGACGACTTCGGCAAGCTCGACGCCTCCGGCCACTGGCTCGGCTGGCTCGGCGACCATCCTGCCGCCGCCCTCCGGGCGGGCATCGAGGACTCCTTGCGCGCGCAGGTCGCGGACGCGGTCGTCGAGTGGGTCAAGATCCTGGAGACGCCCCGCTTCCTCACGGGCGGGCGCCCGCGCTCCGAGGACGAGCGAACCCTGCTGGTGACCCGCGCGGCCCTCGCCGCGCCCTTCGCGCTGTCCGTCCGTACCGCACAGCACGGCCGTTCCGTCCTCCTCGGGGTCTTCTCGTGGGCGGCCGTGGACCTCGCTCCGCCCGGAGTCCGCAGGGACCGGCAGTGGTTCGACCTCGGCGTCGGCCTCGACTGGGCCGCCGAGCAGCTGCGACAGCGCGTCTACGCGATCGACGGCGCGGACGACGACGCCGAGGGCTAGGGCGGCAGCGGTCCGGAGTCACTGGGGGTGGCCTCACCCCCGATGGGACCGGTGGCCGGATGGGTTGCCGGGCCTTCCGGCGACAAGGTTGGGGCATGACAACACGCCGTACGACTACGTCACTTGCCGCCTCGACCCTGGCCGTCGCCGCCATCGCCTCCATGGGACTCGTCGCTGTGGGAGGGCCCGCGAGCGCGACCGGCGACGAGGCCCGCACCACCCCCGCATCCACCACCGGCACCGCGACCGCCACCACCACCGCTTCCGTGATCCCCGGCGGTGACGGTCTGCGGTGGGCCGACTGTCCTGCTTCGGTGAAGCCCGGCCCCGGGCAGCGGTGCGCGACGCTTTCCGTGCCGCTCGACTACGGCGACCCCACCGGTCCGCGCGTCGACATCGCCGTCTCCCGGCTGGCCTCCGTACGGCCGGAGGCCCGCCGCGGGACGCTGCTCGTGATCGCGGGCGGTCCCGGGAGCTCCGGGGTGCAACGGCTCTCGCAGAAGGGCGCGGCGCTCGCGAAGGAGACCGGTGGCGCGTACGACCTCGTCGCCTTCGACCCGCGCGGGGTCGGCGGCTCGACGAAGGCGCGGTGCGGGCTCGCGGACGAGGACCGGTGGATGGTGACCCTGCGGTCCTGGCCCGCCGCCGACGGGTCGATCGGCTCCAACGTCGAGCGTGCGCGCCGGATCGCCGAGGCGTGCGACCGGAACGGCGGCGCCATGCTGCGGAGCCTGACCACCGCCAACCAGGTGCGGGACATGGAGGCTCTGCGGCAGGCGCTCGGCGAGTCGAAGGTGTCGGCGTGGGCCAACTCCTACGGGACGTACGTCGCCGCCCGATACGCCCAGGAGTATTCGGACCGGACCGATCGCTGGGTCCTGGACAGCAGCGCGGACCCGGACCCGCGCCGGCTCGCGTACGGCTGGCTCGCCGACATGGCGAAGGGCGCCGAGGACCGGTTCCCGGACTTCGCGGCCTGGGCCTCGCACCCGGACCGGGAAGCGGAGGGCCTCCGGCTGGCCGACGGCCCCGGGGAGGTGCGCGCCCTCGTGGTCGGCCTCGCCGCGCGCCTCGACCGGGAGCCCCGCGCCACCAGCGTGCCCGGCGCGCTCCTCACCGGCACCGCCCTGCGGCAGGCGCTGCAGTCCGCCCTCTACTCCGACGCCGCCTTCCCCGGCTTCGCGCGTCTCGTCGGCCAGGCCCTCGACCCGAAGGCACTGCCCGTGCTGCCGCCGGAGCTGACCGGCGCGATGCCCGACGAGGCGGCCGCGATCACCGTCGGGGTGGTGTGCAACGACGTCGACTGGCCCCGTTCCGTGCCGGCGTACGCCAGGGCGGTCGCCGCCGACCGGGCCCGTCACCCGCTGACCGGCGGCATGCCGGTGAACGCCACTCCCTGCGCCTTCTGGAAGGGCGGGGCGGTGGAGAAGCCGGTCCGTCTCACCGACGACGGGCCGTCCAACATCCTGATGATCCAGAACCTGCGGGACCCCTCCACCCCTTACTCCTCCGGCCTGAAGATGCGTCAGGCGCTGGGCGACCGCGCCCGGATGGTCTCCGTCGACCGGGGCGGGCACGGCTCGTACCTGGTGGGCGCCGGCGGCACCGGAAACGCCTGCGGCGACCGGACGGTCACCCGCTTCCTGCTGACGGGCGAGCGCCCTGACGCCGACGTGCGGTGCTGAGTCGTCGAAGACGTCGGACGAAGTCGCCCTCCCCGCTTCCCTGTTCCCGCTACTCCGGGGACGGGCCGGAGAAGGGGGCCCGGGCGGCGCGGCGGGCGAGGAGGGCGGTGCGGTGGTGGGTGTCGGTGGCCAGGCCCAGGGCGGTCCAGGCCATGGCCAGGCCGCCGTCCAGGACGGCTCGGTCGGCTTGCGGGGTGGTGCCGTAGCGGGTGAAGTCGGGGTTGTGCATGACGGCGTCGCCGGAGTCGTAGCCGATCATGGGGTGGATGGTGGGGACCAGGTGGGAGACGTTGCCCATGTCCGTCGAGCCGCCCCGGAGGGTCGGGGCGACGTCCTGGATGCCGCGGCCGAGGTCGCGGGCCGCGGCGAGGTAGCCGCGAGCGATGTCGAGGTCCTGGCGCAGGTCGGCGTAGTCGTTGCCGACCGCTTCCAGGGCCAGTTCGGCGCCGGTTGCGAGCGCGCCGGCTTCGAAGCAGGCGCGGACGCGGGCCTGGAGTTCGCGCAGTTCGTCGAGGGTTCCGGCGCGGCAGTCGTAGTCCGCGGTGGCGAGGGCCGGGATGACGTTGGCGGCGTCGCCGCCGTGGGTGACGACGCCGGAGACGACCGCGCCCGGGAGCATCTGCTGGCGGTGGGCGGCGATGGCCACCTGCGCGATCATCAGGGCGTCGGCCGCGTTGACGCCGCGCTCGGGCATCGCGGCGGCGTGGGCGGCGCGGCCGGTGTAGCTCACCTTCCAGCTGCCGATGGCCTGGGAGGTCATGCCCACGGCGTCCTGCGGGGCGGCATGGACCATCATCGCGGCCGCCACGTCGTCGAAGGCCCCGGCCCGCAGCATGTCGACCTTGCCGCCGCCCGATTCCTCGGCCGGGGTGCCGAGGAGTTTCACGGTGATGCCGAGGTCGTCGGCGTACGGGGCCAGGGCCAGGGCGGCCGCCACCGCGGCGGCGCCGTTGACGTTGTGGCCGCACGCGTGGCCGATGCCGGGCAGCGCGTCGTACTCGGCGCAGATGCCGATGACCAGGTCGCCGCTGCCGGCGGTGGCCCGGAACGCGGTCGGCAGTCCGTACGCGCCGCGCTCCGTGTCGAAGCCGGCGGCCTCGACGAGGTCGGCGATGCGACGGGCCGACCGGTGTTCCTCGTAGGCGAGTTCGGGGTCGGCGTGCAGGGCGTGGCTGAGGTCGATCAGGTCCTCGCGGCGGGCTTCGAGGACGGCGCGGGTGTGCTCCCGCAGGCTGGTCGCGGCGGTCATGCGCGCTCCTTGTCGGACTGGGCGGTGCGGTACAGCAGGGCGATCACGGCGCCGGCGACGGACACGGCCGCGCAGAGGGTCCACGAGGTGGTGTAGGCGCCGAGTGCGGGCAGGGGCCGGCCCGCGGCGGTGTGCCCGGCGAAGACGGTGAGGACCGCGGCGGCGCCGAGGGAGCCGCCGACGTTGATGAGGAGTTCGTTGATGCCGGAGCCGACGGCGGTCCGGTCGCGGGGGACGGACTCGACGGCGAGGGTGCGCGTGGAGTGCTGGAGGAAGCCGGTGCCGAGTCCCGCGACGGCCGTGGCGGTGAGGAAGGCGGGCAGGTTCGTGTGGGCGACGGCGCAGAGCACGTACCCCGTGGCCATCAGCAGGGAGCCGCAGACGAGGGTGAGGCGGTCGGAGAGGATCCTGGCCACCGCGGGTGCCACGAGCGCGCCCGCCGCGAGGGCCAGCAGGTTGGGGAGCATCGCCAGGGCGATGGCGAAGGGGTCGAGGCCGGGGCCGTATCCGTCACGGGCGGTGCTGGTGCCGAGGAAGACCGGGTTGGCGACCTGGAGGCCCAGCATGCAGAAGGTGAAGGTCAGCGTCACGAGGGAGACCACCGCGACGTTGCGGCGGCGGAACATCCGGACGTCGATCATCGGCTCGGTGGTACTGAGCTCGACCAGGACCCACAGCGCCGTCACCGCCGCGCCGCCGACCAGGCAGCCGAGCGTGCGCGCGGAGCTCCACTCCCAGCCGGGGGTGCCGCCCAGTCCGAGCCCGAGCATCACGGCGAGCAGGCCGACGCAGAGCAGGACGCCGCCCGCCCAGTCGACCCGGCCGCCCGGCCGGTGGTCGGACTCCGGCAGCAGGCGCCAGCTGAGGAGGAACGCGAGGGAGGTGGCGACCGCGGGGACCCAGAGGGCCGCGGTCGGGCTGTCCACCGAACGGGCCACCAGGCCGCTGGTCACGAGCCCGAGGGTCAGGCCGCCCACCAGGGCGGCGACCATCACGCTGATGCCCCTGCGGCTCTCGGCGTCTCCCGAACGGTTGCGCAGGATGCCCACGAGGAGGGGGAAGAAGCCGGCGAAGGCTCCCTGGAGGATCTGCCCGGCGAGGAGGGTCGGGAAGTCGCGGGCGACGCCGACCAGGAGCGATCCGAGCAGGACGATCGCGAGGTTCCAGCGCAGCACCCGGCGGTGGCCGTGCAGATCGCCCAGCCGGGAGAGGACCGGGGTGAAGGCGACGCTCGCGAGCAGGTTGGCGATGCTGATCCAGTTCAGGTCCGCGGCGGACACCCGCAGGATGTCGGTGAGGCCGCGCAGGACCGGGGAGAGGAAGCCCTGCGTGATGCCGCTGGAGAGCTCGACGAGGATCACGGCGGTGATCACGGCGGCCGCGGGAGTGGGGCGTACGGGGCCTCTGGGGGTGGTGGCTGGGGGCGCGACGGTTTCCGTCATACGTAACACCTGTTCGGTGGCGGGCCCTCGCGGGCGGCAGGAGGCGGTGTGGCGGCGGCCGATGCGCTCCGGCCGGCCGTACGACGGGCTGGGAGCGCCCGGCGCGGGCCGCACCACAATGTCGCCAACGCGACCGGACCGCGACAAGGGTCGACGGTGGAATCGGGGGAAGGGGACATCCAGTACCCGCTGTGCGGCGGATACTGGCAGAGGACATCGCGATGCGGTGGGGATCCGGCGGTTCGCGGGAGCGCGCGGCTGTCGTCCCGTACGGTCCGCGGAGCAGCACGCGCAGGAAAGACGGAAGGAGCGGGCCGTGACCGTCCCCCACTCCGGTCCGCCGGGCCTGGACGCCGTGGACCACACGGTGCTGCGCGCCCTGCACCGCAATCCGCGCGCCGCCTTCGCCGAGATCGGCGTGGCGGCGGGGGTGCACGAGCGGACCGTGGCCCGTCGGCTCGAACGGCTGACCGCCACCGGGCGGGTCCGTTTCACCGCCGCGCTCATCCCCGAGTACCTCGGCGAGGGTGTGATCGCCGAGCTCGCCGTACGGTGCGCGCCCGGCCGCGTGCACGAGACCGCGCTGGCGCTCGCACGCCGCGCCGACACCCGGTCGGTCGAGGTCGCCACGGGCGACCTGGAGGTGTACGCGGAGATCACGGCCCCCGACCACGACGCCCTGCTCACCCTGATCGACTCGGCGATCGGCCGGCTCGACGGCGTCGTCGACGTACGGTCCCAGGTGGTGCTGCGGCTCCTACTGACGGCGAGCGACTGGGCGCCGTACGACGAGCGGCCGACGGACGTACGACGGCGGGTCGTGGAGGGCCTGCCGCTGCCCGAGGCACTCCAGGTGGACGATCTGGACCGGCGCCTCGTCGCGCTGCTCGGCACGGACGCCCGCATGTCCACCACCCGCCTCGCGCAGGCGCTGCGGGTGGGCGAGACGACGGCCCGGCGACGGCTCGCGCGTCTGATGGCCTCGCACGTGCTGCACCTGCGGCTGCACGCCGACCCGTCCGTCCTCGGCTACCCGGTGGAGGCGCGGTTCCGGCTCGCCGTCGCCCCGAACCGTCTCGACGCCGCGCTACGGCTCCTGGCCCGCGAGCCGGCCGTCCGCCATCTGGTCCTCACCACCGGCACCAGCAACGTCCTGGGCTACTCCAGCCATCGGGACACCCGCGACCTGCACGCCTTCACCACACGGGTCTTCGCCCTCCTGGACGGCGCCACCGCGACGGAGACGGCCGTCCTCATGCGTACGTACAAGAGGGCGGGGATTCCGGAGCGTGTCATGGGGGCGGGGGCGGGGGCGGGGGCGCCTGCGAGACCGTAGGGCCCACACCCTCGGCCCCGCAACGGACAGCACAGAGACCCCGTCCCCATCCCCCATCCCCACGGATGCGGGGAGCAGCGACCCACGCCCGTACGGACGGCCATCTCGGCAGGGCCATCCCCGCACACGCGGGGCCGACTTGGAAGAGAGGATGAAGAGAAGAGAAGTCTCGGGAAGTCTCTCAGGAAGTCGGGAAACCCTCGGGACCACGGTCGCCGAAGACACGGGCGACCCACCGGTCGACACGGGCCCCGAAGTCCGACGCCGAGGTGATCCCCGAGGCCGGCAGGCAACCGGCGTCGTCCAGGTCGACGACGAAGTCCACGTCGGCCCAGCCGCCACGGAACAGTACGACCGACAGCACGGCGTCCGCCGGACCGGATATCACCAGCCCGAGGGAGTCCGGATCGCGTATCCGATCCCTGTCGGTCGACAGTGGCTGAGGCCAGGGAGCCTCCGCGTCCCTCCACGTCGCCCGGGCGACAACAAGACCGGCTGACGTCCAGCCCGGCATCCGCCGAGCGAGAACGACGGCCGCCTCGTCGAGATCGACCACTCTGTCCATACGCGCATCCCCCTCGTCCCTGGTCAGTCTGCGGCAAGCGCGCGCGAGGCGGGCGGCGGCCGCACCGGGCAGGCCCACGAGGCGTGCCCGGTACGGCCCGACCCTCCGCCCCCCGGACACCGCACGCATCCCGCCCGGTCGCGTCGGGGGCATCGAGGACCACCCGGAGGCCAACCCCCTTCCTTCACACCTTGACGAAAGAGTGGTCCAGACCTATGGTCTCGGCTCAACACGCCTTCCCCGCAAGGCGTTTCACGTTCACACGAGAACGGAAGGCCCCCCACCCATGCGCAGAACCGCACTCCTCGCGGCCGTCGCCGCACTCGTCACCGGTGCCCTCGCCTGGCCGTCCGCACCCCGCGCCGAAGCCGCCCCCGCCGTCTTCACCCATCCCGGAGTCACCGTCTCCCAGGGCCAGTTGGACTTCGCCCGCTCCAAGGTCCTGGCCGGCGCGCAGCCCTGGAAGGGCGCGTACGACCAGATGATGGCGAGCAAGTACGCCGACCTGAACCGCACCCCGAAGCCGCGCGCGGTCGTGGAGTGCGGCTCGTACTCCAACCCCAACTACGGCTGCACCGACGAGCGGGAGGACGCGATCGCGGCGTACACCCACGCGCTCGCCTGGTACGTCACCCGCGACGCCCGCCATGCGCAGAAGTCCATCCAGCTGATGGACGCCTGGTCCGCCGTCATCACGGACCACACCAACAGCAACGCCCCGCTCCAGACCGGCTGGGCGGGCTCCTCGTGGCCCAAGGCCGCCGAGATCATCAAGTACACGTACGCGGGCGGCTGGCCGAACTCGGGCCGGTTCGCGACGATGCTCCGCGACGTCTACCTCCCCGAGGTCGTCAACGGCTCGAACTCCAACGGGAACTGGGAGCTGTCGATGATGGAGGCCGCCGTCGGCATATCCGTCTTCCTGGAGGACAGGGCGTCGTACGACAAGGCCATGGCGAAGTTCCGCACGCGCACCGCCGCCTACGTGTACCTCGCCTCCGACGGCGCGCTGCCGAAGACCGTGCCGAGCCAGAACCTCGACACCCGCGACAAGATCATCAAGTACTGGCAGGGCCAGTCGACCTTCACCACCGGCCTCACCCAGGAGACCTGCCGCGACTTCACCCACACCGGCTACGGCATCTCCGCCATCGCGCACGTCGCCGAGACCAGCCGGATCCAGGGCCAGGACCTGTACGGCACGGACGTCGGCGAACGGCTGCGCCAGGCGCTCGGCTTCCAGTCCAGGTACGAACTCGGCGCGGCCGTGCCCAGCACGCTGTGCGGCGGCAGCCTGCACCTGGGGCTCGGCCCCGTCACCGAGGTCGGCTACAACGCCATGCACAACCGTCTCGGCTTCGCCATGACCAACACCGAGACACTGACCAAGCGCAACCGCCCCGCCGGCACCAACAACCTCTTCGTCGCGTGGGAGACCCTCACCCACGGAGACAACCCCTCCTGATCGGAGCGGAAAGCGAGACCCGGCCGGGAAGAGCAGCGGGCACGCCCCGACGCATCCCGGCCGGCGCCTCGACCGCGCACACGAGCGCCCCGCGCGCGACACGCTTCGGGCACGGCCCGGCCCGTGACGGCGAAGGCGGGGGTCGGGTGCCGGGTGCCGGGTGCCGGTCGAGAAGCTGCCCAGTACGCGGCGACTGCCCGGTGCCGCCGGCTCCCAGTGCACCGCCTTCGCGACCGGCAGTATCTTGCGGATCCCCCCACAAGCCCCACCCACTGGTGAGGGGATGGCGTCATCCGGACAGGATCTCCGTGGATGGATCGGCATAGGGGTGCCCGTCGGCGGCGTCGAGGCCGGGACGGCGTCACTCGTCCGATCGGAAGGCCCCCACGGGACGACTCTCCGCCTCGCGGAGGCGTTGGGTGGTGACCCGGGAGGCGAGGGGGATCGCGGCGAGGGCGAGTCCGGCGGCCGCGGCGAGGAAGACGGCGCGGACCCCCAGGTGGCGTCCGAGCAGGCCTCCGCCGAACGCGCCGAGGGGTACGACGCCCAGGACGATCAGGCGGTACGCGGCGGTGACGCGGCCGAGGAGCGCGTCGGGGACGGCCGCTTGGCGCAGCGTGCTGACGACGATCTGGTTGAGCGAGCCGGCGAACGCCGCGCCGAACATCGCGGCCAGGGCGAGCGGCGTGCTGTGGCCGAGCCCGAGGACCGCGTAACCGGCGGCCGGGACGAGGGCGGCGAGCCAGGTGGTGGGGCCGCCGCCGATGCGGGGCACGACGCGCTCGGCGAGCAGCGAGCCCGCGATGGCGCCTGCCGCGGGCACCGCGATGAAGAGGCCGTAGTGCGCCATGGCCACCGCGTACGGTCCGGTGATCAGCAGGACGAGGAGCCCACCGGTGGCCGCGCCGAAGAAGTTGATCGCCGCCGAGATGAACGCGACGCGCCGCAGCAGGTCGTGGCGCCAGAAGTGGACCCATCCGGTGCGGATGTCCTGGGTGAGGGTGGTCCGGCCGGAGCGGCCCGATCCGCCGGGGCCGTCGGGCTCGGGCTCCTCTCCCGTGGGCCGCAGCACGGGCAGCAGCAGGGCCGCGAGTCCGGCGAGGGCGAAGGCCGCCGCGCCCGTGAAGAAGGCCGCGGACGCCGCCAGCGCGAACAGCGCCGCACCGGCGGGCGGGCCGATGAACGTGTTGACGAGCGACTGCGTGGCGAACAGCCTGCCGTTGGCGCGCTCCAGCTTCGCGCGGGGCAGGAGGCGGGGCGGTATGGCCAGGGCCGCGTTGTCGACCAACGTCTCGGCACAGCCGGCGACGAACACCGCGGCGTAGAGAAGGGCGACGTGGCGCCACCCGTCGGCCAGGGCGAGGGCGAGCAGCGCGAACCCCGCCGCGCGCAGCAGATTGCCCGCGACGAGGATCCGCCGCCGGTCCATCCGGTCGGCGAGCGCACCCGCGGGAAGGGTCGCCAGCAGCCAGGGCAGGAACTGCACCACCGTCATGCCGGCCACCACGAGCGGGTCACGGGTCAGTGTGGCGACGAGGAGCGGGGCCGCGGCCTGGAGGAGTCCGTCGGCGAGGTTCGAGGACGCCTGCGACGCCCACAGGGCGGTGAACGGTCTGACGGCGGCGGCGACGGGCACGGCGTTCCCCTCGTGGAGATCTCATGGGTGATTCGCTGATTAGGCATGACAGCGAAAGCACCCTCATGATCACAGAGGATCACCTCACATGCAATGATGCATTCACCCATGAGGATCGACATCCATGAGAGGAGCCGACGGTGAAGTTCGGCCACATCGCGGGCGACCGCATGCTCGACCTGGTGAACACCGTCGCGTGGCGACTGGGCGGACCCGAACGCACCGAGTCCCTGCGGACCTACTCCGACGTCGTCGAGTGGTGTCTCGAATCCGGTCTGATCGGTACGAGCGAGGCCACCGCCCTGCGCGACCTCGCCGACCTCGACAGCGCCGCGGCCGAGCGGGAACGCGAACGGGTCGTCGCCGCGCGGGAGACGGTCTACGAAGTCCTCTTCGCCGACGACGCGGCAGCCGCCGCGGACCTCGCGGGCCTGTACCGGGCGTCGATCGCCGCGGCGGACCTCGTCCACGCGGACGGCCGCTGGAAGTGGCAGGACCGGGAGACCGACCTCCACCTGCCCCGCCACCGCATCGTCCGGGGGCTCGTGACCCTCACCCAGCGCGACGACCTCGACCGCCTGCACCAGTGCGAGGACGCCACGTGCGGATGGGTCTACCTCGACACGTCACCGCGACGGAACCGCCGCTGGTGCGACACGAAGGACTGCGGCGACCGCAACCGCACCCGCGCCTACTACGCCCGGCAGAAACAGAAGCAGCGGGAGAAGACGGCGAGCCGTCAGTCCTGATCCACCGGGGGCGCCTCCGCAGTGTCCCGATTGGTTCACGAAGCCGTCCCGATCCGACCCCGGCACCGCCTTCGTCCGGAGACGACGGCTAGCGTTCCGTGCCGCCGGGTCGCACGTCCGTACGACGCCGACCCGAGCGGTTCCCCGATCCGACGGCTCCACGGGAGTACAGCGACATGACGATGCGAGGCGACAGCGTGCCGAGTGGCAGATTCTCCCGGCGGCGCGCACTGCGGCTGGTCGGCGGCGGACTCACGCTGGCCGTCCTGACGGCGGGCGCGACCGGCTGCCGCGAGGACGAATCCGGCCTCGGCGGATCGGGAAGCTCCGGCGGATCGGGCGGTTCCAGCAGTCCCGGCGGCGACAAGCCCGCCGGGGGCGGCGCCGGCAACGCGGGCGGTGCGCCCCGGCCGCTGTGGACGAAGACGACGTCCGCGCAGACCTACGGTGACAACGACGAACTCGTCGCCACGAGCGGTGTGGTGATCGCCAGCGGTGAGCCGCTGGCCGCGCTGGACGCCGCGTCGGGCGCGGAGCGGTGGTCGTCGAAGGACGGCGCGGTGCCCGGCGCGCCGATGCTGCTCGGCAACGGCACGCTGTACCTGGCCAGCGCCACGTACGACGGCACGGTCGCCGGCTACGACCCGGCTTCGGGCAAGGAGACCTGGCGCAGCCACCTGGGCAAGGGGTACCGGCAGCCGAGGCCGATCGCGGTGGACGACGAGCAGGTGTACGTCATCGCCGAGGTCCTGGAGGCCGACGGGTCCTCGAAGACCAACGTGATCGCCGCGCTGAACAGCCGTACCGGCAGGCCGGCGTGGAAGGAGCGGCGCGACCTCGGCACCGAGGGCAACGGCATCCACGCCCACGCCCAGGGCCGCCACCTCGTCTACACCGACTTCAAGAAGAACCTCACGGTGCGCGACACCACCACCGGCAGGCAGGTGTGGACGCACAAGACCACCAAGACCAACTACGGCTTCTTCGCCGTGTACGAGAACCTGGTGATCGTGCCGCAGGGCCCGAAGCTCCAGGCCTTCGGCCTTGCCGACGGCTCGCTGAAGTGGTCGGTGGAGACGGCGGAGAGCTACGTGTCCTTCAAGGAGCCGGCCGTCCTGGACGACGTCCTCTACCTCGCGGACAGCGGCCGCACCCTGCGCGCCCTCGACCCCCGTACCGGCAAGGAGATCTGGACGTCCCAGGCGCTCGCCGACGCGAACCTCACGGTGCCACGGCAGTACGTGAAGGCCGGTGGCGTCCTCTACGCGGCCACGGACCTGGACCAGCGGGGTGGTGTGATCGCCATCGACGCGAAGACCGGTGCGGTGCGCTGGACGTTCAACGACGGCTCCGGCGACTACCACGCGTGGCTCGTGGCCACCGACGGGAAGCACGTGTTCGCCCTGCACGGCAAGAAGCTGCACGCGCTCCCCGTCTGACAGCCAGTCCCCGACACCCCGTCACGCGGGCTGCAGGCCCAGGGCCGTACGGGATTCGCCGACCAGGCGCAGCGATCCGAAGACGACGATCAGGCCGTCGGGTCCGGCGAGTTCGGCGGCGCGGTGGAGCGCGGACCCGGCGTCCTCGGCGGTCACGCACGGGCCTCGGCGGCCGGGCGCGAGCCGTGCGCGCAGGGTCGCGGGCTCCGCGGCTCTGCTCGCGCCGGTGCGGGTGAGGACCAGGGGCCAGTCGGCGGGGAGCGGGGCGAGCATGCCGGAGACGTCCTTGTCGTCCATCGACGCGAAGAGCAGCACGGGCGGTCGCGCGTGTCCCCCGCCGCGGGCGTGGCGCAGGATCTCCGGGGCCACGGTCGCGACGCCCTGCGGATTGGTGGCGCCTTCCAGGAGGACGCGGCCCGTCCAGTCGCCCAGGCGGGTCTCGACCAGTTCGAGGCGCCCGGGCCAGCGGGTGGCCGCCAGGCGGGCGCGGAGCCGGTCGCCGTCCGGCTCGTGGATGTGGCCGCGTTCGACGAGGGCGTCCACCGCGGCGACGGCGACCGCGAGGTTGTGGTGCTGGTGTGCTCCGGGGAGCGGGCAGGGCAGATCGCGGTGCACGGCGCGGGGCGTGGTGATGTCGACGAGCGTCACCGGGCCGTGCGGGCCCGTGTCGCCGGCGACACGGGCGGTGTAGCGGATCTCGTGGTCCATCCGCCAGACGGAGAGCCCCGCCCGTTCCTTGAGGACCCGCGCGGCGGTCGTGGCGGCTTCCGGGTCCAGGCGCCCGAGGACGACGTGGTCCCCGTCCCGCGCGACCGCGACCTTCGCCTCGGCGATCTGCGTGAGGGAGGTGCCGAGCAGGCGGGTGTGGTCGAGGCCGATGCCGGTGACGACCTTCACGTCCAGGCCGAGTTCCGCGGCCGCCGCCCGTCTCCCGCCGATGCCGGCCTCGGCGACGGTCAGCTCGACGCCCGCCCGCCGGAAGTGCACGGCCGCGGTGAGCGCGTAGACGCCCTGGGCGAGGACGGGCAGGTCGTGCCGTTCGATCGCCTGCCAGACCTCGGAGTACGCCGCCGCGTACTCGTCGCGCGTCACGGGGACCCCGTCGATCCGGATCCGTTCCCTGGGCTCCTGAAGGTGGGGGCTGGGCATGCTGCCGACCCGTGCGCCGGTCGCGGCCACCGCCGACACGGCGTACGCGCACGTCGAACCCTTGCCGTTCGTCCCGACCACCAGCATCCCGCGCAGTGCCCGCTCCGGTCTTCCCAGCATCTCCAGCAGCCGGGAGACGTTCGCCTGTCGCACCGGCCGGGAAACCCCGTCGGGGTTCTCGTGCAGCTTCGCCAGCATGTCGACGCACATTCGGTAGTCCACGCACCGGATCATGCCACCGGGCGTGACGGCTCGGCAGCGAAGGGCGAAACTCCTTGGTGGCGCGCATGGTTGACGACTGCTGCGCGCGGACACGACTCCGCCCACTGCACCTGACCGCCGTACCGTCGTACCGCCATACCCCCGTCCCTGAGGCCCCGCCCCGGAGTTCAAGAGCAATCCAAGAGACCTCGTGCATTCGGCAAACACACAGACGGCCACCGGGCCCGGCCGTACGTTCCTGCCGTGAACCATTCTTCGGAACCTCTTCCGCCCGGTGACGCTGACGGTTGCACGCGGCAGGCGGCTCCCTCGCGCCGCGGACTGCTGCGCACCGCCGTGACCGGGGCCGCCGCGACCGGGGCGGTCGTGGCCACGGGTGCCTGGGCGCCCGTGCCGGGGAGGCGGGCCCGGCCCGCGACGCCCGGAGCCGCGCTGCGCGAGCTGAGGGCGGGCAACCAACGCTGGCGCACCTTCCACGAGAAGCATCCGCACGAGACGCGCGCCGTCCGCACCGAGGTGGTGTCCGGGCAGCACCCGTTCGCGGTCGTCCTCGGCTGCATCGACTCCCGGGTCCCGCCGGAGCTCGTCTTCGACCAGGGCCTGGGCGACCTGATCGCGGTCCGCTCCGCCGGCGAGGTCCTCGACGAGGCGGTGCTCGGGAGCGTGGCGTACGGGGTGCTGGACCTCGGGATCCCCCTCATCATGGTCCTCGGGCACCAGTCGTGCGGTGCCGTCTCCGCGGCGGTCCGCGCGGACGCGACCGGTGAGAAGCTGCCTGCCCACATCCAGTACGTCGCCGAGCAGATCAAGCCCGCGATCGACCGTTCGCTCCCCGGCTCCGCCCGCGTGGACGCCGCCGTCACCACCCAGGTCCGGCTCGTCCGCTCGCGGCTCGCCGCCGAACCCGACCTGGCCGACAGGATCGCCACGGGCCGACTGGCCGTCGTCGGCGCCCGCTACGAACTCACGAACCAACTCGTCCGCGAGATCCACTGACGCCGAACGGGCGTGTCCCGGATCGGTCCGACCGCCCGGCGCGTGGAAGCAGGGGGTTCTTCGGGGCGGCTTCCGCCGCCGCACGGGTGGCGCGCCGGACGAGGTGGTGGAACGGTCATCGGTACGTGCCGGGGTTGGGTGGCAGGGGCTGGGGCGGCATGGCCGGCGGTGCGGGCGGCCAGAACGGGTCGTACGGCCGTTCCGGCGATCCCTGGTCGCCGGTCACCGGCGGCGGCTTGGTGTCGGCCTCCTGGGAGCCGGTCGCTCCGAAGAGGTGGAGGCACAGCACGGTGACGAGGGCGACGGCACCGCAGAGGCCGACGATGACAGCCGTGGCGAGGACGACGCGACGGGCGCTGCCGCCGGGGTGGGATGGGTCGGACATGGTGTTCTCTCTCCTTCTCCGCTTGTCCGCCCCGCCGGGCCGCCCCGGCCGGCTGATGCCGACCGGGGCGGTGTCGTCGAGGCGGACTGGTTGCCGATGGACGGTCAGGTCAGGACACTTCCGGTCCGGTCGGGTCCTGTTCGGACCGGACCGGACCGGACCGATCAGAGGTCGCGCACGTCGGCGGAGACGCCTCCGACGCCCGATCCGCCGACGCAGCGGCCGCTGGAGGCCTTCCGCTTGCCCGGCTGGAGGGTGACCCAGGGGCCGGTCTCGTCCCACGTCCAGCCGCAGACGATGACGGCGCGGAACTCGATGGGGTGGTTGTTGTTGTTCTTGCAGACGGCCGTGGCGTCACGACCGTCCGCGGACACCGAGTACGTGCACGACTCGCCACCCCCCGGCGGGCGCTTGACCACCGCTTCGGCGGGCGCGAGCTGCGCGACTGCGGCCAGGGTGAGTGCGGCGCCCAGGGTCAGAGCGCGCCGTACGTTGCGCATGATGTCTCTCCTTGCTGCGGATGCGGTCGTCGCCGCGGGTTCGGTCGAAGTGGTGCGGGACGTCGAGGTGGTGCGGGACGTCGAGGTGGTGCGAGGGGGCGGGGCGGGGCGAGGGTTCGCGGGCGGCACGTGACGGCCGCTCACAGGTCGCGGACCTCCGTGATGATGCTTCCGACTCCGGTGCCGCCGCAGGTGCCCTGTGCTCCGTCGCTCTCACCGGGGGCGAGGGCGAGCCACGAGCTCTCGAGGTCGAGGGCCCATCCGCAGACGAAGATGAACTTGACCTCGATCATGTGGCTCCCGACGTTCTTGCAGATGGCCTTGCCGGTCTTGCCGTCGGCGCTGACCGTGGACGTGCATGCCTCGCCGCTGCCGGGCGGGCGCATCATGGCCGCCTGGGCGGGGGCGGCCTGGAGGACGGTGCCGGCGAGGAGCAGGGCCCCCACGGTGAGGGCCCTCAGCTTGGAACGCATGGTTTCTCCTTGACGTGTCGGTCGACGAGGGGAACGGACTCGCCTGTCACCTGTTGGGGTGATGGTTTCGGGGACGGTCCGCCCGCGGACCGAAGGGAGTTCAGGGGATCGCGGGCGGGCCGGCTCCGGCGTACGGCCGTCCGGGAGCCGCGTACGGCCCCCGTCCGTCGGCCGTGTCGGCGAGCCGGGTGTTCCGAGTGTGCGGCGGTGCGTCAGCGGGCCACAAGCTTGTCCCGGTTGCTTCCGTGATGTCGGGATCCCTAAGGTTCTGACCTGCTGGGACGTGCTTGTCCCGGGACGTGGGACGCACGGTTGGATCAACAGCCGGGGCCAGGACAGAGGGATGACGACATGCCCGCCCGTCACACTTCGGACACCGACGCGGCCGGCAGGCTCGGTGCCGCGCTGCGCGCCTTGCAGCAGCGATCGGGGTGCACCTTGCGTGACCTCGAGGACCGCCTCAACGTCAGCGACTCGTCCCTCTCGCGGTACTTCCGCGGCAGCACCGTCCCGCCCTGGCCCGTCGTCCGGGACCTGTGTCACGCCCTGGACGGCGACCCCGACGCGTACCGGGTCCTGTGGGAGGCGGCGGACCGGCACCAGCCCCGTCCGTCCCTGCCTGCCGCCCAGCCCGCGGACCGGTCCGCCGCCCTGGAGAACAGCCCGGCAGACGGCCCCGCAGACGGCCCGGGAGACAGTCCGGGAGACAGCCCCGCAGAAAGCCCCGGACATGGCCCGGAAGACGGCTCAGAAGATCGCTCCGGGGCCCTCCGCCGGCGGCTTCCCGGGCTCCTCGCCCGCCTGCGCCGGCCCGGCCGGGTCGGATCGCTGCTGACGGGACTGCTGGTCGGGGCGGTGCTCGGCTCGTTCGGCACCCTGGTCGTCGTCCGTCCGGCACCGGTGGCGGAAGCCACTCGGGAGGTCGCCGCCGCGGGCACCGGAGGTTCCCCGTCCGACTCCGTCAGGATCTTCGTGAGCCGCGCGACGGGCGGCTGCCTCGACCACAGCCTCGACAAGCGGCTGCGGTCCTACGCCTGCAACGGCATGAGCTACCAGCGGTGGACCATGACCCGCCTCACGGACGGCACCCACCGGTTGAGGAACCACGCCACCGGTGCCTGCCTGGAGCACAGCGAGCCCGCCGGCCTGCGGGCCACCCCCTGCTCCGCCTCCTCGGCGTCCCAGCAGTGGCGGGTGACCCCCGGCCCCGACGACGCGGTGCAGGTGCGGAACGGAACGACGGGAGCCTGCCTGGACGACAGCGCGCTCGCGGGACTGCGAGCGCTGCCGTGCAGGGACACGGACCGCCAGCGGTGGGGCTGACCTCCCGCCGTTCCCTCCCGCCGTTCCCTCCCGCCGTTCCCTCCCGCCCGTTCCCTCCCCCCTTTCAGTCCACCTCGATGCTGTCCAGCTCGGCGTACAGGTCCCCCTTCGACAGGCGGACGGTGTTCCATCCCGCCCTGAGGTCGAGGGGGGCTTCGACGCTGCTCCACCGGTCCCACCCGGTGTGGGGGTACGGGACGTCGCCCGCGGCGCGCCCGTTGACCGTGAGGGTGTGGGAGGCGGGCGAGGGGGCTCCCGCCGGGTCCAGCGAGCCGTTGCCGAACCGCACGGTCAGCGTGTGGCGCCCGCCGGACGCGGCGAAGACCCTGAACTCCACGTGGCTGTCGGCGTGGTCGATGTGGCCGACGGCCCGCCCGTCCTGGGCGCCGTCGGCGTCCCGTACGAGGGCGTGATGGACGACTGCCCGCTCCGCCTGGTGACGGACCTTGCTGCCTCGGACGACCGGGTGACCGCCGTCCGCGAAGCCGAGATCCGCCCGGTACATGACGCGCCGTTCGCCCAGGGGCCTCCAGCCGTGGAAGAGGAGGTGGTCCCGGCCGTCGGGACCGGTGACGACGTCCTGGCCACCCGGTCCGATGACCGTCCGCCGGACGCTTTCGGTCGTCACGAGCGGCGCGGCGGCCTTCGTGTACGGGCCGTCCAGCCGGTCGGCGACCGCGTACCCGATCTTGTACCCCTCGCCGTCGTACGCGTCAGCCGAGTAGAGGAGAACGTAGCGGCCGGCACGCTTGACGAGCGTGGGCGCCTCCACGAGGCCGCCCTCCCAGTCGAGGTCCCGGGTGATGAGTCGCACCGGCGGTCCGGTGACGCGGGTGCCGTCCCAGGACGTCGGCTGCAGATGGATCCAGGTGGGCCGCGAACAGCAGTTTCCGTCGTTCTTCCAGAGGATGTAGCGCTGGTCGCCCTCGGTGTGGCTGGAGGCGTCGATCGCCCCGCCCTCGGTGTCCGGACAGACCAGCGGGCGGTCCCCCACCGGGGTGAACGGTCCGTCGGCGGAGTCCGCCACGGCGACGCCCACGCACTGACGCCCGCTCGCCTCGTCCCTCGCCGTGTAGTGCATGGTGAAGCCGTCGCCGTTGTCGTACACCTCGGGCGCCCACACCTTCCCGCGTGGTTCGAGCGCGGCCCAGCCGCCGAGCGCGGGCAGGACGTCGTCGGCGTCGAGTTCCCAGCGGACCAGATCGCGCGAGGTCGCGTGGCGGATGTTGTGCCCGTCCCCGTTCGTCGCGTACGCGTGGTACGTGGCCCCCACCCGCACGACGTCCGGGTCCGGGAAGTCGTGGTCGAGGACCGGCCCTCCTCCGTCCGCGCGCGCCTGCGGGGAGGCCACGCACAACAGAAGGGCGAGGGCGCAGCCGACCCGCCCTACGGCGGATGTCCCTCTGTTCACTGCCTTGTGCCGGTCCATCACGCGCGCCCTCTCCGTCTCCGTCGGCCTGTCCAAGCCCAGGCGGCCCAAGCGGCCCCCATGGACGTCATGGGCGTCGCGGGTGTCGCGGGTGTCGCGGGTGTCGCGGGTGTCATGGCGTCACGACACCGTCCTGGGCGTGCCCCCGGCCTAACGACGCGACGATCAAGACGGCACCCTGCGGCGGCGGGGCGGGCGACCCCCGTCCTCCAGCAGCGCGCCCGCGCTGCCGGCGCCACCGCTTGCGGGGAGGCGGGGCGGTGCTGTGGGATCGGGCGGGGGCCGTGCCGGGGCGGGAAGAGGGGTGCGGGTCGTGGACGGAACGACGGCGCTGGACGGTGTACTGGGGCAGGCTCACACGGTCCGGGTCAGCCTGGTGGGCGGGGACGGAACGGACTCCGGGGTCCGGGTGGACCTCTCCGATCCGGTGGAGTCGGCGCGGCTCAGGAAGGCGATGGCCGTGGACTCCCTCCCCGGCTTCCACTGCATGTGCCTCGGGGACGTCCGCTTCGAGGTGGGCGACCGTTCCGGCGGACGGCTCGCGGTCGTCGTGCTCCATCACGGGGAGACGCTGCGGTGGGAGCGGTGGGAGAGCGACGCCGTCCTGGCCGACGGCCGGCTGCTCCTGGCGTGGCTGGACGGGCACGGCATGCCCGAACCCATGCGGCGGTACGAGGCCGACCGGCGACAGGCGGACGCGAGGGCCGCGGAGGAACGCGACTGGCTGGCGGCGATGCCCGCCGGGCTGGCAGGCGCCGCCGACCGGATGCTCGACCTCTCCCGAACCGGCGGCAGGCCCTCCCCCGAGCTGCTCGCCGAACTCACGGAACGGCTGCGGCAGTCGTGCCCCGACCCGGTCGAACGCGTGCTGGCCCTGCTCTCCTGGTACGGCTCCGGCAGCGGCCGCTGCTCCGGCTTCCCCGTCCACGAAGGCGTGCCCGGCGAACTGCTGGGCCGGGTCCCGATCGCCGACCTCGTCGCCGCGCTGCTCGACGCCGGGGCGCGGGAGCGGCACGACGCCGGAGCCGTACGGCACCTGGCGGGCTGGAAGAGCCGGCCGCACCAGGAGCGGGACGTCGCGGCCCTGCCCGAACCTCTGCGCGAGCGGCTGCTGGCGCACGCGCGGCGCTCCGAGGACGCGGACAAACGGGGCCGCGCGGAGCGGTGGCTGGCCCGGCGGCACGTCTGAGACTCGTCGTGGCGTGGATGCGGCGCTTCAGCGCACGCCCAACCGGAGCACCATGGTGTCCGCGTCGCCCTCCCGCCCGACCGTGACGAACCCGCGGGAGGCGTAGAGCGCGGCGGCGTGGTTGCCGTCCTCGACGCTGAGGCTCAGGCGGTCGACGCCCGACCGCGCCGCCATCTCCACCACCGCGTCCAGCAGAGCGCCGCCGACGCCCCGGCCCCGGTGTCCCGGGACCACGCCGGCGGTCAGCTCGGGCACCTGCGGGTCGACGTGGCCGTATCCCGGGTCGCCGGCGGGGAACGTCCTGGCCCAGACCGCGCCGACGGGCGTGCCCGAGGGGTCCTCGGCGACCACGCCGAAGTCCCCGGCCCGTGGCCACCCGGTGACGTAGTGGGCGAAGTGCGGCGTCGCCAGGATCTCCTCCCGGCTGAACCGCGGGGCGTCCCAGTTGAACGCCTCCACCAGCATCGCCACCAGGAACTCGGCGTCCCCGGCTGCGGCCGGCCGCAGCCGGACTCCGGTTTCCGGAGGGTTCACCCCTGCCACGGCATCCCCGTCCATACTCTCCTCGCTTCGCACGCTCGTCGGTCGTCGGTCGTCGGTCGTCGGTCGTCGAGAGGCCTTGGGGCCGCCCCCCGTAGGTGATCCTGCCGTGGTTGCGGCAGGAGGGGGCCGAAAGGGCGCCGGCCGGCAGGGCGTCCCGGTGTCGGGGCCGCCGTGGTGGGGTATCCCCCGCATCGGCCAGGTCGGGCAGGCGACACGGGGGCGGGGATGGGTCGTAGGGGTGTGGACAAGGGCTGTCTCGGCGTCGGCTTGGTCTTCCTGCCGTTCGTCCTGGGGCTCGGGTATGTGCTGGTCATGGCGGCCTGGCGGCTCGGGCGGTTTCTGTGGACGACGGGTGGGCCGCGACTCGCCGAGGGGGATCCGGCGGCGTGGACCGCTCTCGGCATGGTCCTCTTCCTCCTCGCGGTGATCGCCTTCATCCACTGGCACGCGGGCCGCGACGGCGGGCCGAACCCCCGGCCCGGGCGGGCGGTCCACCAAGGGGAGGACTGGTACTGGGAACCCGATCCGGTCGAGTACCCGCCGAGGCCCAAGCCGAAGCCGAAGCCGGACGCCGGTTCACGACGCCCTCCTTCGCAGGAGTCGTGATCACGGGTGCGCGGTCCATCCGGTGACGGGCTTCGGTCCCGGGCGCGGGGCTCGGCGCCTCAGGGCTCAAGGGCTGAACGGCTCAGCACGTGACCCAGTAGCCCGGCGAGGTCTCCTTGATGGTGCTGGAGGCCAGGACGTTCCAGAGGCCGAGGTTCTGGTTCGAGCCGTTGGCGTAGGTGTAGCCGCCGGACTGGTGCGCCCGGCCGGCCTGGGTGTGGGCGTAGTTGCTGGCGGTCACGCAGAGCGCGGCGCCCGTGGTGGTGGCCGTGACGGGTGCGGTCCTGGCGCCGGGCGCTCCGGAGGCGTCGACGGCCGCGACCGTGTAGCCGTACGCCGTGCCGGCGGTCAGGCCGGAGTCGGTGTAGCCGGTGGACGTCACCGGAGCGGCGTTCACCTTGGTGCCGTCGCGGTAGACGTCGTACGACGACGCGCCCGGGACCGCGTTCCAGGACAGCGAGGCGCTCGACGCCGTGGTGCCGGTGACGGCCAGGCCGGTGGGGGCGGGAAGGCCGGGGGCGGGGGCGTCGGTGGTGCCCGCGCCGAGGGCCTTGGCCATGTTCATCACGGCCGTCATCTGCGGGCCGCTCTTCTGCGCGTAGTCCGCCGACTTGTAGCCCCACCAGTCCCAGCAGCCACGCGGGTTGCCGGTCATGGTGGTGGCCTGCGGGTAGAGGACGATCATGTCGTTCGTGTCGGCGTACTCGTTGAGGTAGGCCTTGTCCATGAGGGCGTTGCCGACCAGGCCGTAGTACTGGTAGCAGCCGTGGAGCGTGACCATCAGCTTGCAGGAGGCCCCGTCCTGGCAGGACCGCGGCACGTAGGCGAAGCCTTCGTTGCCCAGGCTGACGGCGCTCGGGCTGCCGCCGGGGGTGTACGCGCTCTGGTCGAACCTGACCAGCTTGCCGGTCGGCGCGGAGGAGGTCGCCGGGCTCACGCTCCCGAGCAGGTGCGTCAGCATGTCCTTCACCGGGTTGCCCCCGCAGTTGTTGACGTACGGCGAACTGGTGGACGTACACGCGTTGGGGCCGATCGGGCTGACCCAGGCGTGGCCCGACGTGGACGTGTTGTCGTAGATCACGTCGGCGCCGAAGTCGCGGTAGTACGTGGCGAGGTCGTCGTTCACGGGGGCCTTGACGGTGGCGTCGTTGGTGCCGTGGAAGAGCCAGACCTTGTCTCCCGACAGGTTGGCGACCGGGTCGACCTTGCCCGTCGCGGCCCGGTCGCGGGTCAGCTGCTCCAGCTGGGCGGGGGTCTTGCGGGCCATGAACGTGTCCATGCACGCGTACAAGGCCGTGTTGAGGTTGTTCTGCGCGCAGTCGTACGGGCCGGCCGAGAAGATTCCGGCGCCCGCGAAGACGTCCGAGTAGGCGACGTGCATCTGGTTGGCCATGAACCCGCCGGACGAGAGGCCGCTGACGTACGTCGCGCTGATGTCGTACTGCTGGAGCGTGCCGGGCGTCGGCGCCGGAACCGCGGCCGTGGCCCCGCCGACCGTCGTGGCGGCGAGGCCGACGGCCGCCACAGCGGCGACGAGGAACTTCCCGACCGCGCCGGCTCTGCCGCTCCTGCCGGTCCCGCCGGTCCCGCCGGTCCTTCTGATCTTCATGCGCATCTCCGGGTGCAGGTGGGGTGAGATGCGGACATCCTGGTGAACGGCGGGGACCCCGGCCCACATGTGGTGCCGCCACTTCCGTGGGTGGGAATGTGGCGCGCCGTGCCATGGAAGCGACGGGTTCCGGCCTGCGTGGCCGGGGCACACCCGGCGTTACGGACGCCGGGGCTGCCGCTCGACCGCCACCCGCAGCGGGGCCCTGAACGACAGCAGGCCCAGCATGGGAGGTTCGGCCTCGGGGTCCGCCGGCGTCACGGAGGGAAGGCGGCGCGCCGCCGCCCGCAGGGCCACCGCCGCCTCGGTGCGGGCGAGCGTGGCGCCGGGGCAGAGGTGACGGCCGGCGCCGAACGCCAGGTGGCGGCGGGCGTTCGCCCGTCCCGGGCACATGCGCTCCGGGTCCGGGAAGACGGCCGGATCGGAGCCGCTTCCCATGAGCATCAGCAGCACCTGCGCGCCCGCCGGCAGCTCCACGCCGCCCAGCCGGGTGGCTTCGGCGGTCACCCTGCGCCAGGTGGTCACGGGCGGCTCACGGCGCAGGACCTCCTCCACCCACGCCTCGGCGAGGCCCGTCTCCTCGGCGGCCCTCCGCCACGCTCCCGGCTCGGTGAGCGCCGTGCGCAGGACGGTGGCGATGAGCTGCCCGGTGGTGGACTGGCCGGCGACGAAGACGAAGAAGCAGGCGGCGACGGCGGTGGCGGCGTCCAGGGGCGTGCCGTCGGGCAGCCGATGGTCGGCGAGGGCGCGGACGAACGAGCCGGGCGGCGCGTCGTCGTCGCGTACGGTCGCGCTGAGCCACTGGTGGAACTCCGCGACGAGATCCGCCAGTTCCAGCTGACGGGCGAGCGGGGGGCGCCCCCAGAACAGTTCCAGCGCGGCGTCGCTCCAGGTGATGAGCGTGGCGGGATCGACGCCGCGGATGCCGAGGAGCTCCATGAGCACGCGGCAGGGAAGGATCTGGGCGAAGGGGACGAACAGGTCGAGTTCCGTCCCGTCGTCGGGCAGCCGGCCGAGCAGCTCGTCGGCGATGCGCTCGATCGTCGGTACGGCGGCGGCGACGCTCCGCGCGTCGAAGAACCGCATGACGACGCGGCGCAGCCCGGCGTGGCTCGGGCTCCCGTTGTTGGCGAGCGCGGGCGGCAGCGTGAACCCGGCACGGACGAGGATCCGCATCACGGCGACGGGCAGCGGCGTGACCGCGTGCTGAGCGTTGTCGGGGAGGAACCGGTCCGTGTCGAGCAGGGCGCGCCGGATGTCCTGGTGCCGGCTGACCAGCCACAGCCCCGTACCGGGATCCTGGTGCACGGGCGCCTCGGCGCGCAGCCGGTCGAGCCACGGGTACGGATCACGCACGAAGGAGTCGCCGAACAGGTCGAGCAGCCCCAGGGACTCGGTCGCGCGGACGGCGTCGCCGGCCAGGCGGCCGTCCGACGGGAACGAACCGGGCCTGACTGCGTCGTCGACTTCGCGGGCATCCGCGACCGGGGATATCACTGCCGGAAGCTAACACGTCGCAGGCAGCAACCCCGCCGCATGTGTGCGGCATCACTCGCCGTGACACAGCGGTCGCCGCGCGCTCGTCGGTCACGCGGGAGAGGTGACGCGCCGGCGGCGGCGCCAAGGAGCGCGTGGCGTCAGTTCGTCTGCTCGGCCAGGGCGAGGATGATGCCCGAGGGGCCCCGGAGGTAGCAGAGGCGGTAGACATCCCGGTACTGCGCCACCTCGCCGATGAGTTCGGCGCCGTGGGTGCGGAGGCGGGCGAGGGTGTCGTCGATGTCGTCGACGGCGAACATGACCCGGTGCAGGCCCAGGGTGTTCGGGGGCGGGTTGGGAGAGCCGTCGCCGATCGCCGCGGGGGTCCGGTACTGGGCGAGTTCCAGTTTGCCGTGGCCGTCCGGGGTGCGCAGCATCGCGATCTCGCTGCGGACCCCGTCGAGTCCGACCGCCTGGTCCGCGAAGAGGCCCTCGATCTGCGCCCTGCCGTCGAGCGTCATGCCCAGTTCGGTGAAGAAGGCGACGGCGGCCTCCAGGTCCTCGACGACGATGCCGACGTTGTCCATCCGGTGGAGTGTCATGGCTGCTCTCCCTCTGCCTCGCGAGGCCTCGGTCCTTCGCAGCCACCGGTATATCCGGGACCGGGGTGGCGGGCTCGGTCCGACACCCGCAAGCCGGCCGGGTTTCGCGGACCTCCGCCCGGCGGACCGGGTGGGATCCGGTTCAGCGGCCGGTCTTCTGGAAGGTCAGGAGGAGGTCGGCCGCGACGCTGACCGCGATCGTGGCGGGTTCCTTTCCGGTGATCTCGGGGAGCCCGATCGGCGTCTTGATCCGGTCGATGGTGGCGGGATCGTGACCGCCCTCCGTGGCCAGGCGCTGCCGGAAGCGGGCCCATTTGGCGGCCGAGCCGATCAGGCCGATCGAACCGAGGCCGGGCGTACGGAGCGCGGCGTCGCACAGGGCGGCGTCCTCGGCGTGGTCGTGGGTGGCGATGAGCACGTGAGTGCCGGGTGCGAGTTCTCCGAGGACCTCCTCGGGGAGGAGCGGGGTGTGGTGGACGTGGAGCCGGGCCACCGCGTCGTCGAGGACGGCGAGGCGTTCCGTCGTGAGCATGTCGGGGCGGCTGTCGATCAGGTGCAGGTCCAGGTCGTGCCGGGCCAGGACGCGGGCCAGTTCGAGGCCGACGTGCCCGATGCCGAAGATCGCCACGGCGGGCGGCACCGGCAGGGGTTCCAGGAGCACCGAGACCGTGCCGCCGCAGCACTGGACGCCGTGGCGGCCGGTGACCTTGTCGTTCAGGGCGAAGTCCATCAGCTCCGGCTCCGCCTCGGGCGTGTCGATCAGCTCCCGGGCCCGGTCGATGGCGACGGCCTCGATGTTGCCGCCGCCGATCGAGCCCCACACTCCCGTCCGTCCCACGACGAGTTTGGCGCCGGCCTTGCGGGGTGCGTGACCGCGTACGGTCGCGACGGTCACGAGTACGCCGGTTTCCCGGCGTTCCCGCAACCGCGCGACCGCGGCGATCCAGGTCATGTCAGACATGGCTCGGAACGTTCGCTTCCGGCTCTTCCTCCAGGCCGGCGGCCGACCCGCCGCCACGGGCCGACTCGATGGCCCAGTACACCGCTTCCGGCGTCGCCGGGCTGGCGAGCTCGACGCTGACTCCGGCCGGGCCGAACGCCGCGGCGGCCTGCCGCAGCGCCTCGCGCACCGAGAAGGCGAGCATGAGCGGAGGCTCGCCGACGGCCTTGGAGCCGTACACGGCGCCCTCCTCCGTTGCGTTCTCCATCAGTCTGACGTGGAACTCCTCCGGCATCTCCGAGAAGCTGGGCAGCTTGTACGTGCTCGCCGCCCGGGTGAGCAGCCGGCCGCGGTGCGGGCCGTCGCCGGTGTCCCAGCGGAGGTCCTCCAGGGTCAGCCAGCCGGCGCCCTGCACGAAGCCGCCCTCGACCTGGCCGATGTCGATCATCGGGGAGAGGCTGTCGCCGACGTCGTGGACGATGTCCACGCGCCGGATGCGGTACGCGCCGGTGAAGCCGTCCACCTCCACCTCGGTCGCGGCGGCGCCGTGCGCGAAGTACTTGAACGGGGAGCCGCGGAAGGACGCCGCGTCCCAGTGCAGGCCCTCGGTCCGGTAGTAGCCGGCCGCCGACAGCTGCACCCGCTGGAAGTACGCGGTGCGGACCAGGTCGTCCCAGGCGATCTCCTTGTCGCTGCCGAGGGCGCGCGCGACGCCGTCGACGACGCGTACGTCGGAGGCGTTGGCGCCCAGCTGGGTGGCGGCCACCTGGAGGAGGCGTGCGCGCAGCTGCTCGCAGGCGTTCTTGATGGCCCCGCCGTTGAGGTCGGTGCCGGCGCTGGCGGCGGTCGCCGAGGTGTTGGGCACCTTGTCGGTACGCGTCGGGGCCAGCCGCACCCGGTGCAGCGGGATGCCGAGCGTGGTCGCGGCCACCTGCATCATCTTGGTGTGCAGGCCTTGGCCCATCTCGGTGCCGCCGTGGTTGATCAGGACGGAGCCGTCCTTGTAGATCAGCACGAGTGCGCCGCCCTGGTTGAAGGCGGTGAGGTTGAAGGAGATGCCGAACTTGATGCCGGTGAGCGCGAGTGCCCGCTTGGTGTGCGGGTGCGCGGCGTTGAAGGCGTCGATGGCGCGCCTGCGGTCGGCGAGGCCGGCGTCGTCCTGGACCTGCCGCCACACGTCGGCGATCCGCTCGGCCTGGGTGACCGGCTGGCCGTACGGCGTCGTCTGCCCCTGGCCGGGCCGGTAGAAGTTGCGTTCCCGCAGCTCCATCGGGTCGAGGCCGAGCAGGGGGGCGCAGCGGCCCAGGATGTCCTCGATCACCAGCATGCCCTGGGGGCCGCCGAAGCCCCGGAAGGCGGTGTTCGAGACGGTGTTGGTCCTGGCGATGCGGCCGGCGACGCGCGCGTTCGGGATCCAGTAGGTGTTGTCGATGTGGCACAGGGCGCGGGCGAGCACCGGCTCGGAGAGGTCCAGGCTCCAGCCGCCGTCCGCGACCAGGGTGGCGTCGAGGGCCTGGACGCGGCCGTCGGCGTCGAAGCCGATCCTCCAGGTGGCGTGGAAGCCGTGCCGCTTGCCGGACATGGTGAGGTCCTGGGTGCGGTTGAGCCGGAAGCGGACGGGCCGGCCGGTCAGTTTGGCGCCGAGCGCGGCGACGGCCGCGAAGCCGTGCGGCTGCATCTCCTTGCCGCCGAAGCCGCCGCCCATGCGCAGACACTGCACGGTGACCTCGTGGGCGGGAACGCCGAGCACGTGCGCGACGATCTCCTGCGTCTCGGAGGGGTGCTGGGTGCTGCTCTGGACGAAGACCTGCTCGTTCTCGTCGATCAGGGCGAGGGCCGCGTGGGTCTCCAGGTAGAAGTGTTCCTGCCCGGAGAAGCGGAACTCGCCGCTGAACACGTGCGCGGAGTCCGCGAAGCCGGCGTCGATGTCGCCGGTCTCCATCAGCGGCCGGGCGCCGTGGTAGCTCTCGGCCGCGATCGCCTCCTCCAGGGTGACCAGGGAGGGCCGCTCGTCGAGTTCCACCTCGACGGCCGCGGCGCCGAGCCGGGCGGCCTCCAGGGTCTCGCCGAGCACCCAGGCCACGGCGTGGCCGTGGAACATGACCTCGTCGGGGAAGAGCGGCTCGTCGTGCTTCATGCCGGCGTCGTTGACGCCGGGCACGTCGGCGCCGGTCAGGACGCGGACGACACCGGGTACGGCGAGCGCGGGCTCGGTGCGCAGCGCGGTGATCCGGCCGTGGGCCTTCATGACCTGGACGGGGTGGGCGTGGAGCACGTCCTTGGTGCGGTGCACCAGGTCGTCGGTGTAGAGCGCCGCGCCGGTGACGTGCAGGTGGGCGCTCTCGTGCGGCATCGAGACGCCGACGACGGCCTTCTCGGGACGCTCGGAGAGATGACTCATGACGACACCGCCTCGGTGGTGGTCTGGGCGTACAGCTTCAACAGGCTCTGGCCGAGCATCGCGGAGCGGTAGAGGGCGCTGGCGCGGTGGTCGTCCAGCGGCGTGCCCTCGGCGCGCAGCTCGCGCGCGGCGGCCTCGACGGTCTCCGCCGTCCACGGCCTGCCCTCCAGGGCGGCCTCGGTGGCCAGGGCGCGGATCGGGGTGGCGGCGACTCCGCCGAGCCCGATCCGCGCCTTCCGGACGACGCCTTCCTCGGCGTCGATGTCGAGCGCGAAGGCGACGGCGACGCTGGAGATGTCGTCGAAGCGGCGCTTGGCGATCTTGTGGAAGGCGGTGACGGGCGCCTGCGGCAGCGGGACGCGTACGGCGCGGATCAGCTCGTCGGGGCGGCGCACGCTCTGCCGGTAACCGGTGAAGTACTCCGCCAGCGGGAGCACGCGCTCCCCGTCGGCGTCGGCGAGCACCAGGGACGCCTCCAGCGCGAGCAGCACCGGCGGGCTGTCGCCGATGGGGGATCCGGTGCCGAGGTTGCCGCCGAGGGTGGCGCTGTTGCGGATCAGGCGGGAGGCGAACTGCGGGAACAGCGCGGCCAGCAGGGGTACTTCGCCGTCCAGTCGCCGCTCGATCTCGGTGAGGGTCAGGGCCGCGCCGAGCTCGATGTGGTCGGACTCGTGCCGCAGTTCGCGCAGTTCGGGGAGCCGGTCGACGGCGACGACACAACTCTCGCGGCGGGAGCGGATGTTCACCTCGACGCCGTAGTCGGTGCCGCCGGAGACGACCACCGCCTCGGGCTTCTCGCGCAGGACGCGGAGCGCCTCGGCGAGGCTGCCCGGCCGCAGGAAGGTACCGCCGTCCTGGGTGTAGTGGGTCGCGGCCGGCTCCGGCGCGGCCTGGTCGCGGCGGCGCGCCAGCGGGTCCTCCGCGGCGGGCTCGCCGACGGCGAACGCGGCGTCCCGGATCGGCCGGTAGCCGGTACAGCGACAGAGGTTGCCGCTCAGCGCGTGCAGGTCGAAACCGTTGGGGCCGTGCTCGGCGTCATGCCCGTCGGCGGCGCCGTGCCCGCCTGCCGTGTCACCGCCCTCGGCGCCGTGCGCGCAGCGGTCGGGCCGGTAGTACTCCGACGCCATGCTGCAGATGAATCCCGGGGTGCAGTAGCCACACTGGGAGCCGCCGCGCACGGCCATCTCCTCCTGCACGGGGTGCAGGGCGGGGGCCGTGCCGGGCGCGTCGGGCGCGTCGGCGGTGGCGAGCGTGGCGAGGCCTTCGGCCGTGACGACCTCCTGGCCGTCGAGGGCGGCCACCGGCACGAGGCAGGCGTTGACCGCGACCCAGTCGGTGGGCTTGTGCACGCCGGGCCGGGCCACCAGCACCGAACAGGCACCGCACTCGCCCTCGGCGCAGCCTTCCTTGGTACCGGTGAGGCCGCGCTCGCGCAGGAAGTCCAGCACCGTGGTGTGTGCCGGGGCGGGGGCGATCGGCGCCTCCCGCCCGTTCACGGTGATCCGCGCCCCGGTCACGACTGCTCCTCGCTGCGGTGCGGTGCCGTACGGACGGACGTGGGACTGGGACTGGGACTGGGACTGGGACTGGGAGTGGGAGTGGGAGTGTTCACCATGTCAGGCCTTCTGTGTCGGTGCGTGGTGGGAGCACCGGCCCGGGGCGCGCGCGTCGGATGTCCACACGACGACACACGGCAGGGCCGGCACGTACGAGCAAAGAGCGAGAACGGCGGCGCCACGACAGGGCCCGCCGGAACAGCGGCCGCTTCAGCAGCCGTGCGCTACACGACCCGGGACCCAGGCAGCACGGTGAGCGAGGCGATTCAGGTCGGAGAAGATCGACATCCGCCCTCGCCCCCTTTCCGTACTCACGAGTCGGTGCGCACGAAACTAGGGCCCTGCGGGTTCATCGGTCAAGAACCGTCCGGAGTGCCCTGAGCGGATCCCACCGTCCGTATCAACGGCGCATGCCATGCCGTCCCGGCGGTCCGTGGGGCAGGAGCCAGCGCCAAGCGGCCGAGGGCATCGCAGACGGGGTTCAGAGGGCGAGCACGGGGCGCGTGGAGAAGTCCTCGTAGAGCCCCTCCCCCTCGGCGCCGTACACGAACTCGGCCGTGTACGGATTGCGGTGGGCCGTGGCCAGGGGAAGCCATCCCAGAAGGTGGCCGTAGCCGCCGCACACCGACTCGCCGCCGTCTCCGCCGTGCACCGCGGTGACGTCGCAGGTCAGTTCCGCACGGTAGGTGTCGTAGGCGATGCGCAGGCCGAAGGCGTTCGGCCGCTGCTGCGGGCCGTCCGCGTCGTCGTAGGGGACGCGGTCGAGCGGGCAGTCGTCGCCCCACCGGAAGAGGGTCGTGGCACCGGCCCCGCAGGCGTGCTCCCATTCGTCCGGACTCGGCATCCGCAGGCCGCGCGCCGCGAGCGCGGCAGGCATGTCGGCGGGCGGCTCGGTCAGGGCCTCGTCCTCGACGGCCATGAGTACGGTGGCCAGGACGGCGCTCCGCCGCGGGCTGAGGACCCGCGCGAGATGGGCCCGCAGGTCGGGGCCGTCCCCGAGGCCCTGCTCCAGGCTCGCCGCGTAGTCGGCCTCCTGCTCGGGCGTCGGCCGCCAGGCGTCGAGGTCGAAGCCGAGCGTCACCCGGCCACCGGGTATCAGCGCGAACGCCTGCGCGTCCCGCTCGATCCGTACCCGGTGCAAGGGGGCGCCGAGGTGCTCGACGGTCTCGACGCCGGTCACACGACCGCCCACCAGCTCCGCGGCCTCGCGGGCGAGGTGACGGGCCGTGGACAGGTCGAGGGACCGCCACTGGGCGAGGCCGAGCTGGGCGAGTGTCATGTTCCGGAGTGTTGCACGGGCCTCTGACACGAGCGGTTCGCCGGCGCGTCGGGTGCCGTGAAGGGAGCCGTGCCGAGGACCGCGATCAGGGGCCGCGCCCGGCGGCCGGCGACGTCGGGGGCCCTGCGGTCACCGCGCCCGGCGGGTCCTGTCCCCCGGCTCGGGTCCCCACGCTCAGGCCCCTCTATCGCGCGGACTCCCCGGGCCCCACGACCGAGAGAAGGTCCACGACGAAGACGAGAGTCGAACCCGGGGGGATCAACGGCGAGGGCGACTGCTTGCCGTAGCCGAGCCGCGGCGGGACGACGATCTCGCGCCGGCCGCCCACCTTCATGCCCCGCACGCCCCGGTCCCAGCCCTTGATGACCCGGCCGCCGCCCAGGGCGAACTTGAACGGCTCGCCCCGGTCCCAGGAGGCGTCGAACTCTTTCCCGGTCGCGAACGTCACCCCGACGTAGTGGACCCGGACGACCGTGCCCGGCCTGGCCTCCGCGCCGTCTCCGACGACGAGGTCGCGAACGGTCAGCTCCGTGGGAGCGTCACCCTCCGGAACCTCGACCTCGGGCTTCGTCGGTTCACTCATCGCAGCCTCATCCTCGTCACTCGCCGCGAGCAGCGCCCACAGGGGCCCGACCGGGTCAGTCCCTGCCGTACTTGCGGTGGTAGTCGTCGTCGTTGTCGTAGTTGCCGTCGTAGTACTCGTCCGGGTCACCGTACTCGCGGTGCCAGTCGTCGTCGTTGTCGTAGTCGCCGTCGTAGTAGTCGTCGTTCGCGCGTCCGCCGCGCCGCAGGCCACCCGTGGCAGGCACGCCCCGCTCGGGCGCGGAGGTGGTGGGGGTGACGGGCGGTTCGGTGACGGCGGGGGTGGCAGTGACGGCGGGGGTGGTGGTGGCAGCGGGGGCGGACTCGGGCGGTATCGAGGCGGAAACCCCCGAGGGAGCGCGATCGGACGTCTCTGTCGTGGGGAGGAAACCCAGCGCCACGGCGGCACCCAGACCGACCGCGGTGTAGACGGCGGCGCCGATGAGGAACCGGGTGTTGCTCCCGCCGGTCTTCGTCACGGTTCTCCTTGGGTCGGTCGGGCGCTCACCGGAGCACGACAAGTATGGACCTCCCGGAGCCTCGCGCCCCGGCCGTATCCGACGGCAGAACCAGAGGGGGGAGTCTCCGGAGCACCGGTACCGTTCACCGAGGCCGGGCTCAGCGCCTACTCCTTCCGGCCACGAAAGACGGGGATTTCTTTCATGAGTGCGATCGAGTCGACGGAAGCCTTCATCGAGGACGCGGGCAACCTCCTGGTGGCCCCTCGCCCGCTGCACGAGGACGACGCGGTCAGAGGGTTCCTCGGGGCCGTGGTCACTCCGGAGGAGTTCGCGTCCGGCTCGCCCGATCTCGCCGGGAAGAGCGTCTACCTCTGTGGGGACGTGTCGGGTCTCCCCGTCGACCGGCTGCGCGCGGCCGCGCGGGTCTTCGTCGTCCGGGAGCTGTCGCACGGCCACCGCGAGGACGTACACCGGCCGTGGACCTTCGTCGATCTCGGCCGGGTACCCCTTCGCGTCCACGGTGTCGGGGTCTACTACCGCCGTTTCTTCGACCCCGACGCCGATCACTTCGGCAGGATCCGTGCCGAGCACGCGTTCCAGTCGCTGACGGAATCCACCAAGCCCGGAACGGCTCGTCGCAGCGGGATCTATCTGACGCCCGTCACACGGGTCGGCGACGACCTGCACTTCCGTCTGCTCCGGTGCTCCACCAACCTGTCGGGCCCGACCGAAGGATTCCGGGCGACCGACACGATCGTCGTCGATGCCCTGAATCGGGAGGCGGCCACCGTCTTCCGGAACCAGGCACCGCTCAATCACGTGCTCGCCCAGATCTACCACAACACCCATGCCACGGCGGAGCGCAAGCAGTCGAAGGCGAAGATCTCCGCGCACGCCGACAAGACCAAGGACATGCCCGCCGACGGGATCATGGCCTTCTGCACCTTCTACGAAGGGCTGGACGGACTGCGGCCTTTGGACCACGACGCCTTCGACCGTGGTGTGAAGGGCGTCAGCGGGCTGACCAGACTGCACTTCCGCCTCAAGGAGCCGGCCGCTCGACGCGAAGGGGCGGAACTGCCTTCGCAGTTCACCCTCACCCTCTATCCCGGCTCGGTGTTCTTCATGCCGCTGTCCACCAACCGCCTGTACACCCACGAGATCCGGCCTTCGGGGTTGGACGCGACGCTGCTTCCGACCCGGCTGGGATACGTGGTGCGCTGCTCCGGCACCGAAGCCGTACACAAGGACGGCCGGACGTATCTCAAAGTGGCCGAGGATCTCGTTCCGTTGGAGCCGCCGACGGAGGCCGGTATGGACAAGCTCCGCAAGCTGTACGCCGAGGAGAACAGGACCTCCTCCTTCATCGACTACGGACGCGATTTTCCGTTCAGCATGAACACGGGAGACTACGTTGCCCCCCGCGCCTAGGATCCGGGACGAGGTCACCTTCCGCACCCTGCCGGTCGAGGAGAACCTCTTCGCGGAGTTGTCCGCCTCCGCCCACTTCGAGGACCTGGGCAAGGGCCGCCGCGGCGCCACGCTCACCAGGGTCGACGAGTCGGGCGGTGTGCCTCTGGTACGCACCACCACGCGCTACGCCAGCCCGACGCAGCCGTTCCGATCGGTGCACGAGCGGCTTGCGGAGCGGGTTCGGGCGTGCGCGGGGATACCCGTCGGCTTCAACAACGCGCTCATCGAGACCTATACGGACGCGTACAGGAAGATGGGAAGCCACTCAGACCAGGCCCTGGACCTCTCGGACGGGTCGTCCATCGCCCTCTTCTCCTGCTACCGGTCCCCGGAAGCGAGCCCGCCGAGAAAACTGGTCTTCGAGTCGAAGGCGAAGGAACACGGCGGCGAGACGTACGAGATCGCCCTCACCCACAACAGTGTCGTCGCGTTCTCCGTCGCGTCCAATCGTCGCTTCCGGCACAGAATCGTCCTCGACGCGCCACCCGCGACCCGGAACGATGACAACCCGTGGCTGGGTCTCACGTTCCGAACGTCCAAGACGATCCTTCGCTTCCGGGACGGCGATGCGTATCTCCCCCAGGGCGACCGCCTCACCTCCGCCGACGACGAACAGCGGCGCGAGTTCTACACCCTGCGCCGCCGCGAGAACGAGGAGACCGCCTTCACCTACCCCGCTCTGACGTACACCGTCAGCGAGAGCGACTTGAGGCCGCCCGCGCCCCTGTGAGAGCCGCGGCCAGGGTAATTCGATGGCGCGCGTGAGACGGCGTGATCACCCTGGTCGAGTGACAGAACCCAGGCATCGGATCCGAGCCGTCCATTCGGACTCCACGATCACCGTCTACCAGGCGTACGCGCCGGAGATCGGTCTCGCGGCGGCGCGGGACGGCCGGTTCCCGGCCGCGTGGCGACGGGACCGCATGACGTGGATCAAGCCGTCGTTCCTGTGGATGATGTATCGCTGCGGATGGGGCACCAAGGAGGGCCAGGAGACCGTCCTCGCTGTCGAGATCACCCGGGAGGGCTTCGCGTGGGCGCTGCGGCGTGCGTGCCTGTCGCACTTCGAGCCGGGGCTCCACATCGACCACGGCACCTGGAGACGCCGGCTGAAGGAGGCCCCTGCCCGCGTGCAGTGGGACCCGGAGCGCGACCTGCGGCTGCGGCCCCTTCCCCACCGATCGCTGCAGCTCGGGCTCGCCGGTGAAGCCGCACGCCTCTACGCCGACGAGTGGATCGTCTCCGTCACCGATGTCACCCCGCTGGCCCGCGCGATCCACGCCCGGGTGCGAGACGGAGACCTGGACGCCGCCCGGCGACTCCTGCCACCCGAACAGCCCTATCCGGTGAGCGCCGCGGCGCTGTCCCACCTCCACCGGTAGGCAGGACGGTCCGACGACCCGACGGCCCGTGGGCCCCCGGCCCGACGACTTGACGGCCCGACGGCCCGACGGCTCACGGAGAGGGCGACGCGCCGCCCGCCCGCTCACCGCGCGATGGTGGCGCCCTCCGCCGTTCCTTCCCGCGCGCGCTCATCCGCCGTGGCCAGCCAGAAGAAGACCGGAGGGAGGGCGAGTTCGATGACCGTCAGGGCGATCTGGAAGCCGTGGGGCCAGCCGTGCACGGCGACCGAGAGCAGGCGGCCGACGCCGCCGAGGAGGAAGACCGCGGCCAGGAGGCGTACCGCCTGGGCGGGGATGGGGCGCTCGCGGGCGGTCCAGAGCCAGGCGAGGCCGTAGCCGACGAAGGCGGCGCCCATGAAGCGGCCCCAACTGTCGACCGTCGCGCCGGCGGAAGTCGCCCCGGGGAGGGCCGCGTTGCCGAGGAGCACGTGGTAGAGACCGATCGCCACGCAGGACCAGCCCATGAGTCGGGTGAGCGTGCGCAGAGCCGTGACCATGATTCCTCCGAGCCGTGCCGGTGGACTTAAGTTGACGTGTGTCTACTAGGGTCCGCCCCCAGTGGACACATGTCAACTAGTCTTCGGTCATGCCTCCCCGCCGACGCCTCAGCCCCGCCGACCGCCGCGCCCAGCTCCTCGCCGTCGGTGCGCGGCTCTTCGCGGCGCGCCCGTACGACGACGTCCTGATGGAGGAGGTCGCGGAGGAGGCCGGGGTCTCCCGGGCCCTGCTCTACCGTCACTTCCCCAGCAAGCACGCCCTCTTCGCCGCCGTGTACCAGGAGGCCGCGGACCGGCTGCTCGCCGAGACGCGGTTCGATCCCGCCGACTCCCTGGTGGAGCAGCTCGTCCAGGGCATGGACGTCCACCTCGACTACTTCGTGGCGAACCGCAACGCCGTCCTCGCCGCGAACCGGGTCCTCGCGGGCGATCCCGTGATCCAGACGATCATGACGAACGAGTTGGACGCGTTGCGCGCACGGCTGCTGGCCGTTCTCCCGCCGGCGGACGCGCGCACCCGCGAAGCGGTGTCCGGCGCCCTGAAGAGCTGGCTGGTCTTCGTCCAGGTGCTCTGCGTCGACTGGCTCACCCACGAGACCTGCACCCGCACCCAGTTGCGCGATGTCTGCATCGGCGCGGCGGTCGGCGCCCTCCGGCCGCTCCTCCCGGAGGATCCCGCGCCCGAGTGGCCGTCCGGGCGGACCGGAGGGGGCGCCTGAGCCCCCCGAGAGCGGGGCCCGCATCGACGTCCAGGGACCGGGCTCGGAGCCCGGATCGGCCGCGTACGCGCCGAAGAACCGCACCGACGCGACGGCGGTGGTGTTCCTGGAGGCGAACTGCGAGGGCGACGCGCTCTTCAGCCTGCGGCCGGGCGGCGGCGCCTCGGAACGCCTGCTCGTGCGGTCGGTCGTCTTCTCCTGACCCACGACAGCGAAGGGCCCGCCTCGGCCGCCGCGCGTGCGGCGGCCGAGGCGGGCCCTTCGGCGTCCGGGCTCAGGCGAGGGCCGCGACGAGCAGGGCGAAGGCGGCGATGATGACCGCGACCCGCACGTAGTGGTACCGGTCCCAGCGGTTCGCTTGCTGCTTCCAGTCGGCGGGCCGGTTCTCGGGGGTCCAGGTCTTGCCTCGGTTGTTGATCGGAACGAGCAGGGCGACCGACATGATCACGCTGACCATCAGCAGCGCGCCGGCGGTGACGACGAGACCCGTGCCGGGGTGGTGCCACCCGGCCACGGCCCAGACCGCGACGAGGGCGAGTGAGCCGAGGTACCAGACCGGCATGACGGCGCCGAGCATCCGGCCCCCGTGGGCCCGGGCGAGGAGAGTGCTGTCCTCGGGGAGTGCGTGGAAGATCGGGTTCATGACGAAGGCGACGGAGAACTCCACCCCCACCATCACGCCGACCACCACCGTGGTGAGGACCTCAAGCACGTCGAACATGGCCACCCCTCCAAATTCCTAGCAGTGCTAGCAGATGAGTCAACGCTAGACCTACTGCCGCTCGATTGTCTAGCGGTGCTAGGGTCGAATCATGTCGGTACAGGAACGCAAGCAGCGCGAGCGGGCGGACCGCGAGCGCCTCATCGTCGCCACGGCCCGCGAACTCGCCGAACAGCAGGGCTGGGACGCGGTCACCACGCGCCGGCTCGCCGAGCGCATCGAGTACAGCCAGCCCGTCCTCTACAGCCACTTCCGCGGCAAGCGAGAGATCATCGGTGCCGTGGCGCTCCAAGGCGCCGCCGAGATGGCCGTGTCGCTGCGCGCGGCGGCCTCCGCCGCGGACGGGCCGCGCGGCCGGGCCGCCGCCCTGGCCCGCGCGTATCTGGACTTCGCCACGCGCAACCCGGCGGTCTACGAGGCCATGTTCCACCTCGACGGCGGTCTGGCCTTCGCGCAGGAGTCCACCCCGCAGCCCTTGAAGGACGCCTTCGCCGCCCTGCTGGAGAACCTCGAAGAGGTCGCCGGGGAAGGCGTCCACCCGGGCCTGTTCACCGAGGTGTTCTGGGCGTCCCTGCACGGCCTCGCCACCCTCACCAAGGCGCGGCGCCTGCCGCCGGAGGACGCCGAGCGCAGGACGGAACTCCTGGTGGACCGGCTCGTCTCCCTCTGACGGCGGCAGCTCTACGTCGCGGGGCGGAGGGCGTGCTTCAGGAGGGACCGCCACAGGCGGGTGCGGCCGGGGCGGTCGAGGGCTTCGTGGGCGGCCAGGAGCCCGCCGGTGGCCGCGCCGAGGAAGCCGCCGGCCAGGACGTCCTGGCCGGAGAGGTACAGACCCTCGAACTCGGTACGCGGGCGCAGGCCGTCCGCCAGGCCGGGACGGGTGCCGTCGCCGAAGGCGGCGACGTCCTTGGCGAGGCCGTAGAGGCTGCCGCCCGGCCAGCGGGTGAAGTGCTCGGCCGTCAGCGGGGTGCCGAGTTCGTGGTACGCCACCCGGCCCCTGGTACGGGGAAGGTGGACGTACAGCCGGTCGAGGAGCCGTTCGGTGAGTTCGGCCTTCAGGGCGAGGTAGGCGGGGTCGCGGTCGTGCCAGCGCGAGCCGTGGAAGGGGGCGAACAGGGCCGGGTCGACGTACGCGAGGATCTCGCCCGTGGACCGGCCCGGGTACCGCGCGGTCCAGGTCGGGTCCTTGGCGGAGGAGAAGGAGAGGAAGAAGCCGCTGGTGTGCCCGCCGGTGCCGTCGAAGAAGGCGTCGCAGTCCCCGTCGGTCACCATCAGGTTGTACGGGGGCAGGCCCAGTTCCCGCGGGTCGCCGTCGAAGCCGAGGAAGAGGAGCACGAAGGGGAATCCCTCGCGCATGCCCCGCGCGGGGTCGGCCGCCCGCGCGTCGCGGGCGGGCCGGCGCGGCAGCAGGGTGCGGTAGGTGTGGTGGGCACCCGCCGCGCTCACCACGACCGGGGCGCGTACGCGGGTGCCGTCCGCCAGCACCACGCCCGTCGCCCGGGTCCCGTCCAGCTCGATCCGGTCGACCGGCGTGCGGACGAAGACCTCTCCCCCGGCCGCCCGGACCGGGTCGACCATCGCCCGGGCGATGGCGGCGCTGCCGCCCACCGGGTACCAGGCACCGGTCCTGAAGTGCTCGAACAGCACGGCGACGAGGAAGAACGGCAGCCTGGAGGAGGAGTCGGCGAGCAGCAGGACGGAGGGCGTGAGCACCGCCTGCCGGAGCCGCTCGTCGCGGACGAGGCCCGCGACCACCTCCCGGGCGGGTCGCAGCGCCTCGGGCGGGACGGCCGCCGACCGCAGCAGACCCGCGAGGCGCCGGGCCACCGGGCCCGAGAGGCGGCCGAGCGCCAGTGCGGGCAGCGTCGCCCGGCAGCGGGCGACGAGCCGGAACAGCTCCTCGATCCCGGACCGTTCGGCCGGGAACCGCGCGATCAGGCGGGCCTGGTAGGCGGCGAATCCGACGGGCGCCCGGTACACCTCGCCGCCCAGCCGGTACTCGTCGTACGGGTCCCCCAGCGGCGCCCACCGCAGCGCGCCGCCCGTCAGGTAGTCGGACAGCACCCGGACCGGCTCGCGCGGCGCGAGCTGCCCGACGTAGTGGATGCCGACGTCCCACTCCCAGCCGCGCCGCCGGTAGGCGTGGGTGTAGCCGCCGGCGGTGTAGTGCTGCTCGAAGACCGCGACCCTCCGCCCCTGCCGGGCGAGGCAGACGGCGGTCGTCAGCCCGCCGACCCCGGAGCCGACGACGACCGCGTCGTACGCGTCCCGCACCTCGCCCGGCGCGGGCGCCCGCCCCACCAGCACGCCGCGCGTCACCTCCGCTTCTCCGCTCCTCCGGGCCGCCGGTTCCGGCCACGGGGTCGCCAGGGGACACCAGGGTTCGGCATGGGGAGGGCTCCAGGTGGTGGGGAGGGGAGACGCGGGATCACCTGGTGGAACGTTCCGGTGGGGGCGGGGTGGCGGTGGAGGGCGCGAACTCACCTGGACGGACGGGGCCGGAAGGGTGGACGCCGACGTGGCCGGAGCCGGTGGTCCGCGTGGCACCACCGGGGGCCTCGGGGCGCGCGGTCAGTGCAGTCGGGGCGGGGTCCAGGCGTGGTGGCGCAGGATCATGCGCGTCGCGGTGCGGGAGGGGGTGAGGCGCATCGCGGTGTTGCGCAGGGCGACGGCAAGGGGGTGGGAGAGCTGCTTGCCCATGCGGCCGGCCTGGCGGGCGGCCCGCGCGACCGCCTGGCTGCGGGGACGCCGTTCGGCGTCGTAGCGGGCGAGCGCGGCCTCGGTGGTGGGCGCGGTGGCGAGTGCCGCCGCCAGGGTGACCGCGTCCTCCAGTGCCTGGCAGGCGCCTTGCCCGAGGTTGGGGGTCATCGCGTGCGCCGCGTCGCCGAGCAGGGCGACGCGGCCGACCGCGTACGAGGGGAGCGGCGTGCGGAGTTCGCCGACGTCGTGGTGGAGCACGGCGTCGGGGCGGGTCGCGTCGAGCAGCGCGGGGATCGGGTCGTGCCAGTCGTGGAACCGTCGGCGCAGTTCGGCCAGGGGGTCGGGGAACCGCGTGCCGGCGGGAAGGCTGAGGACGGCGTGCCATTCGGCCCGCCCGTCGTGGAGGGCGATGTGGCCGAATTCGGCTGCGTGCCCCCAGGTCAGTTCGAAGTCGGTGCGGAGGTCGACCGGTTGCGCGGTGAGGGCGCGGAGCACGGTCGAACCGCTGTGGACCGGGCCCGGGTGGGCCGGGAAGAGCCCGCCGCGGATCGTGCTGCCTATGCCGTCGGCGGCCACCACCAGGTCCGCGTCCAGGACCTCCCCCGGACCGCCTTCGACGCGCACCGCGTCGGGGCCTGTCTGCCGGACCGCGCCGGCGTCGAAGCCGATCAGCAGGGACTCCGGGGGCAGGGCCTCGCGCAGCAGCCGGTGGAGGGTGGCGCGCGGGATGCCCATGATCGGCGTACCGACCGCCTTCTCCAGGAGCGTGCCGTCCATCCGGGTCAGCCAGCCGCCCGCCGGGGTACGGGTGCCGCCGCTGTACTGGCCGCGCGAGGCGCTCCGGACGGCCTCGCCGACGCCGAGTTCGTCCAGCGCCCGGAGGCCGTTGGCGGCCAGGGAGATTCCCGCGCCGGCGTCCTGGAGCACGGGCGCGCGCTCGACGACCCGCGTCTCCCATCCGATGCGGCGCAGGCCGATCGCGGCGGCGAGCCCGCCGATGCCGCCTCCGACCACCACTGCCGTGCCGACCATGCCGCCTCCCCGGGTTTCTACATCTGTAGAAGCCGACTGTACCGACTCTCCCGCCGGGCTTCTACGGGTGTAGAAAGGGGGCATGACTCCGGACCGGCGCACCCTCCTCGCGGACGCGGCACTCGACGTACTCGCCGAGGAGGGGATCCGCGGCCTCACCCACCGGGCGGTCGACCGCCGGGCCGCGCTGCCGCCCGGCACCACGTCGGCGTACTTCCGCACCCGTGCGGCCCTGTTCACCGCCCTCGTCACCCGCCTGGTCCGGCTCGACCAGGAGGAGCTCCGGACGATGGCCGGACAACTGCCGCCCCTGCGCACCCCCGAGGAGCTGGTGGACGGCATGGTGGCGCTCACCCGGCGGCGGCTCGGCGGCGAGGGCCGCCGCCGGTCGCTCGCCCGCTACGCCTGCGCCGTCGAGAGCGTGCGCGACGCGGAGCTGCGGGAGATCCTCGTCCCCCGGGAGAACGCCGGCCGCCAGGCCGTCCGGCTGTTCCTCGCCGATCAGGGCGTGAAGGACGTCGAGACCCGTACGCACACCCTGCTGACCTGCGTCGACGGCATGGTCTTCGACCGGCTGGTGAACGGCGGCGAGGTGCCGCGCGAAGCTCTTGAGGGCCTCGTCGCCGCCGCGCTCCGCTAGGCCTACCCAACCCTGATCCGCCGGACAGGCCGTGGACACCCGCGGTCGGGTCCGGCCCACGTCAGGAGGGGCGCGAGGGTGCCGCTAGGCTGCAGCGGCCGGCCTGTCGAGCCGGTATCCAGCCCTTCTCGGCTTCCTGGAGGACACCCATGTTCAAGGTCAACGAGTACTTCGACGGGACGGTCAAGTCCATCGCCTTCACGGGCGCCGAGGGGCCCGCGACGGTCGGCGTCATGGCCCCGGGCGACTACGAGTTCGGCACCGGCAAGCGGGAGATCATGCACGTCGTCAGCGGCGCCCTGACGGTGCGGCTGCCCGGCTCCGACGACTGGCGCACCTTCGGCGCCGGAGAGAAGTTCGACGTCCCCGCCGACAGCACGTTCCAGCTCAAGGTCGCCGAGGAGACCGCCTACCTCTGCGAGTACCGCGACTAGCCACCGCCCGTCGGGGACACGGCAGCGGGGACGCGGGAGCGGCGACGTAGGCTCCCCTGTCATGCACAGCACGCTGACGGGGCACGCGCGATGCCTGTACGGCGACGAGTACGCCCCCACCCCGGAATGCGACCGCGACCACCGGGAGTTCCTCTTCGTCGAACGGCTGACCTTCGCGGACGCGGACGAGATCCACGCCATGATGCGTGAGCTCTGTCCCCACGTCGTCGACGGCCACCTGCCGGTCTGGATCCGGAACCTCGCCTATCGGCTGCTGCTCCTGCAGCGGCCGGACGAGCCGGCGCTGCTGCGGGAGGCCGCCGAGAACCTGTGGCTGCACGGCCCGGACTGGGACGACATCGCGGCGGACCTCACGACGCGGGCGGACGCCCTCGAAGCGGAGCGCTCGCGCCCGGAGCCGTAGGCGGGCCGCCGACGGCGCGTGGCACGGATGCGGGCGTCGGTGCCCGTGGTGTCGCCGGTGCCGTGGAATGCTTCCTTCCCGGGCGGTGGACCGGTTCGAAGAAGGGAAGCGCGGGGATGACCGAGGTCGACGAGTACTTCGACGGTCTGGACGCGGCCTCGCGGGACGCCTTCCGGCGGATCCGGGCGATCGCGCTGCGGGTCGCGCCGGAGGCGGAGGACGGACGCAGCTACGGCATGGCGGCCCTGCGGCACGGCGGCAAACCGCTCCTCGGGTTCCGGGCCGCCAAGGAGCACTTGAGCGTCTTCCCGTTCAGCCCGGAGGCGGTCGACGCCGTGCGGGAACGGCTGGACGGCTTCGACCTGTCGAAGGGCACGGTGCGTTTCACGGCCGGCCATCCGCTCCCCGACGACGTCGTCGCCGACCTCGTCCGTCACCGCCTGGCCGAGATCACGGGCTGAGCCGGCGGCCCGCGGGCACGGGTCGAGGCCGGCGGGGTCGCCGGCCTCGACGGGCTCGGGCCGTGTACGGGCCCGAGCCGTACGCGCCTCAGGCCGTGTGCAGGCGCAGTCCGTAGCGGGCCAGGATCTCGTTGACCGGCTGGAACCACGTCTCGCCGCCGGAGGAGCAGTTGCCCCAGCCGCCGGAGGTGACGCCCTGGGCCTGGTCGCCGCTCAGGAACGAGCCGCCGGAGTCGCCGCCCTCGGCGCAGACGCTGGTCTTCGTCATCTGGTACACCGCGCCCTGGCTGTAGTTGACCGTCTGGTTCTTGGCCAGGACGGTGCCGCAGTGCCAGCGCGTGGTCGAGCCCGAGCGGCAGATCGACGCGCCGACCGGGGCCTCGGCGGAGCCGCGTACGAGCTGGTCGGGGACGGTGCCCCAGCCGAGGACGACGGGCACGGTCCACCAGCCGCTGTGGATCGAGACGTACGCGTAGTCGTCACCGGGGAAAGACGAGCCCTGGAAGGTGCCCATGGCCGAGCCGTCCCAGCCGCGCACGGCCGCGCCGGCCTTCCCGCAGTGACCGGCCGTCACGAAGCCGCCGTGCACGGAGAAGCCGATCGAACAGCGGACGTTGCCGGTGTAGTACGGGTCGCCGCCCACCGTGCCCGCCGCGTAGGTGCGGGGCGCCTCGGCCGTCTCGGCGACGGTCACGAGGCCGTCCGCGCGGGCCCGGTCGAGGAACGCCCGCACGGCGGGGGTCTGCCGCTCGGCGCGTACGACGTCGACCACGACGCTGTTGGCCTTCGGGTCGACGTGCCAGCCGGCCACTCCGGCGGGGGCGCGGAGGCCGTCGAGGCGCGCCTTGGCGCGGTCGAGGGCGGCGGCGCTGTGGCGGACCAGGCGGGTGTCGGCGCCCAGGGCCCGTACGCCGGGTTCCTTGGCGCGCTCGGTGACGGCGACGACGAGCCGGCCGGCCGCCGGGTCGAACCAGGACCCGGCGTAGGCGGCGCCCGCGCGCTGCCGGGCGGTGCTCTCCACCTCGGTGGCCGTCTTCTCGGCCCGCAGCCGTTCCTCGGCCTGCGCCGCGGTGAGCCCGAGGTCCTTCCGCATGGCGTCGAGGAGTCCGGCCGACGCCGACGGCGGCGCGGTGGGCTCCGGGAGCGGGGCGGCGGTCGCCGCGGCCGCGCCGAGACCGACGGTGAGGAGCAGGGCGCCGACGGCGGCGCCCAGGGAGAGGGAGCGCGGTGAGGCGGAGCGCAGGGCGGTGGAGCGCCGGGGGGTGGTGCGTTTCACGGAACCTCCTGGTGTGGGGGAAGCCAAACGCTGAGAGCGCTCTCAGAGCGCTCTCCGACCTACGGTAGCGGGCTTCATTTGTCAGGTCCATACCAGGACGGGCTCGGGGGTGCTTCCGGGGTGAGGACCTCAGGCACCCTCGGCGGCGGCGGAGCCGGAGGTTCCCCGGGACAGTCGGTGGAGGCGGAGCGCCAGGTGGAGTTCGAGGGCACTGTCGGGGGTGTTCCAGTCGGGGCCGAGGAGTTGGGCGACGCGGTCGAGGCGCTGCACGACCGTGTTGACGTGGACGTGGAGGGCGTCCTTGGCACGCGCGAGGCTCGCCCCCTGGTCGTAGTACGCGTACAGGGTGCGGACCAGTTCGGTGCCGCGTTCGGCGTCGTAGGCGAGGACGGGGCCGAGGACGCGGTCGACGTACGCGGTGATGTCGGCGCGGTCGCCGAGCAGGACGCCGACGAAGCCGAGCGCCTCGACGTCGGCGCCCTCGCCGGTGCGGCCCAGGGCGTGGAGCGCGGTGAGGCAGCGGACGGCCTCGGCGTGCAGGGCCGCGTGGCCCTCCGGGCCGGTGTCGGGGCCCGCCGTGCCCACGGTGACGGGTGCGCCGAGGCCCCTGGCCAGGCCCGAGGCGAGCGCGTCGGCGAGGGGGCCGGCCTCGTCGCACGGCACGAGCAGGACGGTACGGCCCCGGCGGCTGCCCGCCAGGCCGCCGAGCCCGCGCGCCACGCGGCCGGCCTCCGCGGCGAGCCGGGAACGCAGCGCGGGTGCGCAGTCGACGACCGCGACGGCGTGGGGGCGGGCGAGGTCCACGCCGAGGCGCCGGGCGCGCAGGGCGAGGCTGCCCGGGTCCCAGTGCGCCGAGGAGGCGGGGCCGGCGAGCAGGTCGTCGAGGAGTTCGCCGCGGACCCGGTCCTCGGTCTCGGCGACCGAGCGGCGGATCAGCAGCAGCATCGCCGTGACCAGCGCCGACCTTTCGAGGAGGCGGCGGTCCGCCTCGGAGAGGTCGCCGCGTCCGGTCAGCACGATGCTGCCCAGGAGTTCGGCGCCCGCCAGGACGGCGCAGGTCCAGACACCTTCCGCACGGACCGCGCGGCCCTCGGTACGGGAGGCCGCCAGGCTCGCGGCGGCGGGCGTCACCGGCCCGGTGCCGATCCGGGCGAGTTCGGTGCCGTCGGTGTCGTGGACGGCCACTCCCCCGCCGAGCAGCACCGCGATCTCGGCGGCGACCTCGTCGGTGCCGGCGCCGCGCAACACCAGCTTGGAGAGCCGGTCGTGGGCGTCGGACGCCAGGTGGAGGGCCTCGCTGTGGGCGCGGGCGGTCGCGTTGGCGGCTTCGAGCCGGGCCAGGGCCGTGCGGGTCTCGTCCAGGCGGCGGGCGCTGTCGATGGCGACTGCGGCGTGGTCGGCGAGCGAGGCGAGCAGGGCGATGGCGTCGGGGGTGAACTCGCGCGGGGACCGGTCGGCCGCGAAGAGGACCCCGATGACCTCCTCGCCCAGCCGGAGCGGGACGCCGAGGATGCCGCGGAGCCCTTCCTCCGCGACGCCGTCGTCGATGGTCCCGGTGTGCCGGTAGCGGTGGTCGGTGCGGTAGTCCGTGCTCGCGTACGGCCGGGCCGTCTGCGCCACCAGGCCGCCCAGGCCCTCCCCCATGCCCAGCCGCAGCTGCTGGAAGGCGGCCGAGACGGACCCTTCGGTGACCCGCATGAACGTGTCGTGCGCGGCCGGGTCGTTCAGCGTCAGATAGGCCACGTCCGAGCCGAGCAGCGTACGGGCGCGCCGGACGATGGCCCGCAGCACCGCGTCGAGGTCCCGCAGGCCCGCGAGGTCGCCGGCCGTGTCGTACAGGGCGACCAACTCGGCCTCCCTGCGCCGGTACTGGTCGAGCACCCGCCGCACCGCCAGCGCGGCCCCGGTGGTCTCCTCGATCCACGCCACGTCCCCCGGGGCGGCTCCGTCGGCCCGGGCCCGGGCGGCCTGCGCGGCGAGCTCCTCGCCGGGCGCGCCGGCCGCCAGCAGGTCGAGGAGGCGGCGCGCGGCGGCCTCGGTCGGGGACGGCGTACGGGACTCGGCTCGTCGGCCGGGGGTCATGGGGCCTCCTCGGCCGGGCGGGTAGGGGGTGGATGGGCGCACGGTGGGACTGGTGGACGGGTGTACGGACAGGCCCGGCCGCCGTCATCAGCCTGTGATGACGGCGGCCGGATGCCCGGGGCGTTACGCCCGGTCGCCGACGGCGGTGGCGGGGGCCGCGGGGGCCGCCGTGGTGTGCTCGTCCCGCTCGTTGCGGGCGAGGTCACGGCCGAGCGTCTCGCGGGTGACGGCGACGGTGATGGTGGTGATCACGGCCGCCGCGCAGAGGTAGACGCTGATGGGCGTGGAACTGCCGTAGTCCTTGAGGAGTTCGACCGCGATCATGGGGGCCAGGGCACCGGCGAGGATCGACGCCAGCTGGGAGCCCATGGAGGCACCGGAGTAGCGGACCTTGGTGTCGAACATCTCGGAGATGAAGGCGGCCTGCGGCCCGTACATCGCGCCGTGCAGCAGCAGACCGGCCGTGACGGCCAGGGTGATCACGACGAACGACTTCGAGTCGACGAGCCCGAAGAAGACGAACGCCCACACCGCCATGCCCGCCGAACCGATCAGCGTGACCGGGCGCCGGCCGAGGCGGTCGGAGAGCGCGCCCCACAGCGGGATGGTGACGAAGTGGACGGCCGAGCCGATCAGGACGGCGTTCAGCGCGGTGCTCTTCGGCAGCTCCAGGTGGACGGTGACGTACACGAGGAGGAAGGAGGTGAGGATGTAGTACGAAATGTTCTCGCCGAAGCGGGTGCCGATGGCCGACAGGACCTCGCGCCAGCTGCGCCGGAAGACCTCGACGACCGGCGCCTCCTCCTTCACGCCCGCCGCGGCCGCCGCCTCCGCCTTGGCCTGCGCCTCCAGGAACACCGGGGACTCCGAGACCGAGACGCGGATCCACAGGCCGATCATGACGAGCAGTCCGGAGAGCAGGAACGGGATGCGCCAGCCCCAGGACTGGAAGGCGGCGTCCGACTGGACGGCGGCCAGCAGGGACAGGACGCCGGTGGCGAGGAGGTTGCCGCCGGGGGCGCCCGCCTGGGGCCAGGACGCCCAGAAGCCGCGGTGCTTGTCGCCGCCGTGCTCGGAGACGATGAGGACCGCTCCGCCCCACTCGCCGCCGAGGGCGAAGCCCTGGACGAGCCTCAGCAGCGTCAGCAGGATCGGCGCCCACACGCCGATCGACTCGTACGTGGGCAGCAGGCCCATCGCGAAGGTCGCGCCGCCCATCATCAGGAGGCTGAGCACCAGCAGCTTCTTGCGGCCGATCTTGTCGCCGAAGTGGCCGAAGACGATCCCGCCGAGCGGGCGGGCGGCGAAACCGATGGCGTACGTGATGAAGGCGATCAGGGTGCCCACGAGCGGGTCGGCGCTGGGGAAGAACAGGGTGTTGAAGACGAGGGCGGCGGCCGAGCCGTAGAGGAAGAAGTCGTACCACTCGATGGTGGTGCCGATGAGGCTGGCGGCGACGATTCTCTTCAGGGATCCGGGCGGGGTCGGGGAGGGTGTTGCGGCGGCCATGTGCACCACTTCCAGGCAAGTGCGGGGACGATTCGGTGTCGCCACACCGTAGGAAGACGCAGGTCAGGGGCGTATGTGGTGGGACACCATAGTTCGGGTGTGCCGTGTGCGCCCGGCGTCCATGGCCTGCTGTTGCGACCCTGCCGAAGGCCCGAGAGGGGCCGGGAGAGGGGCTGTCCGGGTTGCACTGATCGGGCACGTTTTGGTGGTGCGGTGCTGACTCCCGTGCTGGTTTGGTGCTGACTGAAGTCCCATGTCAGCACCCCTGTCGACCTCTCCCGTGCTGACTTGGTGCTGACTACGTAGCGTTGAACTCCGACATCTGCGACAGACCGGTTCCGATGGATGCGCCAAGGTCGGTCGTAGGTTGCGATCCCCCATGTGTGGCGCTGCTGGCCCCGTGGGTCGGATAGCCGTTCGCGGAGGCTGGTTCGAGTCGTACGATTTCCCGAATAGCCGCGCACAACTGGGGAGTGTGGCGCGGGGGATGCGCCTGCGCCCGCCTGGGGCGCCGGCCCTTCGGTGGGGGTGCCGTGTATCTGGCCACGCTGACGGCTGAGAACTTCCGTGTCTTCGGTGCCCGGAGATCGCCCGAGGAAGCGGGAGATGCGCTCGAACTGGAGCTGACGCCCGGTGTAACCGTTCTCCTGGGCGAGAACGACGCCGGGAAGACGGCCGTCGTCGACGCCATTCGGCTGTGCCTCCTGACGACAGCTGCGGATTTCTATCGTGTCACCAAGGACGATTTCCACGTTGGGCCAGGCGGGCGCGCGGACTTCTTCACGATCACCTGTCGCTTCATGGAGCTTTCGGAGGAGGAGCAGGGGATCTTCCTCGAGCACCTGACGACCGACTCGAGGGGAACGTCGTCCCTGTACATCAGCTTCAGGGCCGAGTTGATGGATTCCTTGCCCCCGCATCGCGTTTCGGTCACGACTCGTACGGGTCCGAATGGCGAGGGGCCCACGCTGGACGGCAAGGCGCGGGAGCACTTGAAGGCGACGTACCTTCGCCCGCTTCGTGACGCCGAGGGGGAGCTGCGGGCCGGTCGGGGTTCCCGGCTGTCGCAGATCCTCGCCGGATATCCCACGATGAAGGCCGAGGGCACGGACGATTTCGCAGTCGGCGATGACTCGGCCAGCACGCTGGTCGGCATCCTGCGTCGTGCCGAGCACCACATCCGTTCCAACAGGGCGGTGAAGGCTGCCCTGGATGACATCAACAAGGGGTACCTGGAGAAGTTCTCCATCGGAAGCGACGTCCTCCAAGGCGAGATCGGGGTCGCCGGGGACGCCACTCTCTCCCGAGCTCTGGAGCGTCTCGAACTCAGGCTTTCGACCGGCGAGCCGGAATGGACCCGTCGGGGGCTCGGATACAACAACGCGATGTTCATGGCCGCCGAACTCCTGCTACTGGGCAACAACGATGTGGCTCCGCTTCTTCTGATCGAGGAACCCGAGGCGCACCTTCACCCGCAGCTGCAGACACGCGTGATGGATCTGCTGCTCGATCGGGCAGCAGGTGGGGCGAGCGCCGGTGACCCGAGGGTCCAGGTCGTCCTCACCACCCACAGCCCGCACCTCGCCTCCGCCGTTCCCGTGGAGTGGATCACCCTTGTCGTCGGCGGCCGTGCTTTCAGCCTTACGCCGCATGCGACCAAGCTCGACGCGAGCGACTACGCCTTCCTGTCCAAGTTCCTCGACGCGACCAAGGCGAATCTGTTCTTCGCCCGGTCGGTGGCCTTGGTGGAGGGTGACGCGGAGGCGCTGCTTCTGCCCGCTCTCGCGGAGGCTGCGGGTTGGTCGTTCAGCGAGAATGGCGTCAGCGTCGTCAACGTCGGGCACACCGGCCTCTTCCGATATAGCCGCATCTTCCAGCGCGACGGCCAGCAGATTCCGGTGTCTGTCGCCTGCATACGCGACCGCGACCTGCTCCCTCCGGACACCCCTGCGAACATGCGGGGCCAGCTCCGGTCAGTCTCGGACATGACGCGCGAGCAGGTCGAGGAGTACGTCACGCGGCTGAAGGACGGGGACGACGGCCCGGTGAAGACCTTCGTCTCCGACCATTGGACGCTGGAGTATGACCTCGCAGCGGCCTCCTGGCCCCTCGCCACCGTCATGAACCAAGCCGTGCGTTCCGCCTGGGCGTCGATGAACAAGTGGCCCACCGGTGCCGAACTGGTCGAGATCCAGGCTCGTGCGGCCGGGCAGGTCGAGGGGTGGCGGGAAGAGGGGATCTCCCTGGGCGAGGTGGCCATGCGCATCTACGAGCCCCTGAGGAGAAAGCCCGGGAAGCAGGCCAGCAAGGCGATCGCGGCACAGTACGCGGCGCAGTTACTCACGCCGAGGTCCCTCGCCCGGTCGGACCTTCCCCCGTACCTGCGCGACGCGTTCGGTTACCTCTGCGGAGGGGCGTGAGTCATGGAACTGCCACTGACGCCGGACACGCTGTCCAAGGACAAGGCCGAGACGGTCGCGGCCGAGATGGGGCTCACCCTCCCGCACCAGGAACAGTGGGACTTCCTCCAGAGCCTCCACACCATGGACCTGCAGGCAGCACCGGGCTCCGGCAAGACGAGCCTGGTCGGCCTCAAACTGACGCTTCTCGCCCAGGGCTGGACGTCCGCCACCCAGGGGGTCTGCGTCCTGTCCCACACCAATACGGCCAAGGACGAGATCAAGCAACGGATCACCACTGCCACGGCAGGCCGTAGGTTCCTCGGCTACCCGCACTTCATCGGCACCATCCAGTCCTTCACACACACCTTCCTCGCCGCCCCCGCGATCAGAGGCCAGGGCGGGCGGATCGTCGTAGTGGACGACGCGGCCTACGCAGCAGCGGCCCAACGCATGCTCATGAAGGGCCGGTACTACGCCAACCTCCGCTCCACGCTGAAGCACCAGCAGGACGGTGAACGTCTCCTGTCTGATGCCCACTTCGTCTGCGACGGCGGCGAACTGAACGTGGTCTCCTACCGCAGGCTGCCGTTCAGGCCAGAGTCCAAGAGCGGCGAGGAGTTCGCGGCGCTCAAGCGACGTTTGGCATGGGCGGGGATATTTCGGTTCCAGGACATGTACGCCATCGCCGAACGGCACTTGATCCGCGCACCCCACCTCGCCCGAGCCATCTCGTCGCGCTTCCCGTTCGTACTCTTGGACGAGATGCAGGACACCGACACACTTCAGCAGCGCCTGCTCGACAAGGTCTTCGGATCCGGGGGCACAGTGGTGCAGCGGGTGGGCGACGTGAATCAGCGCATCTTCTCCGGTCGCCCGAAGGACGACATCGGTGCGGCAGCGTTCCCGTCACCGATGGCAACTGAACTGCCGGTCAGCCGTCGATTCGGCGGCCGCATAGCGGAGCTCGCCAGCGAGCTCACCGTCCACCGCAGGCAGAAGATCATCGGTGCGGGTCTGGACGGCACGGTGGCCCTGCTCCTCTTCGACGAGCAGTCCGTCCCGGAGGTCGTGCCGGCCTTCGAGCGCCTCGCGGCGGAGATGGTCCCCGAGGACCTGTTGTCCACCACCCCGCCCAGGGTCCTGGGAGCCCGGAAGAGGCCAGGAGAGGCGCAGCGGTTCCCGCAGAGCGTTGCCTGCTACGTCCCGGAGTTCGACGCCGCCGCGAAGACGTCCGGGACACATGGCTCCCTGGCCGACCTGGTGTGGGCCGCACGCACTCGCTGGGCACCGGGAACAAGCCGCGAGGCAGCGACAGACCTGTGGGACGGCATCCGTGCCATGGCCCGTCCCTACCTACCGGATCAGACAACACCGCTGCCCCCTCTGATCAGGTTGGACCGGTCTCCGGCCACTGCCGGCGGTCGGACGAGGGCGATCCTGCTCGACTTCCTCACGGGACCGGTAGAGAAGGCTGGAACCTGGGACGCGCTCTGTGCCCGGCTGGCCGTTGCGATTCGAGATCTGGCAGGCGCCGTTGCGTGGGACCTCCGCGATACGTCGGCGCCCCTTGGACCTGCGGCTCGCCCTGCCGCACCGAGCGCCCGACCGGGGACGAGCATGGCGGGCACCATCCAGAGAGCCAAGGGAGAAACACACGCCGCAACGCTCATCCTCGACTGCCTCGGACGCACCGGACAGAAATACGATGTCGGGCAGGCGCTAGCCTTCCTCGCAGGTCAAGGTGAACTCGCACGGGCTTCGGAGACCGTGAAGCAGGCCATGCAACTGGTATTCGTGGCCGCCACCCGTCCCACGCACCTTCTCGCCTTCGCGACCTTGAAAGAGCACGCGACACCCCACGTGGCGGCACTAGAGGGAAGAGGCTGGCTGATCCGCGATATCTCGCCACCGCGCTGAATCGGCTGAGTCCCGGCATACAAGGAGCGGCGGAAAGGCAGCTGCATGTACGGTACGCAGCCCCTTGCCCGGACGCAGGTCTCTCAGGGGCTGGACCTGTTTCCCGTACCGGGGTTGGCGTTCGTCCCCGCGGCTCATCGTTGCGCACCAGCAGCTTCGTCGAGTGCTGGTGGTATGCGGCCCGCACTTGTGATGGCCTCGCGAAAACTAGTGAATTGACAATCATTGGGCGGGACTTGGTCCGGGAGTGGCCCGGATCTTGGAGCGGTGGGGCGAGCGATCGGCCGTCCCTCATCCTGCTGGGTAACGTCCCACGCGGGACGTCCTCTCGTCGGAGGCGCCGCCAAGGGCACGCTGAGTGGTTGCCTGTGAGGGCAGAGCAGCAGCCTGGCGCCGAGCGGATGGGCGTAAGACGTGAGTCTGACACTGCTTGAGCAGGGCTCGCCTTCGCACCCCGCCGTTGGAAGCCGACATCTTTCCGATGGCCCACCAGGTCGAGTGCGTCGCGATCCTGGAGCCTGCGGTAAGGGCCGCTGACCTGCAAGTTTGCCGAGCGTGCATGATGGGCGATACATGCGTTAAGTGCGATACCTTGACGCATATTCGACGCACGTGCCGCACGTTTGACGCACGGACGACGCGGTTTCTGATGGGTTGTCATGCGTGATGGGCTACTACCGAGTGGAGTCCTCAGCTGCCTGGTCTTAGCTACCTTGAGGTGGCTGAGGCGCTGGCTGCTGAGCTGCTGTCTGCTCCGGTCCCACCCGCTTCTCGGTAGTGACATTCCGTGAGACTGGGTGGGGTGTCCGGTCCGTGTTGAGTAGGGGGCCGTAGGGGCTCCAGTGCCCACTTCTCCAAGTCCGGACCGCTGCCGCTCTTGACGATCCGGCCGCCGGCCTCCGCGAGTTCTTGCAGGAGCTGCTCCGTCAAGGTCACGCGAGGCTGTGGGGAGGGCTTGGATGTGGCCTGGCTGCCGGGGCTTCCTGCGCGTTGGCCGGCAAAGGCAGCGGAGGGGCTGTCTGGTTCCTCCGCGGGCGAGACCCTCGGGGAGGGTAGGCGCCGTGCGCCAGGTGGTGTCGGCCGGCACTCGCCAGGGCGACTCTCCACTGCCCGCCCTTCCGGGAGACCGTGACCAGGCCCCGGTTCTGCTGCGCCTGGCACGTGGTCGTGTAGGAACTGCTCTCCCGAACATCGACGGGACACCCCGCTGCCACCCACACAAGTGCCGCAAGCTGACGTTCATTGACCGGCCGTTCCCGTGGTCCACCCTCGACCTATGACTGGCATGTGACGGGCCGGATGCTGTCGGTGATCGTGGTGCAGGGCGGGTGCCGCGTGGAGGTTTCGCCCGAAGGAGTAGCCGGAGTAGGGCGATTCGAAACCGTGGACGTCAACGACTCGGTGCTTGCGGACGGGGGCGCGGACGGAGGGTGCCCGCGCACAACGTCGTGTGCGGAGGAGTCATGGCAGAGCTTGCTCCGTCCAGATCGTCTTGCCCCGCGGAGCGGGCCGGTGGCCCCATCGCTGAGTGATCTGCGAGGCGATGTAGAGGCCACGCCCGCCCTCGTCCGTGTCGTCGGCGCAACGGAGTTGGGGTGCGGTGCTGCTGTCGTCCGTGACCTCGCAGATGAGCGCACGGTCAAGGATCAGGCGCAGTCCGATCGACCCTGTCGAGTAGCGGACCGCGTTGGTGACCAGCTCGCTGACGACGAGCTGAGTGGTGAACTCGAGTTCACCCAGTCCCCAGGAACTCAGTCGGGCGGAGACGAATCCACGGGCGTCCGCGACGGCCGCCGGGTCGTTGCGTAGGGTCCAGGAGGCTACGTGCTCGGAGTCCAGCAGCTGGGTGCGGGCGAGCAGGAGGACCGCGTCGTGCTGGGGCAGTTGGGCGGTGAGAACCCCGAGGATGGCGTCGCAGGCGGCCTGCAGACCGCGCCCTTCGGCTCGGATCTCGTCGCGGAGGCGATCGAGTCGCTCGCCTCTGGTGGTGTGGGGGCTGGCGTCGCGCAGGGCCGAGTTGTACAGGACGAGGACACTGCCCTCAGGAAGGTCTCGCCGCACGCTGCTGTACCGGGCGACCCCCCGGCCGAGTAGCGGCCCCTCGGGAATGTCGACGACTTCCATCGTGCCGTCCGGGTAGGCGACCACCGGCGGGGGGTGGCCGGCGCTCGACATCACACACTCCCCCGATACCGGGTCGTACATCGCGATGAGACAGCTGGCGCGCACGGGGCCGTCCTCGGGACTTCCCTGTGCGAAGCCGCGCATCTCGCCGCCCAGGCGCGTGACGAGGCCGTGGAGACGCTCGAGCTGCTCGTCGGGAGGCAGATCCAGATCCGAGAGGACACCAATGGCGGCGCGCAGCTCACCCATGGCTGCTGCCGCATGAAAGCTGCGCCCGGCGGTGTCTCCCGCCACGAGTGCGACGCGGGCGCCGGACAGGGGGATGACGTCGAACCAGTCCCCTGCGGAGCCCGACGGCAGATAGCTGTGCGCGGTCTCCACCGCCGATTGCGCGGGCACCTCGGGCGGGCGCAGCCCCAGCTGCAGGATGCGGGCGGCGGATGTCTCTCTGGTGTGCAGTCTCGCGTTGTCCAGGCAGAGCGCGGCGCGGTCCACCAGCTGGACGGCGAGCGTGAGATCGTCCTGCTCGTACGCGGTGGTCCCGTGCAGACGGTAGAAGCAGGCGAGTCCGAGCACGACGCCTCTGGCGGCGAGAGGAACGATCATCAGGGAGTGCACCCCGGCCGACATGAGCCGCTTCCGCAGTTCCGGCTCCCTGCCGGCCCATTCCTGTTCGGCGTCCAGGTCGGTGATCAGTCTCGGCCGCAGGTCGGCGAGAGCCTCCTGGTATGCCGGACTCAAGGAGACATCGCTCATCTGGCCCACCCGCGCCCCGTCCCGCTCCCGGTCGTCGGCAGCGGCGCGTCCCACGCGCCTGAGAGGCGGGTTCCGGGCTGCCGCGCCGGCCTCAGGCGCGTCGCCGCGCAGCACCGAGTCGATGACGTCCACGGTGACGATGCTCGCGAGATCCGGTACGCCCACGGCGGCGAGTTCGTGGCCGATGCCGAGCACGTCCAGGGTGGCTCCCAAACGGCTACCGGCCTCGTCGAGCAGGCGCAGGCGTGACTGCGCGCGCGTACGTTGGGTGACGTCGAGGGCCACCGCGGCCAGGCCCAGTACGGCACCCTCCTCGTCGTGAAGACGGAACCAGGAGACGGACATCGTGGCGTCGAAGCGAGAGTCCTGGGGGTCTCGGACCAGCACCTCGATGTCCCGTGCCGGCAGCCCTGAATCCAGGACACGGCGCGCGGTCGACTCAGCCGCCTCCGGATCCTGGATCTGGAGGCGGCCTAGTACCTCGGCCAGCGACTTTCCCGCTATCGCCCCGACAGGGAACCGCCGGGCGAACCGTGTACTGGGCTTGAACCGCACGATCCGGAGGTCTTGGTCCAGAATGTGCAGGCTGAAGGGGAACTCCGAGAAAAGGGCGCTCAGCACGGCTTCGTCGAGCCCGTGGACGGCCGAGCTGCCTGCGCCCTGAGAGCTGCCCATGACAACCCGCTCCCTCCTGCTGCCCGGCAGTCCGGGGATGGACCTCCGATGACAGTGCCGAGAGGAGATCCGCTAACCCGCGCCGGCCGCGGCCGCCTCGGCCATCAGGTCGGTCACCTCGATGGGAGGGACGCCAGTGAGGCGTGGTCGGCGTCCAGCTCGATGGTCCTCCGGGGGTGGGGCTCCGCCCCAGAACCTGTGAACCAGGACGACGCCGGGCTTATCGGCCATGGGAGTTTCCTTGACTTGGCACGTGAGCCGTTACACCCACGGTACGCAGACAAGGGCTCCGTTGCGCGCTGTGTGGTCCGTCCGCCGCTCTCATCGCTGCGGGTCCCCGGAGACGACGGCGGTGGCAAGACTCTCGTACGTGGCCACCTTGGTCGACCTGCGGTCGAGGACGCTGCCGAGCCAGCCGAGTGCGAAGCCGGCGGGAACGGTGACGAGCCCGGGGTTCACGAGGGCGGTCCCATGGAAGTCCCTGTCGGGGAAGGCGGCCATGGGCGAGCCGGACAGCAGCGGGGACACGGCCAGCAGGGCGAGGGTGAGCACACTCGCTCCGTAGACGCACCAGAGGAGGCCGCGCCGGGTGAAGCCGCGCCACAGGAACGTGTACGCGAGAACGGGCGCGAGGGCGGAGGCGGTGAGGGTCAGGGCCAGGGTGGAGAGAACGAGCAGGTTCCAGCCGACGGCCTGTGCGGACAGGGCGACAGCGACGGCACCCACGACCGCCGCCGCCCAGCGGGCGTGGCGGTCCTGGCGAGGGACGCTTTCGGTGCCCGGCCGTGGGTGGCGCGGCAGCAGGTCGCGGGCCACCGAGGTCGCGGCGGCGAGCATGACGTCGGCGACGGTGGTCAGGGCGGTGAGGAACACCGCGCTGAAGACGGCCGAGACGAGGATGCCGCCGGGGCTGAGCACGTGGGTGACCAGCAGCAGGGACATGCTCCCTGTGGGATCGGCCTTGCTCAGCGCCGGGCCGCCGAGGATCGCGGCAGCGCCGAGGCCGATGATCACGAGCAGGGCCGAGATCGCGATCAGCTGCCCGACGGCCCAGCGCATGGCCATGCGCGTCGCCCGACCGGGTGGCGCACCGAGTACACGCATCGTGACGTGCGGCAGGCAGCACACCGCCAGCGCCACGGTGATGAGCTGACCGAAGCGGTTCGCCACCGCCATTGGACCGTCGCCGTACTGGACACCAGGCCCCAGGAAGGCCTCGCCCAGACCGCTTCCCGTGGCAGCCGCGCCCAGCAGCCGGTTGGGATTCCAGCCGAAGCGGTCGAGCACGAGGACGGCCGCCGCGGTCATCACCAGGAGCAGCACCAGCACCTTGACGAGCTGTACACGGCCGGTGCCGCGGACCCCGCCGCTCACGGCGAGGGAGACGACGACACCGCCGATCACGAGGATGCACGTCGTCTTCGCCCCGGTGCTGGTAAGGCCGAGGACGAAGGCCGACAGCGACCCGATGGCGGTGAGCTGCAGCACCACGTAGGGGAGGCAGACGCACAGCGTCACCAGGCCCATGGCCAGGCGGACCGAGCGCTCGGGAAAGCGGTGGGCGAGGGCGTCGCCCACCGTGTACCCGCCCGCCCTTCGCAGGGGGTCGGCGAACAGCAGGGCCAGCAGTACGAGGCCCATGACGACCCCGAGGGAGAGCATCATCCCGTCGTAGCCGGTCAGCGCGACGAGGCCGATGAGAGCCATGAGGGTCACGGCGGACAGGGCGCCGCCGCTGATGACGAGGCCGCTGCGCCAGGCCGGTTCCTCAGGAGACCGCGAGGGGAACATCGCGGCGTCGTCGTCGGCGGCCCCGCTGATGACCCACAAGCAGCCGCACAGGCTCAGAAACGTCGTGAGCACGGGGAAGAACGAGTCCGGAGCGTCGAAGGACGCCGCCGCTGTCACGACAGCCTCCGGTCGTGCCACAGGTCGAGCCGTTCCGACTCGCGCATCTGTCCCATCAGTGCCCAGCCGATCAGCAGTACCTGGGGACAGATCAGTACCAGTGCGAGCGAGAGGTGCCCCACGATCGGTTCGGCCAGGGCATCTGGCGCGGCCGACGCGGCCAGGGCCAGCAGGGCGTAGCCGACAACAGCTCGGCCCGTCCACCGGCCGCCGACCCGGGTGATCGCCGAGAACAGGTCACCGGCGTCACCTCCTTCGGTGGCGACAGCGGGAGAGGCCGCGACCGTAGGGGGTGGCGGATCCGGCGTGAACAGGGGAGCGGGTCGCGGCCGGCCGGGGTACGTCAAGGGGGCTCCAAGGGGACGGAGGGGAGAGCGCGGGTGTTCACGCGCATCGGCCGCCGTAGCATGCGGGGCGCGCGTCCATCGAGTCCATCGAGTACGAGGCGGGAGCTCCCGGATCGGGTGCATCGTGTGCGAGGTCCCAAGGGGGGACCGCCATCCTGTGGCGGGTCACACCGATGTCGGCGCCGTGTGGACGAGAGTGCCGTACCCGCTGGGGAAGCCTGTTCGGCCCACCGTGGCAAGACCTGGACACGATGGTTATCAGGGATTAACTTGACCGCCACTTGGTGAAGCCTTTGCGGATTTCATCCACCTCCCCTTCGGCTGTGTCCCGTGCACTCACGTGCTGATCCCCGGGGTCCGCGGCCATCTCGACAGGCATCCGGAGTACAGGAGTTCCCCATGAGTAGAGCGTGGCCGAAGAACATGCCCCCGTCCCTGGACTACCCGGATGCCGGGATCGACCGGTTGCTCGCGGGCGCCGCCCGGTCCTTCTCCGGCCGGATCGCCGTCCGCGACGGCGAGGAGACGCTGACCTTCGCGGAGCTGTATGACCACGCGCTGCGCGTGGCGGGCGGGCTGCGGGAGCGGGGCATCGCCCCGGGCGACGTCGTCGCGATGCACATGCCCAACTCGCTCTGGTACGTCGTGGCGTACTACGGCGCGATCTGCGCCGGCGCGACCGTCGCCCCGGTCAACCCCGCTCAACCGGTCCGCGCGCTCACCGAGCAGCTCCAGGATGTCGACGCCAGGGCGGTCGTCACGCACCCGGCGTGTGCCGCCGCGCTCGCCGACGTCGACGCCCCCGGCGTGCGGTTCACGGTGTACGTGCCCGCTTCCGCCGCCGCTCCGGCGCCGCACTCCGAGCCGTCCGCCGGCCAGGGAGTCCTGCCTCTCTCGGAGTTGCTCGCTTCCGCGCCGCTGACCGGTGGCGCGGTGGACCCGGACCAGGTCGCCCACTTCCAGCTGACCGGAGGTACCACCGGACGTTCCAAGGCCGTGCGCGTGCTCCACCGCAACGCCGTGGCCGCCGTGCTCCAGGCGGCGTGTCTGCGCTCCGCGACCCTGCCGGAGCAGGACGCCGAGGGCGGCGTGTTCCTCCGGCCGGTACCCGACGCCCTCAACGCGTACGCGCTGCCGGTGGGCGAGGGCGCCACCATCGCCGTCGCCCCGCTCTTCCACGGCATGGGCCTGATCACGCAGAGCGTCAACATCGTCCTGGGGCAGACCACCGTCATGGTGGCCGGCTTCCAGCCGGACGCCTTCCTCGCCGACGTCGAGCGCCATGGTGTCACCGCGATCACCGGGTCCCCCGCGATGTACTACGCCCTGCTCGCGAGCCCGGCCCTCGACAAGCACGACTACGCCCGGGTGCTGATGGCCGTCTCCGGAGCTGCGCCGATCGACACGAAGGCGCTGAGCCGCCTCGCCGAGGTCTTCCCGAACGCCCTGGTCTGCGAGGGGTACGGACTCACCGAGGCGAGCATGGGGCTCGCCGGCGCCCCGCCGAACCCGACCGTCGCGACTCCGGTGGGAAGTGTCGGCATCGCGGTGTTCGACACCCGCATCGAGATCCGCTCGCCGGACACGCACGCCGTCCTCGGGGTGGGGGAGACGGGTGAGGTGTGGGCGAGCGGCCCACAGGTCGCCGACGGGTACCACGGGCAGCCCGAGCTGACGGCGGAGCAGTTCGCCGACGGCTGGCTGCGCACCGGCGACATGGGGCGCCTCGACGAACACGGCCATCTTTTCCTCGTCGGACGCGCCAAGGACATGATCATCTACAAGGGTTACAACGTCTATCCGCAGCCGCTGGAGGAGATCCTCTGCAGCCATCCGGCCGTGGCCCAGGCCGCGGTCGTGGGCGCCCCGAGCGCGAACGCGGGCGAGATCCCGGCCGCCTTCGTCGTCCTGCGCCCCGGCGTCGCGGAAGCGGATGAGCTGGCCGACGAGCTGATGGTGTACGTGGCCGAGCGCGTCGCGCCCTACCAGAAGGTCCGTGACCTGCGCGTGGTCGACTTCCTGCCGCTGACGCCCACCGGCAAGATCCTCAAGACCGCGCTGCGCGACCGGCTCATCGAAGACGCCGCCACGAGCGACTGAGAGGAGGGGCGGTACGCCTGCGGCCTCGCGCCGCAGGAGTACCGCCCCCTATATCTACGCGCGTCACCTCGGTGCGGTCCTGCCCGGCGGCGGGCGGGTCAAGCCGGGCGACAGGCTGCCGACCAGGCCGGACGGGCGCGCGTTGTGCCCGGAGGCAGCGCACGGAACGTTCGCTTGTGATCGCCCACACGAATCGCGGCGGAGCCCGCCAGGCTGTGCGCGAAGGGTTGTCCGCCCTGACCGGCGCCTGGAAGGTGATCCTCCGATTCACTCGTCGTCCCTTCCGGTGTCCTGGATGAAGGCCCCCTCAGGCATGCGCCCGGGGCGGCCTTCCGGACACGACACCACTCACAGGAGTCACCTTGAACAGACCGTCCAACACCCCGCGACACCAGAGGCTGAACGCCCTCGCTGCAGCCCTGGTGGGTATGTTCGTCGTCGCCCTGCTCGGCCCCGCCTCTCCGGCCAACGCGGCCGCCGAACCGGTGCTGGCCACCCCGATCGCCACGTTCGACGCGGCCCTGCACTGCCCCAGCTCCTTCGCCCACCCCGACCGCGAGCCGGTATTGCTCGTCCACGGCACCAGCTCCACCGCCGACGAGAGCTGGGGCTGGGGCTACGCCCCAGCGCTGCGCGACGCGGGCTACGACGTCTGCACGGTCGACCTGCCCAACAGGTCGATGGGCGACATCCAGGACTCGACCGAGTACGTCGTCCACGCCATCAACAAGATCCAGGCCGCCACCGGCCGCAAGGTCGACGTCATCGGCCACAGCCAGGGCAACATGCAGATGCGCTGGGCGCTCAAGTGGTGGCCGAGCCTGCAGGCCAAGGTCGACGACGCGGTCTTCCTGGCCAACCCCGGCCACGGCATCGGCGCCGGCAACCTCTTCTGCACGGGCCTCTGCGCCCCCGCACTGCATCAGTTCAGCGTCGGATCCAACTTCCTCGCCGCCCTCAACGCCGGCGACGAGACCCCCGGCGCCGTCTCCTACACCAACCTCTACAGCCTCACCGACGAGGCAATCGTCCCCGTCACGACCGCGCCGGTGAGCGGCTCCGCGAACATCTCGATGCAGAGCGTCTGCCCCGGGCGCACCGTCACTCACTTCGGCTTCCTGTACGACTCCGTCGCCTACGGGCTGGTCGTCGACGCGCTCTCGCACTCCGGCACGGCCGACCCCGGCCGGCTGCCGCTCGGCAAGTGCCTCGACGTCAACCTCCCCGGTGTCTCAGCCGCCGAGGCGACCGCGGCGACCGGGGTCGCCGCCGCGAACATGAACGCGGAGCTCCTGAACGCCACCAAGGTCTGGGTCGAACCCTCCCTGCGTGCCTACGCCCTGTCCTGACCCCGCCCCTGACGACGGGCCCGTGCCGCCCGGCGGCACGGGCCCGCGCGCGTCGGCGCCGCCCCGTACCGGCGCATCGTGTCCAGGTGCTCCCCGCGTTGCCGCGAACCGCGCCCCGGGGCTGATGCGTGCCGGCGAGCCGAAGGAGGAGGCACGTGGATGGCTCCCTATGGGGACAGCCGCCACGACAGTGGGCCCGACCCGGCTCGTACGGGCCTCTCTCGGCTCGGTCGCCCCACTGCGCTCCGCAGGGCAGCCGAAGCCGTCGGTGCCCTCGCCCGCTCTAGGCTGCCAACTGGCGGCCTCATCGGCGAGCTGGTCGCCGATCAGCTCGTGCCCCACCCCGAGGATCCTGCGACGCGGCCTCACCCAGGCAGGCACGTCCTTCGCCGAGACTGTCGACGGCCCGCGACACGAGGAGAGTGCCCTCGCGCGTGCCGGCCGACGCGGGTTCGGTACCTCGGCTCAGCGCACCGCCGTGCACTGAGGGCCGCAGAGGGGCAGAGGTCCGTCTGCGCCGGGGCGGTCCTGTTGAACGTGTATCGCGCGATGCGCTACCCGTCGGAGGTGCGGGCGAGGACGAACAGCTCTCGGTTCTCCTCCGGACTCCGCGTCCCGTCGGCGTGGACCGTCACGTGGCCTGCGGAGCCAGTCACGGCATGAGCGGTGTCGCCGTCGACGGTGAACCCGACTTCGGCGCCGTCATCGCCGACCTCGCGCCCGACGTCGGGGAACTTCGCCACTTCCACCCGCAACGATCCGAGGAGCCGTGGGCATGACCGGACCCACGCGTGCCGTCGTCCTCGACCGCCCTGGCGGCATCGAGCGCCTTCAGGTGGTGGAGCGGCCCGTCCCCGAGCCTCCTTCGGAATGGGTTCGGATCAAGGTCGAGGCCTTCGGCCTGAACCGCTCGGAACCCCACACCCGGCTCGGCCTGGCCCAGGCGTCACCTTCCCCCGGGTTCTCGGCATCGAGGCCGTCGGCACGATCGACGTCGACCCCAGGGGGCTTCTCCCCCGGGGCACGCAGGTCGCGACCATGATGGGCGGCATGGGGCGCGTTTTCGACGGCGGGTACGCCGAGTACACCGTCGTGCCGGCCTCCCAGGTGATCCCCTTCCACTCCGACCTGCCCTGGGAAGTCATCGGTGCCGTCCCGGAGACCCTCCAGACCGCCCTCGGCTCCCTCACCGTGGGCCTCGACCTGGGCCCCGGACAGTCCCTGCTGATCCGGGGCGGAACGTCGGCACTCGGCCTCGCCACGCCCACGCTCGCCCGCGAGCGTGGGGCGACGGTCCTCTCCACCACGCGCCACCCCGACCGCCTCCAGGTGCTCACCGACCACGGAGTGCACCACCCGCTCGTCGACGACGGCAGGATCGCCGATCAGGTCCGCGAGGTCGTCCCCTCGGGCGTCGACGCCGCACTGGAGCTCGTGGGGACGCCCACCCTGCCCGACACCCTGAGGGCGACCGCCGTGCACGGAACGGTCTGTTTCACGGGAATGCTGTCCAACCAGTGGACCGTGCCCGATTTCTACCCGATCGGCTACCTCCCGCGGAGTGTCCGCCTGACCGCCTACTCGGGGGAAGCGGGCGACCTGCCGGCCGATGTCCTTCAGCTCCGCCTCGACGACATCGCCGCCGGATTCACCACCCCGGGCCCTCTTCACGTCTATGCACTCGACGACATCCGGGAAGGCTCACGACGATCTCGAACACGGCCGACACGTCGGAAAGCTCGTCGTCCGGTGTGGCTCCGTGTGAAGATCCGCGCTGGCTCCGGGACGAACCGGCCCATCCATGTCGCGCCGGCGGTCACCGTCGGGCCGCCGTGACATCCCGCTGCTGTTGCCCGACGACGGCGGCGAGGGCCCCAAGCACTGGACGCACATCCTGCCTGAACGCGCTGCGGGCCCGCGCCGCCGGGTGGGCGGCACGGGCCCGCTTTCGTGCTTCGGGCGGCGCGTCAGGAGGCGTAGGCCCGCAGCGGGGGCTCGGCCGGGACCTTCGTGGCGTTGAGGAGTTCTCCGCTCAGTTGCGCGGCGGTGATCGCCGTGGCCGCCGTGGCCTCGGCGGCCGAGACGCCCGGGAGGTTGACGTCCAGGCACTTGCCGAACGGCAGCCGGCTGGGGATGGCCGTGCCGTCGTGCGACAGGGCGTCCAGGACCAGCTTGTAGGTGACGGCGTCGTAGAGCATGCTGAAGTGGGCGACGACGCGGCCGAGGCAGACGTCCTGGACCGCGATGTTCTTGGCACCGTCCAGGGGCGCTGTCGTGAAGGGGATGATCGCCTCGTCGGTGAGGCTGTAGATGTTGGTGTAGGAGACGGCGCCGGGGGTCTCGTCGCCGGCGTTGAGGGCGGCGAGGAAGTTGGATCCGACGCTGAACTGATGCAGCGCCGGTGCGCACCAGCCGACGCAGAAGAGGTTGCCGGCGCCGATGCCGTGGCCGGGGTTGGCCAGGAAGACCGCGTCGTCGACCTTGGCCTGCAGGCTCGGCCACCACTTGAGCGCCCAGCGCATCTGCATGTTGCCCTGGCTGTGGCCGATGACGTCGACCTTGCGGCCGGTGGCGGCCTGGATCTTGTTGATGGCGTGGACGACGTACTCGGTCGAGTCCTGGATGTCGCCCATCGTCCGGTTGGGGAGCTCGACGCCGCAGACGTCGTAGCCCGCGTCGCGAAGGGCCGGGGCGTAGTTCCAGCCCCAGCTCTCGTCATAGGTGGAGCTGGTGCCGTGGACCAGCAACACCGGCTCACGGTCGGGGTGGGCGAAGGAGGAGGGACAGCGTAGGGCCGCGTCGAGGGTGGCGACCGGGGTGTTCAGCGACGGCTCCGCCGCGGCCGAGGCGGCCGGGGCGGGGGCGAGCAGGGCGGCCACGAACGCGGCCACGAGACTGGCACCGAGCGTGCGGGCCCACGACCGGCGGGCCGTGGCATGCGAACGTCTGTTCACGGATGGCTCCATTCTTGGGGGCGGCCGACACGAGAGCGGGCCCGGTCCCTCCCGTAAGCACAGGGGAGGCCCGGCCCGGCGCCGCGGCGGCGGGTGCTGAGGAGACCATCAGCGGCTCCCCCACGACCGGACAAGACTTCGTGCACGACCGGCGGTCCCCCGTGCCGAATCCGGTGGCCCGGCACAACGGCAGGCCCCGAGAAGTTCCACGCGTCACAGTCCCGCTGGTCGTGCGACCCGGCGAGCGGTCACGTCCGGAAGCCACCTGGGCCGGGGCGCATGGTCGGCGAAGGTCGCCTCAGCTTCCGGCCCATGCCCAGGCCGGCGACCCGATGTGCGGAAGTCACCGCAGGTCCTCGAAGCTCAGGCCCGGTATCCGCTCGGCGACAGTCCGCCCTCCCGCGCTCCGCGCATCACGGAAGATCCGGCGGACCGCAGATACGGCACCAGCTCCTGCCCACCCACCGCCGTGATCGCCAACCGCCCAGACCCGCGGGCGGCTTTCGCGGGTTCGCGTCTCCTGGTGCGTGGTGCGCCTCGCCGAAGGAGCCCGGAAAAACCCGAGCTTCTTCGATGAGTAGCTGACCAGCGGGTCCTTCGTCTGCTGCGTCAGGGTGGCGGGCGAACAGGCCTGGGCGGTCCGGGCGGGCGGCGAACTCATCGCGGTTTTCGGTGTGTCGGTCGACAGTGCGGGCGTCAAGCGCGTGGCTGAGCCGGTCGGACCTCATAGCCGCCGCGACGGCTGAAGCGGTGCCCGCACCCAAGTCGTCGCGCTGTCGGTGTGACCTCCCACAGACTTGGGACAGCTTGTCGTGATCACCCTGTCGCGCCGCCGGTGGCGGCTGGAACATGGCGGACGGTCCTTAGACCGACCGGCAAATGGGGGGCGGCGTCGCGGGGCTGGGCACGCGCATCTGCGGCGTTGTCGTCGATCACCATGGCTCCGCCATGCCTCAATCCTCAGCTTTGCAGCTGCACGCACCCAGCCCCACTCCTTCCTCCCCCCCGATTCGCCGGTCGGTCTTACCTCCACGACAAGGGAATCGCATGCACATGCCCAACATGATCCGCTGCGCCGTACGTCGTAGCCGAAGGCTGACCGGCCTGCTTGTGGCGGCTGCCGTGACCGGTTCGACGGTCGTCGCCTCCGCGTCCCCGGCGGCCGCCCTTGATCTGCCCTGCCCGGGTGCTCTGCAGAAGCAGCTCTCGGTCTTCCACCACGGCGGCACCGCTCTCACCCACTGGTACGAGAACCTGGACTTCGACGCCCAGGGCACGATGTGGGTCAGCAACAACACCGGCGATCAGGTGGAGCGGTACGACTCCGCAGGGACGCGTCTGGAGACCCGCTACGCCGACAACCCCGGCGCGGTGCGCCTCCACGGCGGCCAGCTCTACGTCAACCATGGCAACGGCTTCGCGGAGCAGATACTTCAGGAGAACGGGCGGGCGGCGGTGGACCGCCTCGACCCGCAGAACGCGGCGGCGCCGCGGGTGCGCTTCGTCAGCGACCTCAAGATGGCCAACGGCGGGGCGTTCGACGCGGAGGGCAACTACTACGTCACCAACGCGGGCAGCACCGAGACGGGCCCCCACGACGGCGTGGTGAAGATCCGCCCCGATGGCTCGCTGGACACCGCCTGGAGCCAGGCCGCCGATCAGTGGGGCCTGAACGGCGCCGTGGTGGCCGGCGACACCCTCTACGCCACCTCGACGTCCGACCCCACGTCGCCGATCACCGCGATTCCGCTGGCCGACCCCGCCCAGGCGCGGGTGATCGCCAGGCTTTCGATGGTCGCCACCCAAGGCCTCGACGACCTGACCTACGGTCCGGACGGCTACCTGTACGCGGTCGGCTTCCTCTCCGACAAGCTGCTGCGGGTGAACCCGGCGGATGGCAGCCACTGCGTGGTCGCCAACGCCTTCCTGGACAACCCCACCAGTGTGCGGTTCAGCAAGTTCCCCGGCGAGGACCAGAGCCGGGTCCTCTACGTCACCCAGGCGTCGGGCAGCATCCTGCGGATCAAGCTGGCCAGCTGACCGAGCCCTCTGGGCGGGGCTTCCGGAGCGGCGAGTCCACTGCGGACTCGCCGCTCCCAGGCCTGTGACCACCGCCCCCGCGGGCCCGGTCCCGGGGGACGGCATGGAACTCCTGCCACGGCACCGGCACCGGCCTGGAGCAGGCCGCGGACGACGGCTCCCGGGCGGAACCGGATCCCGGCCCAGCAGCCGGGCAGGGGCGCAACGACGACTGCACGGGACGCCGTTCGGCGTCCCGTGCAGTCATGTCACCGCGCCCGATGTATCAGCTTCCGTGCGCGGCGAGGTACTCGGCGAGTGCCGGGTCCTCAGTGGCGTCCTGGATCTGCTTCATGCCGCCGGGGACGCCCGCGGCGGGCTGGGCGATGTACGTCTTCGTGCTGGACGCCTTGGCCGGGTCGGAGAAGTCCTGCGGCTCGTGGAAGCCCTCGGCGTACGCGGTGAGGCTGCGCAGGGCCTTGCTGATGCCGTCGCGGCTGAGGTCCTTCTTCTCGCAGGCCGCCTTGAGGGTGCCCACGAGGAGGGAGGCGGCCCCGTTGCCGGCCTGCGCCGCCTGGTTCACCGGATCCTTGGGGTACGCCTTGGTGTAGTCGTCGACCAGCTTCTTCACCGACGGCTCGTCGACGCTCAGGGCGGGCCAGGGACTGGCCACGTACAGCAGCTTCTCCAGGGCCGGCTTCGCCGGTGTGGCCAGCAGCTGGGGCACGTAGGCCGGGGCGCTGGCGAGCACCGGCACCTTCAGGCCGGTGGCGGCCGCGACGCCGACGAGCGACGCGGTCTGGGCCGGGACGCCGCTGAACACGATGGCCTTGACGCCCGCCGCGCGCAGCGCGGTCACCTGCGCGGTGAGGTCCTTGTCGGTGGGCTTCACGGTCTGCGCGACGAGCGTGAGACCGGCCTTCTGGGCGGCGAACCTGGCGCCCTCGGCCGCGTTGCCGCCGTACTCGCCCTCGATGAAGACGTGACCGACCTTGTCGCCCTTCTTCAGCTTCGCGGCCTTCACCAGGAAGCCGACACCGTTGACCATGTCGATGTCGTACGTGCTGGCCATCAGGCGCAGGTGGGGCTTGCCCAGGACGGTGCCGGAGGCACCGATCTGGATCGACTGGAGCTTGTCCTTCTCGATGCCGTCCAGCAGCGCCGCGGTCTGCGCCGAGCCGCTCAGCTGGCCGAGCGCCGCGATCTGCGGCTCGACCTCGGCGTAGGCGGCGACGGCCTTCTGCACGTCGAGTCCGTGGTCGCGGACCACCAGCTCGATCGTCCGTCCACAGACGCCGCCCGCGGCGTTCACCTGCTTCAGATAGAGCTGCTCGGCCTGGAGGGCGCTCTTGCCGAGCGGCGCGACCGGACCGCTCAGGTCGGTCAGGACCCCGACGCTGATCTTGTCGTTCGTGATGCCGGGGCCCGTCTTGATGCCCGCCTTGTCGGTGGACGAGGCCGATTCGCCGCCCTTGGTGCTGCAGCCGGCCAGGACGACGGCCAGGGAGGTGGCCGCCGCGGCGGCTGCGAGGGTCTTTCTGCGGTTCACGGTGTGTGCTCCTTGAGGGTGTCGCCGCCGGTGGTGGCACCGGCGGAAGGCTGGGGGAAGGTGGACAGCGCGGTGGGGGCCGGGCGACGCGGCCGTGGCAGACCCCGCAGGACGCGGGCGGCCCGCCCGCCGCGGAGGCTGACGAGTCCTCCCGGGGCGAAGACCAGGGTCAGGACCAGCGCGGCACCGTAGAGGAAGCGCGCGGCGTCGGCCGAGCCGAGGCCCGGCTCGGAGGACCCGGCGGACACCACCAGCGGAAGGGCGTCGGAGTAGTGGGAGAGCAGCTGCGGGAGCACGCTGACGAAGACGGCCCCGACCGCCGCGCCCGCCACGGAGCCGAGACCGCCGATCACGATCATCGCGAGCATGTCCATGGACAGCAGCAGGCTGAAGTAGTCGGGTACGACCCGCTGGGCGGCCAGGGCGAGGAGTGCTCCGGCGGCCCCGGCGTACATCGACGAGACGGTGAAGGCGGCGGCGCGGTAGCGGGCGGCGGGGACCCCCATCACGGCGGCGGCCACCTCGCTGTCGCGCAGTGCTCCGAGGGCCCGGCCGGGACGGCCCTTGAGGAGGTTCCTGGCCGCCAGGGCGGCCACCGCGACCAGCACCAGGCCGAAGTACCAGAGCCGCTCCAGACCGCCGAACGGCACGCCGAGCACCGCCAGGCCGTCGTCGGCGTCTCCCAGGCTCAGCCCGAGGATCTCCATGTCGGGGACCGTCCGGCCGTTGAAACCGCCCGTGTACGACTCGGCGTTGAGCATCGCGTGGTGGCCGAAGAAGATCAGGGCCAGCGTGGCGACCCCGAGGTACATGCCGCGCAGCCGACCCGACAGGGGGCTGAAGGCGGCGCCCGCCACACCGGCGAGCAGCACCGCCGCGACGAACGCGAGCAGCGGGGGAAGCCCGAGGCCCGAGAGCTCCGTCGTTCCCGAGCGGTGGGGGTCGTCGGCGAGCCAGGTGTAGCCGTACGCCCCCACCGCCAGGAAGAAGGCATGGCCGAGGGAGAGCTGTCCGGCCGTTCCCACCAGAAGGTTCAGGCCGATGGCGGCGATCACCGCGACCATGGCGAACAGCCCGGTCTGCAGCCAGAAGGAGGAGAGATAGAGGGGCGGGGCGAGGAGTAGCAGGCAGCCGGCCAGAGCGACGATCCGCCGGGGGCCGAGAGCGCGCAGCCGGTGCACCAGGGACGTAGGGGCCTTCGTGGAAGGGTCAGACACGGGTGGACTCCTTGGCTCCGAGCAGGCCCTGCGGCCGGACGATCAGGACCAGCACCATCACGGCGTACGGGACGACCTCGGCGAGGCCGGAGCCGAGACCGCTCAACTGCTGCTGATAGCCGGTCGCCAGAGCCTCCGCCATGCCGACCAGCAGACTGCCCAGCAGCGCGCCGCCGACCGAGCCGAGTCCGCCGAGCACCGCCGCGGGGAAGGCGGCGAGGGCGATCTGGCCGGTGGTCCGGTCGATGCCGGTGCCGGGGAACGCCGCCAGGAACACGGCGGCCACCGCGGCCAGCGCACCCGCGAGCAGCCACGCGCTCATGCGCAGCCGGTCGCCTCGTACGCCCATCAGGGCGGCGGCTTCGGCGTCGGAGGAGTACGCGCGCATGGACAGGCCCCAGCCCGTCCACCGGAAGGCCGCCAGGAACGCGCCGACCAGGAGCGCGGCGGCAAGGAGCGAGTACATCCTGGCCTGGGCGACGGTCACGTCACCGATGGTGAGGACGGCGGCTCCCCAGGGGTCGCCGGTGCCGAGGACGTCGCCGCCGATCCGGCGGGCGAGTTCGGTGAGCAGGAGGATGTCGACGCCGATGGTCAGGATGGTGGGCACGGCAGGACCGTTCGCCCGCGCCACCCGGCGCAGGACAAGTGCTTCGAGTGCCGCGGCGGCCGCTGTCCCGGCCGCGGCGACGGCGAGCGCGCCGGTGAAGCCGAGCGGCTCGTGCAGGACCGCGACCAGGTAGCCGCCCAGCAACAGCAGCGATCCGTGGGCGAAGTTCACCGCGCCGGACGCCTTGAAGACGAGACAGAAGCCGAGGGCCACGAGAGCGTAGACGGAGCCGAGGGCCACGCCGTTGAACAGCGTCTGGATCAGCGTGTTCATGAGGCTTCCTCCACGTGCGGGGCACCGGGTTCAGGGGCGGAATCCGGGGCGGTGTCGTCGACCGCCGTGTCGGCGGGACCGCCGCCCAGGTACGCCTGGACGACCGCTGGATCACGTTGTACGGCCTCCGGCGTTCCACCGCCGATCCGGCGGCCGAAGTCCAGGACGGTCACCTCGTCCGCCATCCGCATCACCATCCCCATGTCGTGCTCGACGATCAGGACGGAGATGCCGAGGGCGTCCCTGATGTGGGCGATGGTGCGGGCCATGCCGAGGCGTTCGGTGGTGTTCATGCCCGCCACGGGCTCGTCGAGGAGCAGCAGCCTCGGTTCCATGCAGAGTGCCCGGGCGAGTTCGACCCGCTTGCGGTCCCCGTACGACAGGAGGGCGACCGGTGCGTCGAAGAGTGCTCCGAGCCCGGTGAACTCGGCGATGTCCCGCACCCGTTCGCGGTGCTCGCGCTGTTCACGCACCACGCTCGGGAGGCGCAGCGCCGTGGCGGTGAATCCGGCCCGGGTCAGGGTCTGGCGGCCCAGCATCAGGTTGTCCGCGACGGTTCCCCGGGTGAGGACGATGTTCTGGAAGGTCCGGGCCACGCCCAGGGCGGCGATCCGGTGCGGTGGAAGGGCGGTCAGCTCGGCCTCGCCGAAGCGCACGCTGCCGCTCGCGGCGCGGTAGACCCCAGAGAGGACGTTGAAGCAGGAGGACTTGCCGGCCCCGTTCGGGCCGATCAACGCGTGGACACTGCCCGGTGCGACGGTGAACCCGACGCCGTCCAGGGCGGTCAGGCCGGCGAATCGTACGGTCACGTCCTCGACGGTCAGCGTCGGCGCTTCGTGGCTCGGGTACGTGGTGGCGGGGGAGGCGGCGTGGCGCAGCAGATCGCGGATCAACGGGACCACCTGCCCAGCGGGGCGACGGATTCCGCCTCGTCCTCGTCGCCGTCGAACTGCGGATCGTCGCTCTCGGGGCGCTCACCGAGGTACAGGCGGCGGACCTCGTCGGAGCGGGACAGCTCCGCGGCGGGTCCTTCGAGCCGGACCCGGCCGACGTCGAGCACGTAGGCGTGGTCCGCAAGCTCCAGGGCGAGGGCCGCGTTCTGTTCGACCAGCAGGATGCCGGTGCCCTGTGCGTTGATGTGCCGGACCACCTCGGCGATCCTGGCGACCACGAGGGGCGCGAGGCCTAGGGACGGCTCGTCGAGCAGCAGCAGCCGGGGCCGTGCCATCAGGGCGCGCCCGATGGCGAGCATCTGCTGTTCACCGCCGGAGAGCAGCCCGGCGGCCTGCCCGCGCCGCTCTGCGAGGACCGGGAAGAGCTCGTACACCTCGGCGGTGGCCCGGCGGGCGTCCTCGCGGCCTCGGCCGCGGACGCCCAGGCGTCCGGCCCTGAGGTTGTCGGCGACGGACAGCCCGGCGAAGACGCGGCGGCCCTCGGGAACCTGCACCACGCCGGCGGCCACGACGTCGGCCGCCGGGCGGCCTGTCAGGGGAACCCCGCCGAAGGCGACGCGGCCGCCGCTCACGGATCCGGAGTGCAGCGGCAGGGTGCCGGACACGGCGCGAAGGAGGGTGGATTTGCCGGCGCCGTTCGCGCCGAGCATCGTCACGATGCCCCCGGTCGGGACGCTGAGCGACACGTCGTGGAGCGCGGTCACCGACCGTCCGTACGTCACGGAGAGGCCCTGGACCTCCAGCGCACCGGACGACGCCGCTGTCGGAGGCGGGGACGGGGTTTGGGGTGGGGAGGACGAGCTCATGCGGCCCGCTTTCTTGTACGGAGCGAGAAGTGAGGCCGGCCGTGAACAGCTGATCGTCGCGCGGAGCCGCGGTGACGGGCTTGGTGGCGGTGGACGATCCGGGAGGGTCGCCCCGCTTCGCACAGGCCGGAGGCCCGCAGCATGCGGCGCCGGTGAGATCGGCGTCCAGGGGTACAGGGCCCCGCCACGGCCGCGCGGGCCGATCGTGTGCCGGCTCCCTCGCGACGACGGTTCCGATGGGACGCGGCACAACGTGCGGAGGCATCACGGGGTGCGGTGGCGACGGAGTGAGTCGCCTACTACCGTCCGAGTTGTTGCATTTATGACTTTTGGCGCTTCGTGTAGGGGACGGAGATCAGGGTGGCCGGTTCACAGCAGGCGTCGTCCTTCACCGCAGAGATCAACAAGGCCGCGGAAGCCGCGTACGCGATGGGGGACCGCGCCGACTTCGCCGACGTGGATCGCGGGTTCGTCGCCGCCTTCCCGGAGAAGCTGTACAGCGCCGAGGGCGACCTGCTGCGGGACGGGCGGATGCTCGATTACGTCGCGGACGACGCGCCGGCCCCGGACTCGGTGAACCCGAGCCTGTGGCGGCAGTCCCAGCTGATCAAGCGGGAGGGCCTCTACGAGGTCGTCGAGGGTCTCTACCAGGTGCGGCTGAGCGCGAACATCACGATCGTGGACGCCCCGGACGGTCTCGTCGTCATCGACTTCGGTACCGACGTCGGACTGGCGAAGGCCAGTCTTGAACTGTTCCGGCGCGAGACCAGGAACGACAAACCGGTGGTGGCCGCGATCTACACCCACACCCACTTCGACCACTACGGCGGGATCAAGGGGATCGTCGACGAGGCCGATGTCGCCTCCGGCAAGATCCCGATCATCGCACCGGGCACGATCGAGTCGTTCAACAAGCACGCGATCGGCGAGAACGTCATCACCGGCAACGCGATGTCCCGCCGCATGGCGTACACCTTCGGGCTGCTGCTGCCGCACTGCGACTGCGGGGTGGTCACCGGCGGCATCGGGTCCGAGGACGACGGCTTCCGCACGAAGTTCAGCTACATCCCGCCCACCGACCCCGTCACCCGGACGGGCGAGACGCGTACGCTCGGCGGCTGGGAGTTCGAGTTCTTCTACGCCCCGGACACCGAGGCGCCGGAGGAGATGCACATCTGGATCCCCGCGATCAAGGCGCTCACCTGCGCGGAGAACGCCAACCACACCATGCACAACATCCAGACCATCCGCGGCGCCCGCACGCGCGACGCCCGGAACTTCGCCCGCTATCTGGACGAGACCCTGGTCCGCTGGGGCGAGGAAGCCGAGGTCCACTACGGCCCGCACACGTGGCCGGTGTGGGGCAACGAGAACGTCGTGGCGTTCCTCGAGTCCCAGCGCGACATGTACAAGTACATCCACGACCAGGCGCTGCGCCTCGCCAACCAGGGCCTGACGCCGTTGGAGGCCGCCGAGATCGTCGAACTGCCCGATGCCATCGGGAAGAAGTGGTTCAACCGCTACTACCACGGCGGCCTGCACCACAACGTGCGCGCCGTCTTCCACAAGGAACTCGGCTTCTGGGACGGGGATCCGGCCACCATCATGCCGTTGCTGCCCCAGGACCACGCCAGGCGGCACGTCGACCTCATCGGCCGCGACAGGATCCTCCAGGAGGGCCGTGACGCGATCGACGGCGGCGACTACCGGTGGGCCGTCCAGGTCCTCCACCACCTCGTCTTCGCCGACCCCGACGACACCGAGGCCAGGAACCTCCAGGCCGACGCCTACGAACAGCTCGGGTACCAGGCCGAAGTCCCGCAGTACCGGGCCATCTTCCTCACCGCCGCGCAGGAACTCCGCGAGGGCGTGCGGGCGGAGGGCGGTGTCCACACCGACAGCATCGACACCATCCTGGCCATGCCCGTCGATCTGCTCTTCGACTTCGTCGGCGTCCACGTCGACGGTGCGAAAGCCGTCGACGCCGACATCCGCATCGACTTCACCTTCGCCGACTCCGGCGGGGAGTGGACCATGTGGGTGCGCAACGGTGTCCTGAACGCCCGCCCCGGCCACGCCGGCGACGCGCAGCTGACGGTGAAGGGCCCCAAGGCCGCGCTCGCCGGGCTTCTCCTCGCCCCCGGCCGTGCTGCCGAAGCCGTCGAGCGGCACGGCCTGACCACCGAGGGCGACATGGCGGCGCTCACCGCGCTCGGGGCCGTGATCGAGACCTTCGACCCCCATTTCCCGCTCGTGACCCCGTGACCGGGGGGCGCGGGAGCACCCTTACGCCCGGTCGGCGGTGCTCTCCGCCAGCAGAACGGCGGAGCCGATCTCGGTCAGTCGATCGGCGAGGTCCGGGCGATCGCCTGAAGCGCCCGTCCGCGCCGCGTTGTCGATGACGGTGAGGACGGCGACGACCGTGATCCTCGCCTCTGCCGGGTCGAGACCGGGGCGCACCTCGTCGAGGAGTCGCACCCAGAGCCCGAGGTACTCGCGTTGGGTCTGGCGTGCCGCCTTGCGTTCCTTCTCCGGCAGCTGGTCGAGCTCGCCGATCAGCAGACCGATCAGGTGGCTCTGGCCGACGGCGAAGTCGACGTACGAGCGCAGCAGCCGCTCCAGCGTCTCGTGCGGGGTCCCTGCCTCGGAGAGTGCCTGTGCCGTACCGGCGCGGCGCTGCTCGCCGCCCCGCATCACGGCGGCGACCAGCAGGTCCGTCTTGGTGGGGAAGTGCTTGTAGATGCTGGGGCCCGTCGCGCCGGCGGCCTCGCCGATGTCGTCGGTGCTCACCGACTGGAAACCCCGCTCGTCGAAGAGCCGGATCGCCTCGACGAGGATCTCCTCGCGCCGGGACATCGTGAGGCCCGCGTAACCGCCCGGCGCCGGCGCGGTCCCGGTGGCCGGGCTGGTTCCGAGCGGGCAGTGCGCCGCGGCGTACGCGAGCCGGTACAGCAGCTCCTCGAAGCGGCGGCGGGGGAGCGACGTGCGGTGCCAGGAGACGGAGCCGTACACGGCGAGGACGGACCAGGCGAGCAGCTGCCGGTCGGCGTGGCCCAGTTCGGGCCGGGCGCGGTGGATCAGCTCGCCGATCGCCTCGGCGACGCCGTTCAGCGCGTGACGCTGTTCCTTGCGGCGCTCCTCCGGCAGGTGGCGCGCTTCACGCTGCCACAGGACGGCCGACCCGCGGCGATCCTGGGTCTCGGAAGCGCACGCGCGGAGATAGGTGTCGAGGTCGGGAGCGGCCGCGACGGACGCGGCGACCGCGGCGACGGTGGACTCCACAACGTGGAGCAGCAGGTCGGGCTTGCCGCGGAAATGCCGGTAGAGGGCGGGGGCGGTGATCCCCACCTCGCTCGCCACGTCGGCCAGGGAGACGTTGTGATAGCCACGGGTACGGAAGAGACCGGCCGCGGCGGCGACGATCCGGGCCTTGCGGTCAGGAGGCCTGCGTGCGGTCCTCCGCCTGGTCCCCTCGGTCTGCATCGCCGCTCGTCCCTCGCTGTCGGTCATCTGGGAAAACTACCGCACCCGAGCATTCGGGTGATCACCTGCTCACCCTCATGTCCTACTCCAAGCCTCCGCAGGAAAGCGGATACGTACCAGAAAGTTAACCCTTGCTCACTCATGGGCTCTGTCCTTCGATGAGCCGGTGCGACTCCAGCGCGAACGCCAGGTCGACCACGTCCCGCGGGCGGGCCAGCAGCCGCCCCGTGAGCCGCTCCAGCCGGCGCAGCCGGTTGAGCACGGTGTTGCGGTGGCAGTACAGACGCTTGCCCGCCTCCTCCGTCGAGCCCTGACAGTCCAGCCAGGCCGCCAGCGTGGCCAGCAGCTGATCACGCTCCACCGGGTCCGCCTCCAGCACGGCGCCGAGGACCTGGACGGAGAACTCCTTGGCCAGATCCGGGCGGGCGAGGATGAACGCCCCGGGCAGCCGGTCCGCGAGGCAGGTGAGCTGGCCGTCCGTCGAGCAGCCGCTCAGGGCGAGCTCCGCGAGCTCCCGTGCGCGCCCGAGCTCCATGAGGCCGGACACGACGGTACTGATCCCGCCGCGCAGTCCCGGTGGCATCGCGATCGCCGTCGCGAGGTCCTCGACGGAGCGGTCACCGAGAAGGGCCACCACGGCCAGGCCGTCCTCCTGGGGACACCAGTGCAGCTCCATCCCGTCGCGCACCTCTCGGGCCGGCTCCGTCACGGAGCGCTCCGCGGTGGCGCCACGGAGCAGCACCACCGCGTAGCGGGCGTGCAGCGGCAGGCCGAGCGCGACCGCGATGGCCGACACCCGGGTGGCCTCGGTGTACCCCCTCAGCAGGATCTTCAGCAGCGGCAGCCGCTTGCGACCGTCGTCCTCGGGCAGACGGCCGGCGGCGCGCCGGTGCGCCTCGACGACCAGGGCGGTGTCGCGGTCGACCCGGCCCCACACCTCGTTGGCGGCGAACGCCATCAGATGCCCCTGCTCGGGGCAGTCGCGCATGACGAGGCCGACCAGGGTGTCCCAGATCTCGGCGCCCCCGACCCTGAAGGCGTGCAGGACGGCCTGGAGGGGCACGCCCTCCTCTGCCCGTCTGCCGCCGGTGTGCCAGGCGTATTCGCCGGACTCCGACATGCGGCTGGGGTCCACCATCCCGCCGACGAAGCACTCCAGTGCGGTGTGGGCGGATTCCCGCAGGTCGGGTGGGGACAGCAGGGGGTTCCCGTAGTAGGAGCTGACGCTGCGCAGCTCCGTCAGGGCCGATTCGGCGAAGGCGGGGATCCGGGGATGGAGCAGCGTCGCCGCATGGCGCAGCACGCGGGCGGCGCCGTCCTTGGCTGATTCGTCGGGGAGCCCGGGAGACCGGTGGGCCGGATGTGGGGACCGTGCCGGCAGGCCGGTGTGCAGCTCGTTCATCTTCACCTCCGCGCGAGTCGAACTCTGTCAAGTTAGAGAGAACTCACCCCTGCGTCCAGTGCCAGTCAATATCAAGTTGATCCCTTGTTCGCGAGAGTTAGAGGTGCTTCACTTCCAGCCACATTTGCCCAGCTGGACAAGGGAGCCCCGTCATGGCCGTCGAACAGCAGGAAGTGTCCGAGCCCCAGTCGGGGGGATCGGTCCCGGGCCGAGTGGCCTCCGTGCGCCGCAGGGCGTGGATCGTCCTCGCCCTGCTTGTCTGTCTGATGCTGATCAACTACGCCGACAAGGTCGTGGTGGGGCTGGCCGGGGTCGGCATGAAGGAGGATCTGGGACTGGACGACGCCCGGTTCGGTGTCATCCAGAGCAGCTTCTTCTGGCTCTTCGCCGTCGGGTCCGTCCTCGGCGGCTGGCTCGGGGGCAAGGTGCGGGCGCGCTGGCTTCTCGCCGGCATCGCGGCCCTGTGGGCCCTGAGCCTCGCGCCGATGGCCGCGCAGGTCGGTTTCACCACGATCGTCGCCTGCCGGGTGCTGCTCGGTTTCGCGGAGGGTCCGACCACGGCGCTCGCGATGCAGGTGGCGCACTCGTGGTTCCCTGCGCACAAGCGGGCGATCCCCAGCTCCATCGTCGTGGCCGGTGCGGGCATCGGTCCGCTGATCGCCGCGCCCGTGCTGACCTGGGTCATCCTCACGTACTCCTGGCACGCCGCGTTCGCCGTGCTGGCGGTCTGCGGCGCCGTGGTCACGCTGCTCTGGCTGGTCGGCGGCGATTCAGGGCCGGAGGACGCGCAGGGCGGCCACGGCCACGGCGCGGCAGCGGCCGGCCCGGTGCTTCCCGAGCGGGTGCCGCTGCGGCGCCTCTTCTCGACCGGAACGCTCATCGGGATGTGCCTGCTGTTCTTCGTCGCCTACGCCAACACCTCGGTCAAGGTCAGCTGGCTGCCGCTCTACCTCCGGGAGGGGCTCGGGTACGACGCGACCGCGACCGGGAGCCTGGTCGCGCTTCCGTACCTGGGCTCGGCGATCGCGGTCATCGTCGTCGGTGTTGTCTCCGCGGTGCTGACCAGGCGAGGCGTGGGGAGTCGGATGACCCGGGGTGTCCTGCCCGGTGCGATGGTCCTGGTCTCCGGGGTGTGCACCATCACGTTCTCCTCGCTGGACCGGGGTGTGCCGCACACGGTGCTGCTGGTGCTCAGCTCCTGTCTGAACTCGGCGGGGTACGGGGTCGCCTTCGCCGGGCTCGCCGACGTCGTGCCGGCGAAGCAGCGCGGCGCCGTCTTCGGGATCGTCACCGGGATCTACAGCCTCGGCGGGGTCGTGGCCCCGCTCGTCATCGGCAAGCTCGTGGACGGCGGGGCCTCCGTCGCGCTCGGCTATGGAGACGGCTTCCTGGTCCTCGGCGTGACGATGATCGTCGGCGCGATCGCCGCGCTGCTGCTGGTCAACCCCGCGCGCGATGCCGCGAAGCTCGCCGTCGAGTGAATCATCTGAATCATATGTGTCGGCCAAGGAACCCCTTGACATCAAGCATCTTGGGCAAGAAAGTGAATCTGTCATAACCTAGTGACGGGAGATTTGCATGGGTCGCAGAGTGCTGGTGGCCGGGGTGGGCATGGTCCCGTTCGCCAAGCCCAGCGCAGCCGGGACGTACGACGAGATGGGCGCCGGCGCGGTCCGGGCCGTCCTGGCCGACGCGGGACTGCCCTACGAGCGGATCCAGCAGGTGTACGCCGGGTACGTCTACGGCGACTCCACCTGCGGCCAGCGCGTGGTCTACGGCTTCGGCATGACCGGCGTGCCGGTCCTGAACGTCAACAACAACTGCGCCTCGGGGTCCTCCGCCCTGTGGCTCGCCCGGCAGGCGGTGGAGAGCGGCGCGGTCGACTGCGCCCTCGCCCTCGGCTTCGAACAGATGCCGCCCGGCGCCCTCGGCGCCAAGTGGACGGACCGGCCGAACCCCCTGACGGACTTCTCCGCCGTACTGAAGGACGTGTACGAGGTCGACCCGGCACTGCCGATGACCCCGCAATACTTCGGTGCCGCCGGCGTCGAGTACATGGAGAAGTATGGGATGCGGCCGGAGACCTTCGCCAAGGTCTCCGTGAAGGCCCGGCGACACGCCGCGAACAATCCGTACGCCGTCTTCCGCGACCCGATCACCGAGCGGGACGTGCTGGACTCCCCGCACATGGCCGGTCCGCTGACCCGGCTCCAGTGCTGCCCGCCCACCTGCGGCGCCGCCGCCGCGATCGTGTGCTCCGAGGAGTTCGCCCGCAGGAACGGTCTCGACCCGAGGGTCGCCATCGCCGCGCAGGCGCTCCAGTCCGACGCCGCCGGTCTCTTCGACAAGAAGAGCGCGATGTCCCTCGTCGGCACCGACGTGACCCGCGCCGCCGCCGCGGAGGTCTACGAGCGGGCCGGTGTCGACCCCCGCGACATCAAGGTCGTCGAGCTGCACGACTGCTTCACCGTCAACGAGGTCCTCACCTACGAGGGGTTGGGGCTCTGCGAGGAGGGCGGCGCGGAGCGGTTCATCCTCGACGGCGACAACACGTACGGCGGACGGGTCGTCACCAACCCGTCCGGCGGACTGCTCTCCAAGGGGCACCCGCTGGGCGCCACGGGCCTGGCACAGACCGCCGAGATCACCTGGCAGCTGCGCGGCGACGCGGGGGCCCGCCAGGTCGAGGGCGTAACCCTCGGCCTCCAGCACAACCTCGGCCTCGGCACCGCCGGAGTCGTCACCCTCTTCGAGAAGGTGTCCTGACCCATGCCCATCGATCCCGCCCTCATCGGCAGCCGCACCCCCGCCTTCTCGACCGGGGCCGAACGCGGCCGACTCCGCTTCTTCGCCCGGACCATCGGACAGACGGACACCGTGTACACCGACCTGGAGTCCGCGAAGGCGGCCGGGCACCGTGACCTTCCGGTCCCGCCGACCTTCCTCTTCTGTATGGAGATGGACAACCCCGACCGGGGCCGGTTCCTCGACGACCTGGGCATCGACGTCCGCACGATCCTGCACGGCGGCCAGGAGTTCACCTACCACGCCCAGGCGTACGCCGGGGACACGCTCACCTTCGTCACCGAGGTCAAGGACGTGTACGCGAAGAAGGGCGGCGCCCTGGAGTTCATCGTGCGCGACACCCACGTCACCCGTGACGGGGAGCCCATCGCGACGCTCACCGGCACCCTCGTGGTGCGCGATCCGAAGGCGGCCAAGTGACGACGACCCTGAGCCCCGGCGACTCCCTCACGATCGAGGCGCCCCGGATCACCCGCACCACGCTGGCCCTGTACGCCGGCGCCTCGGGTGACCACAACCCCGTACACATCGACACCGACGCCTGCGCGGCCGTCGGTATCCCGGACGTCTTCGCCCACGGGATGCTCTCGATGGCGTATCTGGGACGGCTGCTCACCGCCTGGGTCCCGCAGGGGCGGATCCGTTCCTACGGGGTGCGGTTCTCCGCGATCACGCCCGTCAACGCGACACCGGTCTGCCGGGGCACCGTCACCCGGGCGGAGGACGGCCTCGCCCACCTCGACCTGACGGTCTCCCTGCCCGACGGCACCGTGACCCTCCGGGGTTCCGCCGTCGTCACCGCCACCGACTGACGAACACAGTAAGGACGTACACCATCATGGGAACCCTGGACGGCAAGGTCGCCCTCGTCTCCGGCTCGGGCCGCGGCATCGGCCGCGAGGTCGCGCTCAAGCTCGCCGCCGAAGGCGCGAGCGTCGTGATCAACGACCTGGACAAGGAGCCCGCCGAGGAGACCGTCGCCGACATCGTCGCCGCCGGCGGCAAGGCCGTCGCCTGCGTCGGCTCCGTCATCGAGGACGACTTCGCCGACCGCTTCGTCGCCACCGCGGTCGACTCCTTCGGCGGCCTCGACATCATCGTCAACAACGCGGGCTACACCTGGGACTCGGTCGTCCAGAAGATGACCGACGAGCAGTGGGACGCCATCCTCGACGTCCACCTCAAGGCCCCGTTCCGGATCCTGCGCGCCGCCCAGCCGTACATCAAGGCCAACCCGACCGACTACCACCGCAAGGTCGTCAACGTCTCCTCGGTGTCGGGCCAGTACGGCAACCCCGGGCAGGCCAACTACTCCTCCGCCAAGGCCGGCGTCATCGGCCTGACCAAGACGATGGCCAAGGAGTGGGGCCGCTACAAGGTCAACGTCAACGCCGTCGCGTACGGGTTCATCCTGACCCGCATGACCGAGGCCACCGCCGACGACGAGGCGTTCGTCGAGATCGAGGGCCGGAAGATCAAGGTCGGCGTCAGCCCGCAGATCGCCGCCGCGGTCGCCCGCACCAACCCGTTCGGCCGCCCCGGCACGCCGGCCGAGGCCGCGGGCGCGATCTACCTGCTCTGCACGCAGGAGTCGAACTACATCAGCGCCCAGGTCGTGACCGTCGACGGCGGCTCCCGCTGACCACGCGCCCTCATCCACAGAGCGACAGGAACGACACATGAAGCGCACCCTCTACACCCAGGAGCACGAGGACTTCCGGGTGATGATCCGGGACTTCATCGCAAAGGAGGTGAAGCCACACTTCGAGCGGTGGGAGCGGGACAACCTCGTTGACCGCGACCTCTTCCGCAAGCTCGGCGCGCTCGGTGTGATGGGCTTCGACATCCCCGAGGAGCTCGGCGGCGCCGGCGAGACCAGCTACAAGTACCAGGTGATCATCAACGAGGAGTGCGCGCGCGCCGCCGTCTCCTTCGGCCACTACGGCGTGTCCACCGGCATCGTCCTGCCGTACCTGCTGGACCTCGCGAGCGACGAGCAGAGGAAGCGCTGGCTCCCGGGCGTCGCCTCCGGCGACATCATGCTCTGCATCGCGATGACCGAGCCCGGCACCGGCTCCGACCTCGCGGGAATCCGGACCACCGCCAAGCTCTCCGAGGACGGCACCCACTACGTCCTCAACGGCTCCAAGACCTTCATCACCGGCGCCCGCAACTCCGAACTGTGCGTCGTCGCGGCCCGCACCGCCCCGGCCACCGCGGAGGACCGCCGCCACGGTCTCAGCCTGCTGGTCGTCCCGACCGACAGCGAGGGCTTCGAGTACGGCCGCAAGCTGGACAAGATCGGGCTGCGTTCCTCCGACACCTCCGAACTCTCCTTCACCGACGTCCGGGTGCCGGTCGAGAACCTGCTAGGCGAGCAGGACAAGGGCTTCTCCTACCTCGGCCGGAACCTGCCCCGCGAGCGGCTCTCCATCGGAGTCGGCGCCGTCGCCACGGCCACGGCAGCGATCGAGTTCGCTCGCGAGTACGTCCTGGAGCGCCAGGTCTTCGGCAAGCCGGTGGCAGCCTTCCAGAACACCAAGTTCGTCCTCGCCGAGTGCGCCGCCGAGGTCGAGGCCCTCCAGACCATGGTCGACAAGGGCATCGAACTCGACGACGCGGGCGAGCTGACCGGCGCCGACGCCGCGAAGATCAAGCTGTTCGGCACCGAGGTCGCGGGCCGTGTCATCGACAAGTGCCTGCAACTGCACGGGGGTTACGGCTACATGCTGGAGTACCCGATCGCCCGTCTGTACGCGGACACTCGCGTCTCGCGCATCTACGGCGGCACCAGCGAGGTCATGAAGACCATCATCGCCAAGGACCTGGGCCTGTAGATCGCATCCCACACAGCCACCGGCCGCCCCCCATCGACCCCAGGGGCGGCCGGTTCTCCACTCCCCGCCGTCAGGAAGCAGAGCACCCCGTGAGCACCGCGCCCACCCCCGCCGCCGGCCCGCTGTCCGGCATCCGCGTCGTCGAACTCGGCGGCATCGGCCCCGGTCCCTTCGCCGGCATGCTCCTGGCCGACCAGGGCGCCGAGGTCATCCGTGTCGACCGGCCCGCCGAGGCCGGCACCGCGTCCAAGCACCCGATCCTCCATCGGGGCCGCCGCTCCGTCGCCCTCGACCTGAAGGATCCGGCGGACATCGAGGCCGTCCTCGCTCTCATCGACACCGCCGACGCCCTCATCGAGGGCTTCCGCCCCGGTGTCGCCGAGCGCCTCGGCCTCGGGCCGGACGTCTGCCTGGCCCGCAACCCCAAACTCGTCTACGGCCGGATGACCGGCTGGGGCCAGGACGGCCCGCTCGCCCAGGCGCCCGGCCACGACATCAATTACATCGCCGTCGCGGGCGCGCTCGGGGCGCTCGGTGCGGCGGACGAGAACCCGCCCGTCCCGTTGAACCTCGTCGGTGACATGGGCGGCGGCGGGATGCTGCTCGCCCTCGGCATCACCACCGCCCTGGTCAGCGCGCAACGTACTGGCGAAGGCCAGGTGGTCGACGCGGCGATGACCGACGGCACAGCCGTCCAGCTCGCCCTCGTCCACGGCCTGCTGGCGGTGGGCCGCTGGGAGGACGCGCGCGGTGTCAACCTCTTCGACGGCGGTGCCCCCTTCTACCGCACCTACCGCACCTCGGACGGCGGTCACATGGCCGTCGGCAGTGTCGAGCCACAGTTCTACGCCGTGCTCGTGGACGTCCTCGGACTGGCCGACGATCCGTTGTTCGCCAAGCAGCACGACCGGGACCGGTGGCCCGCCATGCGGGCACGTCTGGAGGAGGTCTTCGCCGGACGGAGCCGCGAGGAGTGGACCGCAGCATTCGACGGTACGGAGTCCTGCGTCACGCCGGTGTACGGCCTGACCGAGGCGGCGGCCCACCCGCACAACCTGGCGCGCGGCACGTACTACACCGAGGGCGGCGTGCTCCAGCCCGCCCCGGCCCCGCGCTTCCACGGCACCCCGTCGGGGACGCCACGGCCGGCACCGGCGGTCGGCGCGCACACGAGGGAGGTCCTGGCGGAGGTCGGCCTCGTGCGGTGACGTGACGGATGCGTGGAGAGGGGGTGCTGCCGGTCGGCAGCACCCCCTCTCCGTACGGCGTGGTGCGTCAGACCAGTTCGAGGATGGTCGCGTTGGCCATGCCGCCGGCCTCGCACATGGCCTGGAGGCCGTAGCGGATGCCGTTGTCGCGCATGTGGTGAACCAGCGTCGTCATCAGACGTGCGCCCGAGCCGCCCAGGGGGTGGCCGATCGCCATCGCTCCGCCGAGCGGGTTCATCAGCTCGTAGTCCGCACCGGTCTCCTTGAGCCAGGCCAGTGTGACCGGGGCGAACGCCTCGTTGATCTCGAAGGCGCCGATGTCGCCGATCGACAGTCCCGCGCGCTTCAGGGCCTTGGCCGTGGCCGGGGCCGGTCCCAGGGCCATGGTGACCGGGTCGACGCCGGCGAGGGTGGCGGTGTGGACGCGGGCGATCGGGGTCCAGCCGTTGCGGCGGGCGATCTCGCTCGTGGTGATGAGCAGCGCGGCGGCGCCGTCGGAGATCTGGGAGGAGTTGGCGGCGCTCACCACTCCGTCCTCCTTGAAGGGCGTCTTGAGGGTGGCCAGCTTCTCCAGGGTCGAGCCGCGCCGAACCCCCTCGTCGGTGTCGAAGACGCGCGAGGTGCCCTCCGCGTCGGTGATGGCGACCGGGGCGATCTGTGCGGTGAAGCGGCCCTCGTCGACGGCGCGGGCGGCGCGCTCGTGCGAGTCCAGTGCGTGCTGGTCGAGCTGCGCGCGGCTGAATCCGTACTGCTCCGCGATCATCTCGGCGCCGACGCCCTGGTCGAAGGTGCCGCCGCCGGGGAAGTAGCGGTCGAGGACGAGCGGGCCGTACGCCTTTCCGGCCCCCGGGACCTCGCGGGCGGAGCCCATCGGCACCCGGCTCATCGACTCGACGCCGCCGGCGACGGCGATGTCGTACTGACCGGCGGCGACGAGCCCCGCGGCGAAGTGCACCGACTGCTGGGAGGAGCCGCAGGCGCGCGAGACGGAGACACCGGGCACGGACTCGGGCCAGCCGGCAGCGAGGGCCGCGAAGCGTCCGACGACGCCGGACTGCTCGCCGACCTGGGAAACGGTGCCCCAGACCACGTCGTCGACGGTGGCCGGGTCGAGGCCGTTGCGTTCGACGAGGGCGGTCAGGACATGGGCGGAGAGATCGACGGCATGGATGCCGGAGAGGGCGCCTCCCCGCTTTCCGACGGGGGTTCGCACGGCGTCCACGATCACTGCGTCACGCATGGGCTGCTCCTGGAAGAGAGGTGGAAGGTGCGGTCGCGCGCGGGCGCGAGCCGCTTCAAGTTATTTGAACCTAACCTTGTTGTCCAGTACTTAGATTGCGTTAACTATGCCTTGACAGCACGGGAAGCGGACGCAAAAGTGAAAACCGGCTAACCCGATGCAAGAGAGAGGCCGTCATGCCGAGTACGGTATTCAACGAGGAGCACGAGGCGTTCCGGCAGATGGTCCGGGACTTCCTGGCCAAGGAAGCCGTCCCACATCTGCCGGAGTGGGTCGCGGCGAAGGCCGTCTCCCGCGACTTCTACCGCAGGCTCGGCGCGCTGGGCCTGCTCGGCATGGAGGTGCCGGAGGAGTACGGCGGCGGCGGGCAGACCGGACACCACTTCGGTGCCGTGCTCGCGGAGGAGGTCGCCCGCGCTGGGGCCACCATCGGCACCGCGATGACGCACTCCAACATCATCCTGCCGTACCTCCTGCACTTCGGGACCGAGGAGCAGAAGCGGCGCTGGGTCCCCGGCTGCGTCTCCGGCGACCTCATGCTCTCCATCGCGATGACCGAGCCCGGTACGGGCTCCGACCTGGCCGGCATCCAGACGAAGGCCGTCCTGTCCGAGGACGGCACCCACTACGTCCTCAACGGCGCCAAGACCTTCATCACCGGCGGCACGCAGTGCGACCTGGTCCTGGTGGTCTGCCGTACGTCCCCCGCCCCGGCGGACAACCGCCGCAAGGGCCTGTCGATCCTGGTCGTCGACGCCGGGAGCGAGGGCTTCGCGGTCGGCCGCAGCCTGGACAAGATCGGACTGCACGCCTCCGACACCGCCGAGCTCTCCTTCACCGACGTGAAGGTGCCGGTGGAGAACCTGCTCGGCGAGCGGGACGAGGGCTTCTTCTACCTGGGCCGCAACCTCGCGCGCGAGCGTCTCGTGATCGCCGTCCAGGCGGCGGCCGCCGCCGAGGCCGCGGTGGCCTTCGCCAAGGAGTACACCCGGGACCGCCAGGTCTTCGGCAAGCCCGTGGCCTCCTTCCAGAACACCAAGTTCGCGCTCGCCGAGTGCGCCACCGAGGTCGAGGCCGCCAGGCTCATGGCGTACGAGGCGCTGGAGCGCGACGCGCGGGGCGAGCTGTCCGCCGACTACGCGGCGATGGCGAAGCTGCTGTGCACTGAGACCGCGAGCCGGGTCATCGACAAGTGCCTCCAGCTGCACGGCGGTTACGGCTACATGCTGGAGTACCCGATCGCCCGCCTCTACGCGGACACCCGCGTCATGCGGATCTACGGCGGCACCAGCGAGGTCATGAAGACCATCATCGCCAAGTCCATCGGCCTCTGATCCACGATCTCCCTTCAGGAACGGAACCCTCACCATGCAGATCAACGGAGTCTCCGCCGTCATCACCGGTGGCGCGTCGGGCCTCGGCCTCGCCACCGCCGAACGCCTCCTCGACCAGGGCGCCCACGTCGTCCTGCTCGACCTGCCCTCGTCCCAGGGCGAGCAGCGGGCCAAGGAGCTCGGCGACCGCGCCCACTTCGTCGCCGGTGACGTCCGCAGTGCCGACGACGCTGCCCGCGCGGTGGCGACCGCCGCCGCCATGGCGCCCCTGCGCATCACGGTCAACTGCGCCGGTCTCGGCAAGGGCGGCCGGACCGTCGGCCGCGACGGCACGCCCTACGCCCTGGAGGACTTCGAGTTCGTCGTCGGCGTCAATCTGATCGGCACCTTCAACGTGCTGCGCCTCGCCGCCGCCGAGATGGCGAGGACCGACGAGGTCGACGGCGAGCGCGGCGTCATCATCAACACCGCCTCCGCCGCAGCCTTCGAGGGCCAGATCGGCCAGTGCGCCTACTCCGCCTCCAAGGGCGGCATCGTGGGCATGACCCTGCCGATCGCCCGTGACCTCGCGGCGGCGAAGATCCGCGTCGTCACCATCGCCCCGGGTCTCTTCTCCACCCCCCTGCTCAACAAGAAGCCGCAGGAGTTCCTCGACGCGCTCGGCGCCCAGGTCCCGCACCCCTCCCGGCTCGGCGACCCCGCCGAGTACGCCCACCTGGCGACCTCGATCATCGAGAACCCCATGCTCAACGGCGAGACGATCCGCCTCGACGGCGCCATCCGCATGGCCCCCAAGTAGGAACTTCCGTCCACTCTTGCCCCAGGGAGCAATCGTGTCCACCACCCCTTCCACCGCCCCGAAGGTCGCCATCGTCACCGGCGCCGCCCGTGGCATCGGCGCGGCGATCGCCGCCCGCCTCGCCCGTGACGGCTTCGCCGTCGCGGTCCTCGACCTCGACGAGGCCGCCTGCGCCAAGACCGTCGAGACCGTCGAGAAGGAGGGCGCCCCCGCCCTCGCCGTCGGCTGCGACGTCTCGGACTCCGAGCAGGTCGAGGCGGCCGTCGCCCGCGTCGCGACCGAACTCGGCGCCCCCACCGTCCTGGTGAACAACGCCGGTATCATCCGCGACAACCTCGTCTTCAGGATGACCGACCAGGAATTCGACTCGGTCATCGGCGTCCACCTGCGCGGCGCCTTCCTGATGGCACGCGCCGTGCAGCGCCATCAGACCGCCGCAGGCTGGGGCCGTACCGTCAACCTCTCCTCGTCCGCAGCCCTTGGCAACCGGGGCCAGTCGAACTACTCCTCGGCCAAGGCCGGACTGATGGGCCTCACCAAGACGCTGGCGATCGAGCTCGGCCCCTTCGGCGTCACGGTCAACTGCGTCGCCCCCGGCTTCATCGCCACCGAGATGACCGAGGCGACCGCCGAGCGGATGGGCATCACCTTCGAGGAGTTCACCGACAGGTACGCCAAGGCCATCCCCGTCCGCCGGGGCGGCCGCCCCGAGGACATCGCCCAGGCGGTCTCCTTCTTCGTCCGCGAGGAGGCCGGGTTCGTCAACGGCCAGATCCTCTACGTCGCCGGCGGCCCCAAGGGTTAGTACAGCCGCCATCCCCCTGCCCTTGCCAACGACGACGATGGAGGGACCCCTTCATGGGCCTGCACCTGCCCGACGCCATCCGCCTGCACGCAGCCGAGCGCGGCACCTCCGCCGCGCTGACCTGTGAGGGGAACACCGTCGGCTATGCCGAACTGGACCGCCGCAGCAACCGGATAGCCCGCGCGCTGCTCGCCGAGACCTGCGTCGGATCGCGGATCGGGTTCCTCGCCCGCACACGCAACGAGGCCGGTGAGATCCTGGTCGGCGCGGCCAAGGCAGGCGTGGTGACCGTGCCGCTCAACTGGCGCCTGTCCGTGGCCGAGTTGACGGCCGTAGCCCAGGACGCCGAGCTGACGTTCCTGCTGGCGGAACCGGAGTTCCGGGCCGCGGCCGACGCCGTGTGCGACGCCGTGCCAGGTCTGCGGCTGGTCGTCATCGGCCCCTCCGAGGAGCCCGGCGTTCCCGCCTACGAGACCTGGCTCGCCGCCCACCCCGACGACGATCCCGGCCGGGGCACCGGCTCGGACGCCGACGAGGTGTTCCTCCAGATCTACACCTCCGGCACCACCGGCGTTCCCAAGGGTGTCCTGTTGACCCACGGCAACTTCTACGCCGACACGACGGAGCTGGAGGAGTACCTCTGGGAGTCCGGGTCGGTCGCGCTCAACGCCCTGCCGATGTTCCACATCGGCGGGCTCGGCTGGCTGCGTGTGGCGCTCACCGCGGGGGCCAACAGCCTGATGTTCCCGGACTTCGCGCCCGACGCGGCGGCCGAGACCATCGAGCGGGAGGGCGTCACCCACGCCTTCCTCGTTCCCTCGGTCCTGCACATGCTCACCGAGCTGCCCGGCATAGAGAAGCGCGACTTCTCCCGCCTCACCCTCATCACCTACGGCTCCGCGCCCATCACCCCGGTGCTGCTGCGCCGCTCGATGACCCTCTTCGCCTGCCACTTCATGGGCAAGTACGGACTCACCGAGGGCGGCGGCACGGTCACCCAGCTCCCGCCGGAGGACCACGTGCCCGACGGCCCCCGACGGCACTTGCTCACCTCGGTCGGCAGGCCCCGCCGCGGAGTCGACGTCGTGATCGCCGACCCCGAGACCGGCAGGCCGGTCCCGGCCGGGACCGCCGGCGAGATCCGGATCCGCTCCCGCCACAACACCCCCGGCTACTGGAACCGGCCCGAGGAAACCCGGGCACTGTACGACTCCCAGGGCCTGCTGTGCACCGGGGACGGCGGCTACCTCGACGCGGACGGCTACCTCTTCCTCACCGACCGCATCAAGGACATGATCGTCAGCGGCGGCGAGAACGTGTACCCCACCGAGGTCGAGTCCGTGCTCGCCGAGCACCCGGCGGTGTCCGAGGTCGCGGTCGTCGGCCTCCCCGACCCGGTGTGGGGCGAGGCCGTCACCGCCGTCGTCGTCCTGCGCCCCGGCGCGGACCGCCCGACCGAGAAGCAGCTCGTCGACTTCACCCGGGACCGGATCGCCTCGTACAAGAAGCCCCGCCGCGTCCATTTCGTCGACGCGCTGCCCCGCAACGCCAACGGCAAGGTCCTCAAGCGCGAGCTTCGCGCCCGAATCCACTAGAGAAAGGGACGGCGATGGCCGATCTCGAATACACGGTCCGCGACGGGATCGCGACCATCCTCCTCAACCGCCCCGAGCGCAAGAACGCCTTCACCATCGACATGGTGCACGCCTGGGCCGACGCACTGACGGACGCGCAGGTCGACCCCGCCGTGCGCGTCATCGTCGTCACCGGTGCCGGCGACTCCTTCTGCTCCGGTGTCGACCTCTCCGCCTTCAAGGGGGAAGAACGGGCTCCGCTGGGGGAGAAAGAACTGCTGACGCAGAACGTGCACAGGGTCGCGCTGACCCTGGAGGACGTCGACAAGCCGGTCATCGCCGCCGTCACCGGCCCCGCCGTCGGGGCCGGGATGGATATGGCGCTCCTCTGCGACCTGCGCTTCGCCGGTCGGAGCGCCCGCTTCTCCGAGGGCTACATCAAGGTCGGCCTCGTCCCTGGCGACGGGGGCTGCTGGCTGTTGCCCCGCGCCGTCGGCACCTCCACCGCGCTGCGCATGCTGTGGACCGGCGACTTCGTCGGCGCCGACGAGGCCCTGCGTATCGGCCTGGTGGACGAGGTGCACGAGGACGAGGACCTGATGGACGCCGTGTACGCGTACGCCGCTCGGCTTGCCGAGCGACCGCCGGTCGCGATCCGCACCATCAAGCGCGCCGTCCGCCAGGGTGCCCGCCACGACCTGCGGACGGCACTGGACCTCATCTCCTCCCACATGGCCGTCATCACCTCCACCCAGGACTCGCAGGAGGCGTACGCGGCCTTCCAGGAGAAGCGTCCCGGCGTCTTCACCGGCCGCTGACCCCACCACGTACGCCCGGAAAGGCCACCATGGACCACTCCCCAGGAACGGACTCCTGCGCCGAACTGCGCGCACAGGTCCGCGAGCTGACCGCCGCATGGCGCGACGCCGGACGCTACACCCCGCGCAGCGACTCGTGGCTGCGCTCCTTCGACCTGGAGTTCAGCAAGGAACTCGCCGCCCGCGGCCTCATCGCCATGACGTACCCGAAGGAGTTCGGAGGCGCCGGACGCACCAACGTCGAACGGCTCGCCGTCACCGAGGAGTTGCTGCGCGCGGGCGCGCCGGTGGCCGCGCACTGGATCGGCGACCGGCAGATCGGACCGGCGGTCCTACGGCACGGCACGCGCGAACTCCAGGAGGAGATCGTGCCGAGGATCGCCTCCGGTGAAGCCGTTTTCTGCCTGGGCATGAGCGAGCCGGAGGCCGGCTCCGACCTGGCCTCGGTGAAGACCACCGCGGAGCGGGTCGAGGGCGGCTGGCTGGTCAACGGCCACAAGATCTGGACCACCCAGGCACACCACGCGACGCACGCGTACCTCCTCGCGCGCACCTCGCGAGGCGAGCGCAAGCACGAGGGGCTGACCGAGTTCGTCCTCGACATGGACGCCGAGGGCGTCTCCGTCACCCCGATCGTCGACCTGGCCGGCGAGCACCACTTCAACGAGGTCCGCTTCGAGAACGTCCTCGTCCCCGCACACCGCGTGCTCGGTGAGGCCGGCCAGGGCTGGAAGCAGGTCGTCGAACAGCTCTCCTTCGAACGTGGCGGCGCCGAGCGGGCGCTGTCCAGCTATCCCGTCCTCGTCGAGCTCATCACCGAGACCGCCCGGCAGAAGGGCGACCGCGAGCTGCACGCCCTGCTCGGGTCGTTGGTGGCCAGGCTCGCCGTACTGCGTCGGCTGTGCTTCGAGGTGGCCGGAGCCATGGACGCCGGTCAGGCCCCCGTCCAGCAGGCCGCGGCGCTGAAGTACCTCGGCAACGCCTTCGAGCACGACGTCATCGAGGCGCTGCGCCGCACCGACCTGTGCCAGGAACCCGCCTTCGACGGCGTGTTCGGCCAGGCGCTGCTCGCCTCGCCCGCGTTCAGTCTGAGGGGCGGCGCGGCCGAGGTCCTGCTCTCCCTCATCGCCCGCCAGGAGGCCCGCTCATGAGCCAGTTCGCCGACGAACTGCGGAAGCTGATCGACGACCTCGCCGCGTCCGGCAGCCCCGACCTGTGGGTCAGCCTCGTCGAACTCGGTCTGCCCCGTATCGGTATCGCGGAGGAGAGGGGGGGCTCCGGCGGATCGCTTGACGACCTGCTCGTGGTCGTCGAGTCCCTCGCCGGGCACGGCATCGGCGTACCGATCGTCGAGGCGTCCACCGCCGACTGGATCCTCGGCCACACCGGGGCGCTCGGCGACGGACTGACCACGGTCCTGCTGCTCGACGAGGCGCCTGATGCCGAGTCCGGCACCGTCACCGCCGAACTGACCTCCGTGCCGTGGGCCCGCGACGCCGCGCACCTCGTGCTGTGCGCCCCGGGATCCGCGCCCCTCCTGGTCGACCTGGGCGATCCCACGGTCACCGTACGGAACGTCGACAACATGGCCGGCGAGCCCCGCGACACAGTGGTCCTGGCCGGCACCCACGTGACCGCGGTGGGAGGCGCGCCCGCCTATGAGGAGGTGCGAGAACGCCTCGCCCTCCTCTGGTCGGCGGCCGTGCTCGGCGCGGCCCACGGCGCCTACCGGCTCACCAAGAAGTACGTCTCCGAGCGCGAGCAGTTCGGCGGCCCGCTGCTGAAGATCCCGGCCGTCGCCGGCAACCTCGCCCGGATGCGTGTCCAACTGGTGCAGGCCGATGCCGCGCTCTCCCTGGCACGCGAGGCGCGGGGGCTCAGCGGCACCGTGGAGGTCGTACGGATCACCACGGCCGTCGCGGCCACCGAGATCGCCCAGATCGCCCACCAGCTGCACGGCGCGATGGGCATCACGGAGGAGTACCCGCTGCACCGTCTCACCCGCCGCCTGTGGTCCTGGCGAGACGCCGTCGCGTCCGAGCGCCGCTGGGCCGAGAGCCTCGGCCGCCGCGCGGCCGAGGCCGGCGAGACGGGCGTCTGGACGCGTATCACCGCCCCCACCACCGCCGAGAGGACTGATCGATGACACCCTCCACTCCCGAACTCGACTGGGACGACACCACCGACCAGGCCAACGCCACCCGCGGTCTGATCGACCGGCTGGAGCCCTGCGTCGTCCGCAACGACGCGGGCCGGGTCGTCTGGGACAACGACCGCTGGGACTTCCTGAACAAGGACGAGTGCCCCGGCACCGTGCACCCCAGCCTGTGGCGGCAGAGCCGGCTCAACACGGCCCAGGGCCTCTTCGAGGTCGCGCCCGGGATCTACCAGGTCCGCGGCCTCGACGTCTCCAACATGACGATCGTCGAAGGCGAGGGCGGCGTGGTCGTCGTCGACCCGCTGACGTCGAAGGAGGTGGCAGCCGAGGCCCTCGCGCTGTACACGCGGAACCGAGGCGAACGCCCGGTAAGGGCCGTCATCTACACGCACAGCCACGGCGACCACTTCGGTGGCGTCCTCGGCGTCACCACGCACGAGGCGGTCGCGGCGGGCGAGTGCGCGGTCATCGCGCCCGACGGGTTCATGGACCACGCCGTCAGCGAGAACGTCTTCGCGGGACCGGCGATGCTGCGCCGCGCCGTCTACATGTACGGCCGCTCGCTCCCGGTCGGCCCCGAGGCGTCCGTCGGCTTCGGCCTCGGACAGGCCCTCTCCACCGGCACCGTCGGCCTGATCGCGCCCACGGTGAGCATCACCGCCACCGGCCAGGAGCTCGTCCTCGACGGAGTGCGGCTGCTCTTCCAGCTGACCCCGGACGCCGAGGCCCCCTCGGAGATGAACTTCTACCTGCCGGACCACCGCGTCCTGCTCATCGCCGAGAACGTCAATCACTCGCTCCACAACGTCCTCACGCTCCGCGGCGCCCAGGTCCGCGACGCCCACGCCTGGGCGTCGTACATCACCGAGTCCATCCGGCTCTTCGACGAGGCCGAGATCCTCATCGGCTCCCACAACTGGCCGACCTGGGGCCACGACGCGGTGACGCGCGTGCTGACGCAGCAGCGCGACGCCTACGCCTACCTCCACGACCAGACCGTCCGGCTGATGAACCAGGGCCTGACAGGCCCCGAGATCGCCGAGGAGATCCAGTCCTTCCCAGGCGAGCTGGGCCGGGCCTGGAGCGTGCGCGGCTACTACGGCTCCATCAGCCACAACGTCAAGGCCGTGTACCAGCGGTACATGGGCTGGTACGACGGCAACCCGGCGCATCTGTGGCAGCACCCGCCGGTCGAGCAGGCCAAGCGGTACGTCGCCGCCATCGGCGGCGCGGACGCCACCGTCGCCCAGGCCCGCGAGGCGTTCGACGGGGGGGACCTGCGCTGGGCCGCAGAGCTGCTCAACCACGTCCTGTTCGCGGAGCCGGAGCACACGGCGGCCCGCGAGCTGCAGATCGTCACGTACGAGACGCTGGGCTTCGGCCAGGAGAACGGCACCTGGCGCAACATCTACCTCACGGGCGCCAAGGAGCTGCGGGAGGCCGGCCAGGAGAAGCGTGGCAAGGGCGCGCCGCGCACCGAGAGCGTGGACATGCTGGCGGCCCTGAGCACCGGGCAGATCTTCGACTCCATGGCCGTGCGGCTGGACGGCCCGCGCGCCGCGGCCCACCGACTGTTGCTGCGCTGGGAGTTCACCGACACTGACGAGGTGTGGACCCTCCTGGTCGGCAACGGAGTGCTCACCCCGATGCGGGGCGACGCACCGGGCGGGGAAGCCCCCCAGCTGACCCTGTGCCTGGAGCGCGCCACACTTGATCTCGTCCTGGCCCAGCGGAGCTCCTTCCCGGAGGCGATCGGCTCCGGGGCGGTCACGGCGGAGGGTGACATCGGCGTGCTCGCGACCTTCCACGGCCTCCTTGAGACGCCGAGGCGCAACTTCCCGATCGTCCTTCCGTAAGGGTCTCCCCAGCTGATCCCCCCGTACCGGGGCCCCACCACAGGGGCCCCGGTACCCGCGTTCCTCCCTCCGGGCGACGAGCGGAGGTGTGCCGAACGGCCCCGTCGAAAGGTCACTGATGTGTCGCGTCACACGATGTCGGCCGAGGGGACGGCGGGGGTGCGGGGGAGCTTGTTACGCCGTGGCCGCCCCGGTCATGGTGAACCGCCAACATCAGCATCGGTCCCCAGGAGCCGTCCGTGAACAGATGGTGGAACACCTTGATCCAGCGCGGGAGAGCCCGGACGTCCGGCGCCGCGCTCGTGGCCGCGTTCGTCGCCGCCCTGCTCGCCCCCGCCCCGGCCGCCTCGGCCGCGGCGGAGCCGTCGCTGAACACCCCCGCCGCCACCCTCGACGCCGCACTGAAGTGCCCCTCCTCCTTCAACCATCCGAACCGTGAGCCGGTGCTGCTGGTCCACGGCACCACGTCCACCTACGAGGAGAGCTGGGGCTGGAACTACGCCCCGGCCCTTCGCGACGCGGGCTACGACGTCTGCGGCGTCGAGCTGCCCAACAGGTCTATGGGCGACATCCAGGACGCGTCCGAGTACGTCGTCCATGCCGTCGACAAGATCTACGCCGTGACCGGGCGCAAGGTCGACGTCATCGGCCACAGCCAGGGCAACATGCAGATGCGCTGGGCCGTGAAGTGGTGGCCGCACCTGCAGAGCCGGGTCGACGACATGGTCTTCCTGGCCAACCCCGGCCACGGAATCACCGGCGGCAACCTCTTCTGTATCGGCTGGTGCGCGCCGGCGCTGCACCAGTTCAACATCGGGTCCCACTTCAACGCCGCCCTCAACAGGGACGACGAGACCCCCGGCGGCATCTCCTACACCAACATCTACAGCCTCACCGACGAGGCGATCACCCCGTTCACGACCGCGCCTCTGAACGGTGCGAAGAACGTCCTGATCCAGGACGTCTGCTTCGGCCGCGTCGTCGCCCACTTCGGCATGCTCTACGACGCCGTCACCTACAAGCTGGTCGTGGACGCCCTGTCGCACGAGGGCACGGCCATCCCCAGCCGGCTGCCGTTCGGCAAGTGCCTGGACGTCAACCTCCCAGGGGTCTGGCCCCACGAGGTCGTGGCGGGCACGGCGGTCACCGCCGCGAACTTCACCGGCGAGATCCTCAACGCCACGAAGGTCCCGGCCGAGCCCCCGCTGCGGGCCTACGCCCAGTAGCGCGGACCAGCACACAGGTGTGGCCGGGCAGAGTGTCCACTCTGCCCGGCCACACCGGACACGCCGCCCAGAGCAGAGCCGGTGACCGGCCCTCAGGAGCCGGTCGCCCGCCGGCGCAGCTCCGTCTTGAGGATCTTGCCGGTGGCCGAGAGCGGCAGCTCGTCCACGATCACCACGTCCCGGACCCTCTGGTACGGAGCGACGCGCTCGGCGACGTAAGCCATCAAATCCTCTGCCATGGAAGCTGGTTCACGCCCCGCAGCCTCCTCCTTCAGTGAGACGAACGCGACCGGGATCTCGCCGTGTTCCGGATGCGGACGTCCCACGACGGACGCCTGGGCCACCGCCGGGTGTTCGCGCAGGATGTTCTCCAGCGGACCGGGGTACACGTTGTACCCCTTGTAGATGAGCATGTCCTTGGCCCGGCCCACGAGCGAGAGCCATCCGTCCGCATCGAGCGTGCCCAGGTCCCCCGTACGCAACCAGCCGTCGACGTACTGCTCCGCCGTGAGTTCCGGGTGGCCGTGGTAGCCGTCGGTGACCTGGGGGCCCCGGACCCAGACCTCGCCACGCTCGCCCCGGGCGGCGGGAGTCACGCCGTCCGGCTCCCGGATCTCGACCTCGGTGTCGAAGAGCACCAGGCCGGTGCTGCCGGAGGGGCGCGGCATCGCGCTGTCCAGCGGGCTGATCGCGACCCCCATGGTGGCCTCGGTCAGCCCGTAGCCGTCACTGACGACGGCGTTCGGGAAGATCTCGGAGAGTTCCGCGACCACGGCCGGGTTGATGGGCGCGGACCCGCTGCTGACCACGCGTACGGACGACAGGTCGCGCTCCCGGACGCCCGGTACGGACAGCAGGGCGTGGCAGAGGGCGGGGGAGCCGGTGATCGCGTGGACGCCCAGCTCCTCGATGGCGTCCAGGTACCTGACCGGGTCGAACCGGCCGAAGACCTTCACGGTGATGCCGGCGGCGGCGAAGACGCTCTGGCTGACCATGCCCATGCCGTGGAAGAGCGGGGCGACGGAGAGGCCGGTGGCGGCGGCCAGCGGGATGTGGTGCGGGGTCCGTGCCGCGGGCACATGACGCAGCACGATACGGCCGCGGTCGTCGGCGGCGGGGACGGCCGCGCTGCGCCAGCACGCCACCTGGAGCACGTTCGTGACCAGGTTGCGGTGCAGGACCCGGACGGCCTTCGGGACGCCCGTCGTCCCGCCGGTGAAGGCGAGGTGGGCGACCGCGTCGCCGTCGACGCCGGTCGCGGGCGCGGCCTCCGCCTTCATCAGTTCGTCGAACGCGACCGTGGCGACCGGGAACGCGACGGTGGCGGGGGCTTCGGCGGGGCCCGGGGCAGCGGCCGTCGTCGGCGTGACGCAGACAAGGCGGACGGACGGGGAGCCGTCGACCGCCGCGCTCAACGCCTTCGCGACGGCCGGATGGGTGAAGACGGCGACCGCGCCCGAGTCGTCGAGCTGGCGGCGCAGCGCGAGCGGCGGCTGGGTCGGGTTGACCGGCACCACCGCGGCTCCGGCGAACAGGATGCCGTAGTAGGCGACCGTGAACCAGATCGTGTTGGGCAGGTGCACGGCGACGGCGTCGCCGGGGGTGATTCCCTGGTCCCGCAGTCCCTGCGCGACCCGGAGCGCCCTCTCGTACAGCTCCGCGTAGGTCAGCCGGTCCTCGCCGTCGATCAGCGCGGTACGGTCCGCGTAGGCGTGGGCGGATCCGGCGAGGAGATCCGCGATCGTGCCCGTGGGGTAGTCGAGGGTGCGGGGCAACCCGTCGGGCCAGGTGGTGGTCATGGCGAACTCCTTCGTCCGGTCATGCCCGAGTGGTGTCTCGGGACGGTAGCGGGGATCCCCCTGAAAGCCGGAGCGGCGCGGCGGTCAGTGCCCAGCCCAGCGAGGGGCGCGCTTCTCGGCGAACGCGCGCGCGCCCTCCTTGGCGTCCGCCGAGGCGAAGACCGGGTCGCAGGCGGCCCGGTTGCGTTCCCAGACCTCGTCGGCCTGCCAGTCGGCCGAGTCCACGACGATTCCCTTGCTGGCGCGCACGGCCAGCGGGCCGTTGCCGGCGATGTCCTTCGCGAGGGCCAGGGCACTGGCGAGCGCCTCGCCCTGCGCGGTCAGCTCGTTGACGAGGCCGAGCTCGTAGCCGCGCTCCGCCCCGAGGAAGTCGCCCGTCAGCGCGTACTGCATGGCGATGTTGTACGGGATCTTCCGGGGCAGGCGTACCAGGCCGCCGCCCGCCGCGATGAGGCCTCGCCGGGTCTCCGGGAGGCCGAACTTCGCGGTCCTGGCGGCGACGATCAGGTCGCAGGCGAGGGCGAGTTCGGTGCCGCCGCCGAGCGCGTACCCCTCGACCGCGGCGATCAGCGGCTTGGCGGGCGGGGTCTCGGTGATCCCGCAGAAGCCCCGGCCGGGGATGCCGGAGCGCTCTCCGGTGGCGAGGGCCTTGAGGTCGGCGCCGGCGCAGAAGGTGCCGCCGGCGCCCGTGATGACACCGACGACGAGGTCGTCGCGGGCGTCGAGTTGGTCGATGGCCTCGGCGACGGCGTCGGCCACCGCCCGGTTGACGGCGTTTCGGGCCTCGGGGCGGTTGATGGTCACGACGGCGACGCCGTCCTCGAACGAGGTGAGGACCAGGTCGGACATGGGATTCCTCCGATGAGGCAGGGAAGAGGCGGGCGGTGGGGTGTCAGCGGCGGTGCGTCCGCGAAGGGCGCACCACCGTCTCCTGCACCACATGGGCGATGAGCCGGCCGTCGAGACTCCAGACGTCCGCGAAGGCGAGGCCGCGGCCGTCCACCGACGTCGGGCTGCGCTGGGAGAACAGCATCCACTCGTCGGCGCGGAACGGCCGGTGATACCAGACGGAGTGGTCGAGCGAGGTGAGGAAGACCGACGAGGGCTCGTCGCGCAGCATCCGGGGCAGTTGGTGCCCCAGCGCCGCGGCCGGCGCCAGGAAGAGGTCGGAGACGTACGTCAGTGCACGGGTGTGCACCACGGGGTCGTCGGGCAGCCGCTCGGTCGCCCGGATCCACAGCTTCTGCTCCGTCAGGCCGGGCGTGTTCGGCTCGGGTGGTCCGGGGACGTAGCGCATGTCGAGGACCCGGCAGAACTCCGCCTGCGCGAAGTCCTCGGGGCTGTTCGCCGCCCATGTCTCGTACATGTCGGGCAGCTCGTCCGGCCCGGGGACCCGCGGCATCGCCGGTTGGCGGTCGTCGGCTGTCTCCGGCCGCTTGAACGACGCGGTGAGCGTGAAGACGGGCTCACCGCCTTGCACGGCGGTGACGCGGCGGGACAGGTAGGAGGAGCCGTCCCGGACCCTCTCCACGGAGTAGTCGAGGGGGCGTGCCGTGTCGCCCGGGCGCAGGAAGTGGCCGTGCAGCGAATGCGCGGTCCGGCCCTCGGGCACGGTCAGGGCGGCGGCCGCGAGTGCCTGGGCCGCCACCTGACCACCGAAGGCGCGCGAGGGCATCCCGTCGTGGCACCACCCGCGGAACACGTCCCGGTCCAGCCGCTCCACGCTCAGGAGTCCGACGAAGCCCTTGCCCAAGGCCCCGCTCCGGCGCTGTCCCGTCTCACTCTCGGGCAGTACGGGCATCGGTGTTCGTCCTCACAGGAGTTCGAGGATGGTGGCGTTGGCCATGCCGCCGCCCTCGCACATGGACTGCAGGCCGTAGCGGATGCCGTTGTCGCGCATGTGGTGGACGAGGGTGGTCATGAGGCGGGCGCCGGAGCCGCCGATGGGGTGGCCGATGGCCATCGCGCCGCCGAGCGGGTTCATCCGCGAGTAGTCCGCGCCGGTCTCGCGCAGCCAGGCGAGGGTGACGGAGGCGAAGGCCTCGTTGATCTCGAAGGCGCCGATGTCGTCGATCGCCAGGCCGGCCTTCGCGAGCGCCTTGGCGGTGGCCGGGATGGGGCCCTTGAGCATGGTGACGGGGTCGGTGCCCGTCACCACCGCGGTGTGGACGCGTGCCAGCGGCGTCCAGCCCTGGGAGGCGGCGTACTCGCTGGTGGTGACGAGCAGTGCGGCGGTGCCGTCGGAGACCTGTGAGGCGTTGCCCGCGGTGATCGTCCCGTCCTCCGTGAAGGCGGGCTTGAGTCCGGCGAGCTTCTCGATGGTGGAGCCGCGGCGTACGCCCTCGTCGGTGTCGAAGACCCGCGCGGTGCCGTCCTCGTCGGTGACCGTGATCGGGGCGATCTGGCCCTTGAAGCTGCCCTCGTCGATCGCCTTGGCGGCACGAGCGTGGGAGTCCAGGCCGTGCTGGTCCATCTCGGTCCGTGTGATGCCGTACTCGTCGGCGATCAGCTGGGCGCCCATGCCCTGGTTGAAGCGGATGCCGTCGTAGCGGGCGAAGACATCGGGGCCGAAGGGCTCGCCGAGGCTGCCGTCGCCCCGGGTGGTGCCCAGCGGGAGCCGGCTCATGATCTCCACACCGCCGGCGACGGCGACGTCGTACTGGCCGGAGATCACCCCGGCCGCGGCCTGGTGCACGGCCTGCTGCGACGAGCCGCACTGGCGGTCGACGGTGACGCCGGGCACGGACTCCGGCCAGCCGGCCGCCAGCACGGCGGCGCGGCCGATGCAGCCGGCCTGCATGCCGACGCCGGAGGCGCAGCCCCAGATGACGTCGTCGACGACGGCGGGGTCGAGGCCGTTGCGCTCGGCCAGTGCCTTGAGGACATGGGCCGAGAGCGAAGCGGAGTGCAGCCGCGAGAGCGAGCCGCCGCGCTTGCCGACGGCGGTACGGACGGCGTCGACGATCACTGCGTCGCGCATGGGGTCCTCCTGAGGGGTAAGTGGGGTGGGAGCGGACTCAGAGCCCGAGGTCCTTCGCGATGATCGTCTTCATGACCTCGCTGGTCCCCGCGTAGATCCGGTTCACCCGGGTGTCCGCGTAGAGGCGGGCGATGGGGTACTCGAGCATGTATCCGTAACCGCCGTGCAGTTGGAGGCACTTGTCGATGACGCGGCCCGCTACCTCGGTGCAGAAGAGCTTGGCCTTGGCGGCGTCGGCGGCCGTCAGTTCACCGGCGGCGTGCTCCGTCAGGGCCCGGTCGACGAGAGCCTGTGCGGCGGCGACCTCGGTCGCGCACTCGGCGAGGACGAACTTGGTGTTCTGGAACGCCGCCACCGGTCTGCCGAACACCTCGCGCTCGCGCACGTACTCCGTCGCGAAGCCGATCGCCCCGGCCGCGTTGGCATAGGCGTTGATCGCCGCGCCGAGGCGCTCCACCGCGAGGTTGTGCGTGAGGTAGGTGAAGGCCGCGCCCTCCTCGCCGAGCAGGTTCCCGACCGGGACCCGCACGCCGGCGAAGGACAGTTCCGCGGTGTCCTGTGCGCGCAGGCCGATCTTGTCGAGCTTGCCTCCGACGGCGAAACCGTCGCTGGTCGTGTCCACGCACAGGATCGACAGTCCGCCGCGACGGTCGCCGGGGTCGTAGTCGGAGGTCCGGCAGACGACCAGGACGAGATCGGCCTGGGCGCCGCCGGTGATGAAGGTCTTGGCGCCGTCGAGGACGTAGTGGGTGCCGTCGTCGGAGAGCCGGGCGCGTGTGGCGATGGCCGCGAGGTCCGAGCCGGTACCGGGCTCGGTCATGGCGATGGCGGTCATGATCTCGCCGGAGAGGAAGCCGGGCAGCCAGCGCCGCTTCTGCTCCTCGTTCCCGAACTCCAGCAGGTAGGGCAGGACGAGGCAGGTGTGCACCGACTCGGCGCCGAAACCGACACCCGCACGGCCGCACTCCTCCCGGATCACGGCCTGGTAGGTGAAGTCGGTCACGCCCGCCCCGCCGTACGCCTCGGGCACGTTGATGCCGAAGACGCCCAGTTCGCCGAGCTTGCGATAGAAGGCGCGGGGGACATGCCCCTGGCGTTCCCACTCGGCGTAGTGCGGGGTGACCTCCTGGGCGATGAAGTCCCGGACGGCCGTCCGGAATGCCTCGTGGTCCTGGGTGAACACGCTGCGGCGCACGGTCGCGGTCCCTTCCTCGTATGCCTGGCGGTTTCGTCGAACGGCGCCTAAGTTAATCTTCCGTAACCTCAGTGTCTAGGTTCTGAGTGAAGGATTCTCCAAGGTGGAAGGGGAATATCGTGTCTCGTGGTGATGTGGCGCTTGCGTGGTGTCGATGAAAACCGGACGGCGGACGCCGGGAGTGGCCCCCGTGGGCGGCGGGCTCGTCTACCAGCGCTGCGGCTGGTGCGGCACGGCGAATTTCCGCAGGCTCCTGTGTCCGGTCTGTGCCTCCGCCGACCTGGCTCCCGAGCGCAGTGACGGCCAGGGCGTCGTCGTCCGCTCGGGCGTGGAGCAGCGGTACCGGAGGGCGGCGCGCAGTGAGTCGGTCGTTCGCTTCCCTGAGGGTTTCGAGGTCCGCTGCCGCGTAGTCGGCGCCCCACCGCACCTCGTGCGCGCGGGTACCCGGGTGCGCCTGGCGTCCGGCGCGGATCCGAAGGCGGGCGAGCTCGTCTTCGAGGTGTTCGGGGTGTGCGACACGGACGAGCGGGACCGGTGGTGACCGTGGCGCCGAGTCGACCGGTGACCGGCCCCTCCGTCCGGCACTCCCATGTCCAGCAGGCAACAGTGAGAGGACTTCGACGTATGCGTGGATTCAGCCGGATAGGGGTCGTTGGCTGCGGCCTGATGGGCTCCGGAATAGCCGAGGTCTGCGCGCGCGCCGGCCTCGACGTCATGGTCGCCGAGCGCGGCGCCGAAGCCCTTGCGGCCGGCCGGTCCCGGCTGACCTCCTCGCTCGACCGCGGGCTCCGGGGCGGCAAGCTGACCGAGGAGGAGCGTGAGACGACGCTTCGCCGGCTTTCGTTCACCTCCGACCTCGACGGCTTCGCCGACCGCGATCTGGTCATCGAGGCAGTCGCCGAGCAGCGCGACGTCAAGGCGTCCGTCTTCGAACAGCTCGACCGCGTTCTGGCCGGTCGCGAGGCGGTCATCGCCTCCAACACCTCGTCGATCCCGATCATCGACCTGGCCGCGGTGACCGGACAACCGCAGCGTGTCGTCGGCGTCCACTTCTTCAACCCCGTACCGGTGCAGCGGCTGGTCGAGGTCATCCCCACCCAGCTCACCGCCCCGGAAGTCACCGCGGACGTGACGTCCTTCATCGAGCGCACGCTCGGCAAGACCGTCGTCCTGGCCCGCGACCGGGCGGGCTTCGTCGTCAACGCCCTGCTCGTCCCGTACCTCGTCTCCGCCGTACGGATGCTCGAGTCCGGGGTCGCCTCGGCCGAGGACATCGACGCCGGCATGGTGCTGGGCTGCGCCCACCCCATGGGGCCACTGCGTCTTCTCGACCTCATCGGCCTCGATACGGCGCTGTCGATCGCGGAGTCGATGTACGAGGAGTTCAAGGAGCCCCTGTACGCGCCACCGCCGTTGCTGCGCCGCATGGTCGCGGCCGGCGCCGTCGGCCGCAAGGCGGGGCGCGGCTTCTATGTCTACGCAAGCTGAGCCGACCCTGGACAGCTGCGTTAGTGTGGATTAACTTATTCCCATGAATCCCTAGAACCCGAGCGGTCGCTGACTGTGGATGGATCAGGGGATATTCACTTTCGTGAGGTCGTCGGGTCGTGAGGCGGCCGACCGTACGGCCCACCCCGCAACGAAGCGAGGACTCCGCACATGACCGACATCCTGGAACACCGCACGCTCTTCATCGGCGGCCGCTGGGCCGAGCCCGCCGGCCCGGACACCATCGAGGTGGTCTCGCCGGTGACCGAGCAGGTCGTCGGCCGCGTGCCTCACGCGACGCCCGAGGACGTGGACCGCGCGGTGGCCGCCGCTCGCGAGGCGTTCGACCACGGCCCATGGCCCCGCATGACGCCCGCCGAGCGCATCGAGATCGTCACCCGGATCAAGGACGGTCTCCTCGCCCGCCACCAGGAGCTCGCCGAACTGATCACCCTGCAGAACGGCTGCCCCATCACCGTCTCCGTACGGGCCCAGGCCCTCAGCGCCGTCGCCACCTTCGGCGCGACCCTCGCCGTCGCCGCCGGCCTCGCGACGGAGGAGGAGCGGCCCGGCCTGACCGGCCCCCTTCTGGTCCGGCGCGAGCCGGTCGGCGTGGTCGCCGCCGTCACTCCGTGGAACGTGCCGCAGCTGACCATCGCCGGGAAGCTGGCGCCCGCCCTGCTCGCGGGCTGCACCGTCGTCCTCAAGCCGTCCCCGGAGACGCCCCTGGACGCCTACCTCCTCGCCGAGGTGTGCGAAGCCGCCGGGCTGCCGGAAGGCGTGCTCAGCGTTCTCCCGGCAGACCGGGAGGCCAGCGCCTACCTGGTCGGGCACCCCAATGTCGACAAGGTCGCCTTCACGGGATCGGTCGGCGCCGGCAAGCAGATCATGGCCGCCGCCGCCCAGAACCTCACCCGCGTCACCCTGGAGCTCGGCGGCAAGTCCGCGGCGATCCTCCTGGAGGACGCGGACCTCGACGCCGCCCTGCCGAGCCTCGTCATGGGTGCCTTCGCCAACAGCGGCCAGGCGTGCGTCGCCCTGACCCGCATCCTGGCCCCGGCGAGCCGTTACGACGAGATCGCGGCCAAGCTCACCGCGGCCGTCGCCTCGCTCAAGGTCGGTGACCCGTCCGACCCGGCCACGGTGATCGGTCCGATGGTCACCGAGCAGCAGCGACAGCGGAACCTCGACTACATCCGCATCGGCCAGGACGAGGGTGCCAAGGTCCTCACCGGCGGCGGCATCCCCGAGGGCCTGAGCACCGGCTGGTACCTCGAACCCACCCTGTTCGGCGACGTCGACAACGGGATGCGCATCGCCCAGGAGGAGATCTTCGGCCCCGTCATCTGCCTCATCCGCTACGAGGACGAGGACGACGCCGTCCGGATCGCCAACGACTCCCCCTTCGGTCTGGCCGGCACCGTCTGGGCGGGCACGGACGAGCACGGCACCGAGATCGCCCGGCGCATCCGCACCGGCACGTACTCCGTCAACTGCCAGCGTTTCGACGTCGCCGGCCCGTTCGGCGGCTACAAGGACTCCGGGATCGGCCGCGAGTTCGGCCCCGAGGGCTTCGCCGCGTACCAGGAGACCAAGACCATCCACCTGCCCGCCCCCACCCGGGCCTGAGCAGCTTCCCCAGCCACGAGGAGCACATGATGCACGCAGCAGTCCTGCACAAGACCGGTGACGAGACCCTGGACGTCGTCGACGTCGAATCGGTGTCCTTCGGCCCGGGACGGGTCCGGGTCAAGATGCACAAGGCGGGCCTCTGCCACTCCGACCTCTCGGCCATGAGCGGTGTGCTCACGCACCCCGCGCCGTTCGTCCCCGGCCACGAGGGCGCCGGCGAGGTGATCGAGGTCGGCGAGGGCGTCACCCACGTCAAGCCCGGCGACCGTGTCATCGTCTGCTGGATGCCGCCGTGCGACGTCTGCCCCTCCTGCAAGGCCGGCAACGGCCACCTCTGCCGTAGTGGCTACCGCAACCTCGCTCACCTCAACTTCCGCAGCGGGGAGACGGCAGTCCCCGGCATGCTGGGCGCCGGAACCTTCGCCGAGGAGACCGTGATCGCGGCCTACGCCGCCATCCCGATCCCCGACGACGTTCCGTACGACATCGCCGCCCTCATCGGCTGCGGCGTCACCACCGGCATCGGCGCCGCCCTCAACACCGCCAAGGTGAAGCCCGGCTCGTCGGTCGTCGTCATCGGTCTCGGCGGAGTGGGCATCAGCATCCTCCAGGGCGCCAAGGTCGCCGGTGCGGCCCGGATCATCGCCGTCGACCCGACGCCCAACCGCCGCGAGTGGGCGCTGAAGTTCGGTGCCACGGAGGCCATCGCTCCCGAGGAGCTTGCGGAGACCGTCAAGCGGCTCACCGGAGGCTTCGGCGTCGACTACGCCTTCGAGGCCGTCGGGAAGGCCGGCACGCTGCGCGCCGCGTACGACGCCACCCGCCTCGGCGGCACGGTCTGCCTCGTCGGCGCAGGCTCGCGCACCGAGATGACCGACATCAGCATGGCCGAACTGGTCCTCAACGAGAAGGCGATCCTGCCCTCCTTCTACGGCGGCGACGACATCCGCCGCACCTATGCCACGATCATCGACCTGTGGCGCGCGGGCCGCATCGACCTGGAGTCGATGATCACGCACCACGTCCCGCTGACGGACATCAACGAGGCGATCCGTCAGATGCACACCGGCGAGGCGCTGCGCACCGTCATCGACATCGCCTGAGCCGACCGGCCGCCGCATCGCGGTGGCGCCGACCAGCGGGCCCGGGGCCCGCTGGTCGGCGTATCGGCGTACACGCGTCCCGTACCCCCGAGGAGAATGGCCACGTGACCGCACCCACCACCCCCACCGGCCGCCTCCGCCTCGACGTCTCCGCCCCCGCGCATCCGGGCCGTATCCTCGCGGCCGCCCGCGACGCGGAGAGCCGGGGCATGGACCGGCTGACGGTCGCCGAGACCTCGCACAACCCCTTCCTCCAGCTGGCCAGGGCCGCCGACCGGACCTCCCGGATCGAGCTGGCCACGGGGGTGGCGATCGCCTTCGCCCGTACGCCCATGACGCTCGCCTACGAGGCGTGGGGCCTGCACGAGGCGTCGGGCGGCCGGGCGGTCATCGGTCTCGGCTCCCAGGTCAAGCCGCACATCCAGCGCCGCTTCGGCATGCCGTGGGACCGCCCGGCCGCCCGCATGCGGGAGTACGTCCACGCCGTCCGGGTGATCTGGAACAGCTGGCAGACCGGCGAACGGCTCACCTTCCGCGGTGACTTCTACACCCACACCCTCATGACCCCGGTCTTCGCACCCGACCCGGTGCCCGGCGGCGCCCCGCGCATCCTCCTCGCCGGGGTGGGCCCCTTGATGACCGCCACGGCGGGAGCGGTCGCCGACGGATTCCTCAGCCACCCCTTCACCTCGGTCGAGTACCTCACGAGCAAGGCCCTCCCAGGAGTCCGCGAGGCCCGTGCGAAGGCCGAGGCGGCCGGCGCGGCCTGGACGGCCCGCCCCTTCGAGGTGGTGGGCAACGTCCTGACCGCGACCGGCCGCACCGAGGAGGAACTACGGGCCAACCACGTCGCCGTACGCGAACGGGTCGCCTTCTACGCCTCCACCCCCGCCTACCGACCCGTCATGGAGACCCACGGATGGGCCGCACTCCACGAGGAGCTGCACCGGCTGTCCGTCCGGGGCCGGTGGAGGGAGATGGGAGAGCTGATCGACGACGAGGTGTACACCACGTTCGCGGTGTCCGGTGAACCGGACGCGGTCGCCCGCGAGATCCACCGCCGCTACGCCGGCGTGGTCGACCGCCTCTCGGTCAGTGGCGCCCGGGACGCGGACCCGGCGCTGATGACGGACGTCCTGACCGCGATCCGCGCTCTCGGCTGAGGGGGCACGTCAAGGGGTCACGACGGCGAAGTCGGGATCGAAGGTGTCGAGGAGCCCGGCGAGGGTGTCCAGGGCGCCGGCGTCACCGTCCAGCTTGACCTTCCCGGCCTCGACCAGATTCGCGGCGCTGCCCGGCTCCAGCAGCACACCCACGAGCGCGGGTTTCGAGCCGGTGACGGTGAGCTGCGTCTCTGGCGAGGCGCCCCGGCGGGCGTTGAGCACGCCGCGTGCGATCCACATCGTCCAGGTCTCGCCGTTGTCCGTGAACGTGAAGTCGATGCGCACCTCGGCCGACGCCGCCTTCTCGCCGATCACGTGGACGGCGACGAAGTCGAAGAGGATGCCGACGGGCATGGCGAGGATGGTGTCCGGGCTCGCGGTGGCGAAGGTGGCGGCCTGGACGCCCTCGCGCAGCTCCTTCGCGGCGGTGAGGAAGATGCCGCGCCACTGCGGCCCCTCGGCCTGGTAGCCCATCTGCTCGTACGCGTCGGCCTGGAGCCCGCGGGCGGCGTGATGGTCGGGCTGGGCGAAGACGAGCGTGTGCAGGATCTGGGCCGCCCAGCGGTAGTCGCCGGCGTCGAAGGCGCGCTGCCCCTCGGCCATGACGCGCTCGGCTCCGATCAGCTCGACGAACCGCCGGGCGGACTCGACGGGCGTGTGCGAGTGCAGGGAGACCGGATCACCGTCCCACATCCCGAGTTCCTTGGTGAACACGGCCCGTACGTCATGGTGGAGCGTGCCGTGGTAGCCGCGGTTGAACCACTTGCGGCCCAGCTCCTCCGGCAGCTCGATCACCTCGGCCGCCTCCAGAGGCGTGTACCCCTTGTTCGCGAGCCGCAGAGCCTGGTCGTGGATGTACTTGTACGTGTCGCGCTGTGACTCCAGGAACGCGGTCACGGCCCCGTTCTCCCACACAGGCCAGGTGTGCGGCCCGTAATGCACCCGAGCCTCGTCGCCCCACCGCTCCAGCGTCTCGTCGAGGTAGCGCGCGAAGTTGCGGGCGTCACGGGTCCGCGCGCCGCGCAGCGTCTGGATGTTGTGCAGCGAGTGGTTGGCGTTCTCCGCGCAGGTCAGCGCCGCCAGCTCCGGGATCCAGATGTGCATCTCCTCGGGCGCCTCGGTGTCCGGCGCGTAGAGGAACTCGAACTCGATCCCGCCCAGTTCACGCCTGGACCCCGTCTCCGTGATGCCGTCCGTGGGCGAGATGTACGAGACGGTCACACCGGGGAGCGACGTGATGCCGATGCCGCAGGTGACACACCCGGTCGGACTCAGGTCGAGGAGACTTCCGAAGGCGTAGCCGGCCCTGCGTGACATGGCGTTGCCGGCGATGACGTTCTCGCCGATCGCGTGCTTGTCGAAGGAGGTGATGGTGCCGGGCGCGATGATCGGCACCTTCCCGGAGGCCACGTCCTCGGAGCTGACGACGCCCTTGACCCCGCCGTAGTGGTCGATGTGGGTGTGGGTGTAGATCACTGCGGCGACCGGCTTGTCGCTGACGTGCTCACGGATCATCGCCATGCCCTGCGCCGCTGCTTCGACGGAGGACATGCAGTCGACGATCACCAGGCCCTTGTCGCCCTCGACGACGGTGAGATTCGCCAGGTCGTTGTTGCGTACCTGGTAGATGCCGTCGACCACCTGGTACAGGCCGCCCTTGCGCATCACCTGCGACTGCCGCCACAGACTGGGGTGCACGGTGTCCGGCGCGGAGGCGTCCTCGGCCAGGTAGTCGAACCGCGCGGCGTCGAAGATGAGGTGCCCGTCCGCTCCGTAGAGCTTGTCCGGGAAGGGGGCGATGAAGCCCCGGTCCGCATCGGCGAAGTCCTGCCGATCATCCATGTCGTACCGGGCCACGGCCTCACTGTTCGCGGCAGCTGTGGCGGGTGTGGCCCGCTTGGGTATGTAGGCCATGACGACCCCTCCTGATCCGCCGCAGCCGCCACCTGATCCCTCGACGCGACCGCGAACCGTTCGACACTTCCCCACAGCCTCGCCGCGGAACCCTCGTGCGGCGCTGCGGACAGGGCCGAACGGGTGACGAAAGGTGTGCTCAGTGAGCAAAGCCCGGGTCAGCTCCCCGTTCGATCGGAGTGGGGGGCTCCTTCGCGGCCTCGGCGAGGAACTCGCCGCGACTGTCGGCCTGAAGAGGGGAAGTGGCCGCGTTACGTGATCGGGTGTGAGCGCACCCCGACGGACGGCCAGGTTCGTCATGCCGGCACTGTCGCCCTTCGCGGGAGACCTGGCGGCGTACGCGCTGGGGAGCGGATGCGCGCGCCTGGCTCCGAGGCGCATCCGTTGTCGAGAGAGGGGCAGGAGGAGGGCGGCCGCGCGGCTCTCTGTGACTGGACACCGTGCGACGGACAAGGGGGGGCTGCGCCCGAACTTCACGATGGCCACACGGCTGCGAGGGGAGATGGGCATGGTGCTCTCCTCCGTATCGGATGTCAGGATCGTGGCGTGACCCGGCTGTGCCAGGGCCGTGGCGCAGAACAGCGCGTCGGTGGCGCACATGTGGCCACGCAGTGCAGCCTTGCCCAGCAGGGTGGTCGCAGACTGAGCGAGGGGCAAGTGACCGGTTCGACCCGCGGCCGGCGCAGCGCCCACTTCGGGGCGGCGTGGTTGATCCGAGGGCTGATCGCCTTGACGAGAGCACCGCGACCGAGGTGATCAGGGGAACGTCGGCGCCGCGGGCGGCCAACGGCTCCGCAGCCGGTTCCCCCGCGTGGAACCTCGGCCGAGCACTCCCTCCCGAACTGCCGAATCATCACACCGGCCCCACCCGACCAGGAGGGTTCAACAAGTCGCGTTTCGAGCCTTATCGCGCTGAATGGGCATAAACGAATGCGAAATCCGTAGGGCTGTCGGCGGGCCCAGCGTGACTGGCGCGCGATGTTTTGTCCGTGCGGAAGTTACGGAACGCGCACCTGGGGTCACCGTCCGGCATCGATGGGTGATGCTGTGACCCGTCACAATGCTGCTTGGATGCGACCGGAACTCCTCCCGGCGGCACGTAGGGGGCAACGTTCACCAGCCTGGCTGGAGTCATGGCTCCCGCGCCGCCCCTGGGGAGCCTTCCGGGTGGGAAGTGCCTGAGGGTGCCGGGACGCGCGCCCGAGACAGGCGGAGGAACACCCTGACGGCTGGTCGGTCCTGCGTGAATCTCCTGGTGGAAGCCCCTGGTCCGGTGGTGTCGAGGTCGACGGAGGGGGCGGCCCCAGCATGCGCGGCGTACGGGAGCCAAGTCCACGGCGGGGGGCGGCCAGGTTCGAGATCTCGGGAGAACGTGTGTGCTGTCCCATCGGGTGTCCGCAATGTTTAGGCATGCGCACATCGCATGGAGCGTCGCTGGTGTGCTTCGGCGGCGTGCCGACCGCCTACGCCGAGCTGTGGGGCCAGCGGTCCCACCCCGAGGTCCCCACGCACGGGAGTCCTCGCGGTGTAGCGAGTTAGTTACTGCTGATTAACTTAAAGTTCCTGTAGGCGAGGCTACACCTGTGATAGTTGTGTGGAATCGAGTTTCATCTCGTACACTTGATCGCGTGTCGGGGTCCGTCGTGACGTCTGCCGGCCTTCGGCTGGCGCCGCCTGACCCCCGCGGGACGGGTTGCTGTACGGGAAGGTGATGTCGTTGCCACCGCGCGTTCTTGCGTATTCCTTTGAATCGGCCCTCGAAGTCGGAGGCAAGTCGATGCGCCGGCGAGTCGATATGCTGTATCGCCTGGTCATGGCGGGATCCGGTATCCGCTCACTCGCCCTCTGCATCCCGAATTCCTCAGGTGAGGCTTGTTGTGGGAGTCAGCCCACGTGTATGTTCTGGCGTCGTCCAGGGGGCGACCCGATCGGCGTGTCCTTCGCGAGGCCTTGACTCGTAATCTCCTGGGAATCTCAGCTTTCTGCCATGCGTCCTCAACGCGTTCGCACGGCAGCAGTCCGTTTCCCGGAGATCCGGTCATGCGCCTTTGTTGTGCGCGTTCGTCTATTCATTACGAAGTCTGGGGGATGGCATGGAGATCGGTGTCCTTGGGCCATTGGCGGTTCTGGATGGCGGCGTCCCGATTGACATCCCCGGAGAGAAGGTCAGGGCCATCATGGCGACGTTGGCCCTGTCTCCAGGGGTGACGGTTTCATCTTTCGATCTGCTTGGCGAGTTGTGGGGTGAGCGGCCCCCGCGGAGCGCCGCGAACTCACTTCAGGGGCACGTTGCGCGCCTGCGGCGGGCGCTCGTCCAGCACAGTGGGAAGGAGACGATGCGCGGGCTGATCCGGACTTCGGGGACCGGGTACATGCTCGCGCTGTCGCCCGCCTGCGTCGACGCGTCGAGGTTCGTGGCCGACGTGGAACTTGCGGGCCGGCTGCGTGGTAGCGATCCGGGGAAGGTTGTCACTGTCCTCGCGGAGGCGTTGGCCACGTGGCGTGGCCCGGCGTTGCTCGACACCGGACACGGCATGATCTGCCGTACGGCTGCGGCCCGGTTGGAGGAGACGCGACTGATGGCGAGAGAGTTGGTCATCGACGCCCGGCTCGCGTTGGGGGCCCATCATGAGGCGGTGCCGGAGCTTGAGGAGCTGCTGTCACGTCATCCGCTCAGGGAGCGCCTGTGTGAGCAGCTCATGACCGCTCTGTACCGCTGTGGCCGTCAGGCGGATGCCATCAGCACGTTTCACAGACTGCGCCACCGCCTCACCGCGGAGCTCGGTCTTGAACCGAGCCCGGCCCTTCAGGGAACCCTGGCCGCGATCCTCCGCCAAGAGGCCGCCCTTCTCCGCGGGCCAAGCTGAGGCCCGGGCCGGCCCGGCGGCCAGGTTCGGCGTCGTCAGATGGACTTGGTCACCCGGAGGATCTGCCAGATGGCCCCGAAGCTGGCACCACCCTCGAACGCCAGGTACTCAGGCAGGACCAGGTGCGGTCCCCACTTCTCCTTGTAAGCCAGCTGGGTGGCGGCCGGATAGACCGATCCGCCCTTCTCCGCCAGGAGCCTCATCAGTCTGCCGGTCAGTGAGCTGTTCCCGGGGAGCTCGCACGCGGGGTCGAGTCCGGTGAACGGGGTGAAGCCGAAGTGCAGCCACTCGGCACCCTCCTCGATGAACTTCTGGACCGCGGCAGCGTTGATCGCCTCCATGACACCGGGCATGGCATGGGGCAGTCGCCGGCTCAGATCGTGAAGCCAGCCCGGCCGAGCACCGTACGACGGCGAGTAGGAGATGTAGGCCACGAGCTCGTCGTCGACGAAGCCGGCGAACAGTCGGCGGTGACGCTGTGCCGGGCCTCCCAACTGCCCCACCAGGAACTCGATCTCCTTCACGTGCCTGCCCTTCGACCGAAGCCAGGCCCGGTCGACCGCTTCGATCCGGTTCTCGGCGTCGAGGTACGAGACCTCTCGCACGTCCAGTCCGCTGCGTGTCGCTCGCGATATCTTGTTGCGCAGCTTCACGAACCGTGTGCCACGCAGAGTGAAATCAGGAAGATGGACGGCGTACGACGAGCCGACCTGGTTCACGGTGAAACCCTCGGAGCTGTAGAGCTCGGCGTCCGCCCGCTGCAGCTGGATACTCACCACCTTCCTGCGTGTCTTCCGTGCGTGCCCCAGGAAATCGCGTATCGCTGAACGCTGCTGTTCGGGGGGTCCGAAGACTCCGCCGAACTGAATCAAGTACCTTCCGGCGGCTCGGTAAGCGATAACGCATCCGTCCCCGTGGTGGAAGTACTCGTTCCCCTCATTGACCGCGAGGAAAGCGCTGGGATTGTCTCCATGTTCTCCCACTGCTTTCAGAGCCGATCCCAGAATTTGCTCTGACGGCTCCACCGACTGACTCATCAGCGCACTCCATCGTCATATCCCAAGCAGGTTTCGCGAACGTAACAGTAGGCGGCGGCAGGGTGCTGACAGCTTCGTATCAGTGGGATCTCAGCCGCCTTCAAGACGGCTCTGGAATCATCCCGACGAGGTCAGCGTCGTGAGAATCCGAACCGTGAGGAGCATTCGTGGGCAGTACACAGCTGTCTCGCCCGGTGTCGCAGCGGAGATCCGATCCACCTCGAAAATCCGACCCTCTGCGCACTTATCACTCCTATGTGAAGGGGGAGCCGCTGGAGGGTGCTGACTGGGTCTACGTCCTCGACTCCAGCGCGCTGCTCGATGACGTCTTCTCGAGTCTGACCCTCAAGCGCAAGCTGGAACAGGGGCTCGTCACCGTCGCCGACCAGCGCGGTGCCGTCGTGGGACGGGTCGCCAAGGCGGATCGCGTGACGATCCAGAAGGCGACCGACGCCGCGGCGGAGGCCGCGCCCAGCTGGGGCGCGTACCCGCTCGACGTACGGATCGACCGGCTTGGCCGGCTCATCCACCAGAGGCTCTCCGAGCGCGCCGAGGAGATAGCGGAGATCCTCGTCGCAGAGGGGCATCCACTGATGCTCGCCCAGTGGCAGGTATCGGGCATGCTGGAATGCTTCGGCTCCGAGTCCATCGCCTTCTACCGGTCCCAGATGCTGCAGGAGTTCCACCGAGGGGAGCGGCGTCTGCTCGTTCGGCGGCAGCCCGATGGTGTGGTGTGTCTCAACCCACCGCAGAACGCGCCGCTCTCCAGCGCTCTGCTCGGCGTCACCGCTGTCATGGGCGGCAACGCGCTGATCGTCCGTGCCCCGCGCAGCGGCCCACTCGGCGTGATGTACGTGATGCAGGAGATCGTGGCCCCCGCACTCGACGAGGTGGGCGCTCCTCCGGGAACCCTGAACGTGGTCTGCGGAGACCCAGGGCCCATGCTCTCTGCCTGGTTGGCCAGTCCGGAGGTGAACGACATCATCTACTTCGGCAGCAGCGAGAACGGCACCAAGTTCGAAGCACGCTGTGTGGCGCAGGGCAAGAAGCCGATCCTCGAACTCGCAGGCAACGACGTCGTGACCGTCTGGAAGGACGCGGACCTCGACCTGGCCGCGGAGGCCCTGACCGAGAGTTTCTACGGTTCCGGGCAGCTGTGCATGATCCCCAACCAGGTGCTTGTGCACCCGGACGTGGCTGACGAACTGATCGCCGCACTCGTGCGCAAGGTCGGCCACATCCGGCCTGGCTACCCGACCGAGCCTGACGTCCTGCTCACACCCGTGCTGCGCAACGAGAAGTTCTTCACGTTCCTCGGTGACGCGGTGGCCAAGGGAGCCGAGCTGGCCTGTGGCGGTCACGCCATGCAACTGGACGAGAGCCGCGACCCGAACGGGATCTTCCTCGAACCGACGGTGATCGTCGTCCGAGGCCTGGCAGCGGCCCGCGAAGTCGACGCGGTACAGCACGAGACGTTCTTCCCCCTGCTTCCCATCGTGGTCGCCGAGCAGGCGCCCGACGAGGAACTCCTCGAGCGGTTCATCGACTTCGTGAACTCGAACGCGTACGGACTGCGCAACTCACTGTGGGCCAAGGACGCCAAGACGGTCGACCGGTTCGTGGCCAGAGTGAGCAACGGAGGACTGCTCAAAGTCAACGACTCCCACATCGGGTTCCTGCCCTGTCTGCCCACCCACGGCGGTACGGGGCTCACGGGCGGAGTCTTCGGCGAGGCCAACTACCCGATCCTGCGGACCTCTCATGTCCAGGGCGTGAGCATCAGCACCGGATCCCGCCCGCGTGACGCGGTCTTCGGCGCCTGGCGGACTCTGCGCGACACGAGGAACCCGTAACCTTCCCGCCCCCTGCCAAGGAGTCTCTCCATGCGCGCACTGGATGCCGCACGCCAGACCTGTGACCGCTATCTGCCCGGATTGCTGGACGCCCTCGGCGAACACTCGCTGGAAGACCTGGAACGTCCGGGCAGTCCGGCGATCGACCTCTTCCGTACGCATGGCGGCCCCGGTCTGGTCATCCCCAAGACGTACTCCGGGCTCGGCGCCGGACCGCTGGAAGCGATGGATGTGACACGGGCTCTCGCCGCGACGTCACCCTCGCTGGCCGTGGCCACCACGATGCATCACTTCTCCGTCGCCACCCTCTTCTCCCTCGCGGACAGCCTGCAGAGCAGCGGAGTCGAATGGGTACTTCTCGAGGGAATCGTGGAGCAGAACCTTCTCGTGGCGTCCGCCTTCGCGGAGGGTCGGCCGGGAAGCGGCATTCTCACCCCGGCGATGCGGGCACGGGCGGAGGGGAAGGGCTTCCGTATCAACGGCTCGAAGAAGCCGTGCAGCCTCTCCGCCTCCATGGACCTCCTGACGGCCAGCGTCGCACTGCCGAACGAGGACGGAAGCAGCGACATGGCCGTGCTGCTCGTTCCCCGCCAGACCGAAGGCCTGAGCGTTCACCCCTTCTGGTCGAGCTGGGCCCTCGCGGGCGCGGAGAGCGACGAAGTGCGGCTCACCGACGTATTCGTCGACGAGCAGCAGGTCATGCGCACCGAACTGGGCGACAGCGGCGAGTTGGACAAGCTGCAGACCGTCGGCTTCATCTGGTTCGAGATGCTGATCAGCGCCTCGTACTGCGGCATCGCCGGCGCGCTCGCGGAGCGCGTGATCAAGGCCGGCCGAGGCTCGGTCTCCGAGCGGGCCCAACTGGCCACGAGGCTCGAGTCGGCCTCCCTCCTGCTGGAGGGAATCGCCCGGATGATCGCGGCGGGAGAGAACGACAACACCGCTCTCGGCAAGGCTCTCGTGGCACGCTACGGCGCGCAGGACGCCATAGCGGACGCCGTGCGACAGGCCGTCGAACTCCTCGGCGGGATGGCGTTCATCAGCAGCGGCGACATCGGCTATCTGGCGGCCGCGTCGAACGGTCTCTCCTTCCACCCCCCGTCGCGTTCCAGCTTCGCCGCACCCTTCGTCGACCATGTGGCCGGCCAGCCGTTGCGGCTGGCGTGAGGAAACCAGATGACCAACTCCTCGGATCCCCCCTCCTACGACCGCGATCACATCGGCCGGCTCTACCGGGCGAACCTCAGCAAGGGCCGTGCCACGCTGGGGGAGCTCTTCGGTGGCCACATCGAGACCCTGTCGCAGGGAGCGTGGATCACCACCCATGACGGCCGTCGGTTCCTCAACTGCGGCAGCTACGGCGTCCTGATCACCGGCGCCCGCCATCCCACGGTCGTGCGCCACGTCGCCGAGCAGCTCGACCGGCACCCGGTGGCCAGCCGTGTCTTCCTCGAACCACAGGCCGCGCTCGCGGCGCAGGCACTGGTGGCCAAGGCCCCGGAGGGCCTGGAGCGGGTCCACTTCGCCTGCTCGGGGGCCGAGGCCGTGGAGACCGCGATCAAGCTCGCCCGCACGCTGGGCAAGGACCAGCTGATCGCCACGCATCACGGCTACCACGGCAAGACCATGGGCGCCCTGAGCATGACCGGCAAGGACGTCTTCCAGGAACCGTTCCGACCCCTCCTTCCCGGCGTCCACCATGTGCCTTACGGCGATGCGGCGGCCCTCGAAGGCCTTCTGGCGACCATGCCGGGCCGGGCGTGCTTCGTTGTCGAACCCGTCCAGGGCGAGGCGGGGGTCGTTCTGCCCCCGTCCGGATACCTACGGGAGGTGCGGGCCCTCTGCCGCGCCTACGACGCGTTCTTCGTCCTGGACGAGATCCAGACCGGCCTGGGTCGGCTCGGTACCTGGTGGGGGGCCGACGACGAGGGCGTCACTCCCGACGCCCTGCTCGCGGGCAAGGCTCTCGGAGGCGGCATCATGCCGGTCTCCGCCGTACTCGCCACCCCGGAGGCGTTCACCGCCTTCGACAAAGACCCCTATCTGCACACCTCGACCTTCTCCGGAACACCCCTTGCCATGGCTGCCGTACGCGGGGCCCTGACCGCCATCGAGGAGGAGGGCCTGGTGGCGCGTGCCCGCGAACTGGGCAGCGACATGCTGGGCGTCATCGCGGGTATCGCCCGTGAGCACTTCGGGGAGATCGTGCGCGAGGTACGAGGACGCGGCCTGCTGATCGGCATCGAGTTCGCCGTCCCGGGACCGGCGGGAGATCTCCTGATCGAGTTGATCTCGCACGGAGTTGTGGCCAACCACTCGCTCAACTCGCACCTGGTGCTCCGGCTCACACCGCCCGCGATTCTGAACGCCGCGGAAGTGCAGTTCCTGTACGAGGCGTTCGACCGCGCATGTCTCGCGCAGGCAGCCCGATACGTTCCGACTTACGAAGGTGGCTCCGCCCATGCGTAGTGTTCACGTGGCCGTCGATCTGCCCGGCATCTCCGCGACTGCCGGTTATGACCAGGTGGGGCAGTTCGCCCGGTACCCCGAACTCGTGCCCGTGGTCCGTTCCGTGACCGTCCACGAGATCAACGCCGAAATGGAGACCAGCGAATGGGAGGTGTACTTCCGCAACGGCATTCTGCGCTGGACCGAGTCCGACCACTTCCGGCCGGAGGACCTCTCCATCGTCTTCAACCAACTGGAGGGGGATTTCGACGCGTTCGCGGGCAGTTGGCAGATCTCCGGGACAGCGGATGGATGCCGGGTCGACTTCCGGGCCGAGTTCGACTTCGGTATCCCCAGCCTTGCCGGAATCCTCGACCCCGTTGCCCAACGAGTCATCAAGGAGACCATCGCGCGGGTCGTCATCGGACTCTTCGGAAGGGGATCCGTCGTCGGCGACGAAGCCCTCGCCCTGGCCGTGGCACAGCCTCCGGCGGCGCCGCCCTCCCTCGCCGACGCACAGGTGAACTGATGGACACCAAGAACCTGTTCATGACACCCACGACCTTCCGTCTGATCCGGGCGGAGTACGGCCTGGGGCTCGTGGTGTGCGTGGTGCTCTTCTTCGCCCATCTCGACGAGGTTCGCTGGTGGCCGGCCATCGGACTCTTCGTCTACATCGACCTCATCGGCTATCTGCCCGGAGCGGTCCGGTTCCGGCGACGGGGCGGCCACGGAGTGCCGAAGACGTACTACGTGCTCTACAACACGATGCACAGCCTCGCCATCCAGGGCCTCGTCGCTCTCGCGTGGATCTGGCTGTGGGGATTCGAATGGGCGCTGCTGGCTCTGCCGATCCACCTCTTCGGCGACCGGGCGTTGTTCGGCAACTACCTCAAGCCCTTCGGGCTGCGCTTCGAGCCCGAGACCCACGAGGCGTACCGGCTCTTTCGCACCCAGTACCGGGCCGGCGCCTCAACGGGCGGCGTCGCCTCACCGAGCACACCCGCATGACGAGCGCTGCCGTCGGCCGGCCGTCACCACGGGCGACCACCGCTGATCCCGCACTGCACCGCACCGTGCGGAACTTCGTCACCGGTGTGGCGGTGCTGACGTACGGGAGCGCGGAGGCGGCCGAGGGCATCACGGTCAGCACACTGATCGTGATACCCGGTGATCCGCCCATGGTCTGTGTCGCGCTCCGGTGCGGCAGTCGCGGCCTGAGCTCCCTCCTCGCGGCATCGACCTTCATGGCGAACGGCCTGGCCGCCGAACACGAGTACCTCGCTCGCCATTTCGCTCGTCGCCACCGGCCCCGAGGGTTGGACCAGCTGCCCCCAGAGGCATGGGCAGAGCCCAGGACCTGCGCGGCGCCCCGGCTTCGCGGCGCCGTTTCCTGGCTCGAATGCCGAATCGTCCGGACCGTCGGTGTCGGCGGTCACGAGCTCGTGATGGCGCGCGTGCTGTCCGGTGCCGCCGGATCCGGAGCTCCCCTGGTCAACTTCGCCGGCGCGCTGCTCGCCGGACCGTCCTGTACACCGCACACGGAAAGGAAACAGTGATGACGTCAGCGCACATCCCCGTCGAAGCGGACTGGGACCAGGCGCCCTCGCTCATGGAGGGGGCGCTGAACCTCGAACTCTCGGCCGCGACATGCGACCTGTCCTACTGGCTCAACGCCGTGCCCCAGGGAACCCTGCGTGGGCGCGTGCTGGGGCACTCCGACTCCGTCCGGCCGCTGGACGTCGTCCGCCAGGAGGGTCCCCTCAACACCGCCTTGAAGCAGGAGCTGGCCTTCCGGTCCCTCGCCGAGGAGAAGGCGACCCGGGCCATCGGCCACCTGGTCGCCTTGGCCCCGGACAACGACTGCATGGAGTTCTATGCCACCCAGCTCATCGACGAGGCCCGGCACGCCATGGTGTTCCGCAGCCACCTCCTTCAGCTGGGAACCGCCGAGCGCGAGCTGTCCGCCGAGATCGACCGACTGGCAGCCGACGACCGGGACGCCATCCTCGTACCACTGGAGGACTTCGGTCTGCGCGTGCTTCGCGACGAGCGGGACTTCATCGGCGGCGTACTGATCCTGACGGTACTCGTGGAGGGTGTGCTCGCCCCGGCCGCGGAGCTCAGCGAGCGGAAGTGGCGGGTCTTCGACCCCGCCGCGGCCGACATCGAACGGGGTGCCGGCATCGACGAGATCCGCCATCTGACCGTCGGCAGCTCCATCCTGCGCGAACACCTCCGTAGGCGGCCGCAGGACAAGCCGAGGCTGCTGGAGCTCATGGCGGAGGGTTACAAGCTCTGGGGGAGGCTGCCCACCTCCGAGCAGCTGCTACGCCGGGAGAACCTGTTCCAGCAGGGTATCCAGGAGCACGGTCATCTGCTGGGCGACTACGAGGCATGGCCGGGACGTCGCCTCAAGGACACCACTCCTCAGGAGCGCATGGAGACGGGGCAGGACTGGGCCCATCGCATGCAGCGCACCCGACTGGCGTTCATGGGACTCGAGGAGGCGGTATGACCACGACCAGCGGCGCCGCCGGCCCCGTCCCGGCAAGCTTCGACGAAGTCTCCCGCCTGGTCAGGCGTGAGGGCCTGATGAACCTGCAGCCCGGTTACTACACGTTCAAGATCATCTGTAATGCGCTTCTGCTCGCCGCCGGCTGGGCCGCCTTCGCCCTCCTCGGGGAGAGCTGGTGGCAGCTCGCCGTCGCGGCCTTCCTGGCCTTGTGTTTCGGTCAGACCGATCTCATCGGCCACGACGCCGGACACCGGCAGATCTTCCGTAAGCGCCTCGGCGGCGACGTCATCGGCTACATCCACGGCAACCTGCTCACCGGGGTCAGTTTCGGCTGGTGGGTGGGGCACCACACGAAGCACCACAACTACCCCAACCACCTTTCCCGCGACCCCGACATCCTTCGGCGGCAGGTCATCTTCGACCCGAAGGACAGGGCGAAGAAGACCGGGGCGCTCGCACGGTTCATCGTGCGACACCAGGCGTGGATGTTCTATCTGGTGATCATGGCGGAAGGGCTGCGCATGCACCTCTCCGGGTACATCGCGGCCCGCAAGGGGGCTCTGAATCAGCACGTGGCGGTGGACCTCGGACTCCTGACGCTGCACATCGTCGGCTACCTCGGCGTGGTCTTCGCCGTCCTGTCGCCGGCGAAGGCGCTGGCGTTCATCGCGGTGCACCAGGCGCTCTTCGGCTTCTACATGGGGCTGCTGTTCGCGCCCAACCACAAGGGCCTGCCCGTGCGGGACGGCAAGGAGGAGGAGCTGGGCTGGCTCACCCGCCAGGTGGTGACCTCTCGCAACATCCTGCCCCACCGCGTCACCGACTTCTTCTACGGCGGACTGAACTACCAGATAGAGCACCATCTGTTTCCCTCCATGCCACGCCGCAACTTGCGCCGGGCCCAGCCGCTGGTGAAGCGATACCTGCTGGAACACGGCATGCCCTACGTGGAGGTATCGCTGTTGCGGTCCTACCTGGACGTGTCCGACTATCTCGGCGACGTCAGCAGCCAGGTGGCCGAGGCCGAGCGGACCGCGAAGTCCCGTGTGGGTGAAGCCTGATGGGGCACGCCGCGGTCCTGTGCGGCCTGGGCACCTGGCTTCCCCCGCACGTGGTCACCAACGAGGACCTGGCCCGGGAGCTCGACACGTCCGACGAATGGATCCGCAGCCGCACCGGGGTCGGACAGCGCCACGTCGCCGGCCCTGGTATGGCGACCTCGGACCTCGCGGTCGAAGCCGGCCGGCGGGCGCTGAAGTCCGCGGCGACGGATTCGGTGGACGCCGTCATTCTGGCGACGACCACTCCCGACCGCCCGTGCCCGGGCACGGCCCCCTCGGTGGCAACCCAGCTCGGTCTCGGCAACGTGCCCGCCTTCGACCTGGCAGCGGTATGCACGGGTTTCCTGTACGCACTCGCGGCCGCCGGCGGTCTCATCGCCGCCGGGACAGCCGGCAGCGTGCTGGTCATCGGCGCGGAGACGTACTCCAGCATCCTTGATCCGCAGGACCGTTCCACACGCGCCATCTTCGGAGACGGAGCCGGGGCCGTCGTCCTCCGTGCGGGTGACCCCCATGAGGCCGGAGCCCTGGGGCCGCTGGTGCTGGGGAGTGACGGCACGGGGAGCGAAATGATCAAGGTCCCCTCAGGCGGAGCGCGCGACCCCATCCGCGCCGAGACCATCGCCACGGCCGACCCCTACTTCCGCATGTCGGGTAGGCAGGTCTTCCGCCATGCCGTCGAACGCATGACGGATGCCTCGGTCGAGGCCGCGGCCCGGGCCGGGTGGGAGCCCTCGGACATCGACGTCTTCATCGTCCATCAGGCCAACGTCCGCATCATGCACGCGGTTGCCGACCAGCTGCGGCTGCCGCGAGCGCGCTTCCCCGTGCACCTGGACCGGGTCGGCAACACCGCTGCGGCGTCCATCCCCCTGGCGATGGCCGATGCGGTCGGAGCGGGCACGCTGCGGGCCGGGCACCGCACGGCGATGGCCGCCTTCGGCGGCGGGCTGACCTGGGGCGCCTCCACCCTGACCTGGCCCGACGTCACTCCGAACTAACGCCCCCACACCATCCCTCACCTACCTCGACAACAAGGAGCGACATCATGAACACCTACGACCGGCTGGTCCAGCTGCTGGTGGGGAACTTCGGCTTCGAGGCCGAGGAAGTCAACCCCGCGGACACCTTCAGCAAGCTCGAGCTCGACTCGCTCGCCCTGGTGGAACTCACCCTGGTGGTCCAGCAGGAGTTCGGTATCAAGCTCTCCGACGACGACCTGGAGGCCGACGAGACCCTCGAGCGGGCCGCGACCGTCATCGAGAGCAAGCTGGCGGTGGGCTGATGCCGGACTCCGTCGGCAGGTTCAACGTCGCGGTCACCGGCATCGGCATGGTGACCGCGGCGGGGGTCGGCACCAGGACCGCCTGGAAGGTGATCAAGGACCCGGAGGGTACGGCCGCGGCCCCGGTCCCGGCCCTCGCCGGCATGCCGGCCGAGATCGGTTGCTGGATCCCGGAATTCGACGCGGCCGCCGTGATCGGCAGACGCAAGGCATGGCGGATCGACCGCAGCAGCCAGTTCGCGATCGCCGCCGCCGCCGAAGCGGTGGCGGACAGCGGTCTGAACCCCGCCGGCTGGGACGGCACCCGCGTCGGCGTGGTCCTCGGCAGCGGCATCGGAGGTGCCGCCAGCTGGGAGAAGCAGCACCATGTGCTGCTGGACGAAGGACCACTGAGGGTCTCGCCGCTCCTGATCCCGATGCTCGCCGTGAACATGTCCGCCGGATATGTGGCTATGGAACACGGAGCTCGGGGACCCAACCTCGTCACGGCAACAGCATGCGCGTCCGGCACCACCGCCATCGGTACGGCACGCGACCTGCTGCGGCAGGGCGTATGCGACGTGGTCATCACCGGGGGTACGGAGGCATGTCTCATCCCCTCCATCATCACCGGCTTCAGCCAGATGGGAGCGCTGACCGGTCGGCACACCGACCCTCGCGCCGCCTCCCGCCCCTTCGACACCGACCGGGACGGATTCGTACCCGCCGAGGGAGCCGCCGTCCTCGTGCTGGAACGGACGCACGACGCTCGGGCCCGCGGAGCCAGGGTCTACGCGAACATATCCGGGTACGGAGCGTCTGCGGACGCCCACCATGCCACCGCTCCGGAACCCGAGGGAACGGGAGCCGAACTCGCCCTGCGGGCAGCCCTGCACGATGCGGGCATCTCTCCGGACTCCGTCGACCACGTCAACGCACACGGCACCTCCACCCCCCTGAACGACGCCATGGAGTCGAAGCTGATCCGTCGAGTCCTCGGCGATCGTCCCGCGGTCACGTCGGTCAAAGGAGTGGTGGGGCACTCGCTCGGCGCCGCGGGGGCCATCGAAGCGGCCGTCACCGCTCTCACCATCGACCAAGGCCTGATCCCGCCCACGGCCAATCTCGAGAACCTCGACCCACAGATCGAGCTGGACGTCGTCTCGAAGGCCCCACGTGCCGCGGACGTACAGGTCGCCGTGAGCAACTCCTTCGGCTTCGGCGGGCAGAATGCCGTCCTCGTGTTCACGAAGTCGTGACGCGCAGGGCTCCGCCCTGCCTGTGAGCGGTCACGGGCAGGGCGGTGTCATGTCTGTGACCGTCCACATCCTCACACTCGGACCGGCTCTCCTTCTCCGGCCGAGACTTCCACCGGCACGGCGTTGAAGACGGCGTTGCCCGACAGCGGGTCCACGACCAGCTCGTCGGTCAGCGCGTTCACGTTCACGCCCGGCTCCTTGGCCGCGTACGCGAGACGGGTTCCGACGCGGCCATGACCCCAGCCGTGCGGCAGGCTCACCACCCCGGGACCGACCCTGTCGGTCGGCTCGGCCGGAACCACGACCGTGCCCGCCCGCCCCCGCACCGTCACATCGTCGCCGGTCGCGACGCCGAGTCGCCGCGCGTCCTCCGGGTTGATCTCAAGTGTGCAGCGGTTGCTCCCGCCGGACAGCGCCGCCGTGTTGTGCGTCCAGCTGTTGACCGAGCGCAGGTGGCGCCGGCCGATGAGCAGGAAGCCGTCGCCACGCGCCCGCTCCCCCGCCAGCCACCGTCTCAGCCGGGGGACGTCGCCGGCCAGCGGCGCGGGGCACAGCTCCACTCTTCCCGACTCGGTCACCAGGACCTCGTCGAGCCGGGGGCGAAGCGGTCCGAAGTCCACCCCCTGCGGCCGCGCACGCAGTGCGGCGAGATTCACTCCGTCCGGGCGGACCCCGAAGCCATCCCCGAAGGCACCCAGCCGGAGCATCATGTCGATCCGCAGCTCCGTGCTGTCCTCGCCGCTCAGCAGAGCCCTGAGCTCGGCTGGATCGCGGCCGTGCAGAGGTGATCCAGGCATGCCCACCACCGCGGCGAGCGTCTTGTCGATGATCATCCCGTCCAGGGTCGCCGGGTCGGCCCCCGGACCCGCTCCGGTGATGATCAGCGTCAGTTTGGCGAGGATCTCCGCCTCACTGGGACGACCCTCCGGCCGCTGGACCAGCGGGGGTGAATAGCGGGCGATCCGCCGAACGGCCAGACGTGACAGCACGATGTCGAAGTGCCCTGATTCGACCACCCGGGGCGGCGGCAGGATGACGTCGGCGTGCCGCGTCGTCTCGTTCACGTACGGATCGACGGCCACCATGAAGTCCAGATCCGCCAGCGAGCGATCCAGCCGCTCGCCGTTGGGCGCGCCCAGCACCGGGTTGCACGCGATGGCGATCAGCCCACGCACCTGCCCCTGGCCGGGGGTGTCGATCTCGTCCGCGAGCGTGGCCACGGGGAACTCGCCCAGGACCTCGGGCAGCCGACGAACCCGGCTGTGCCAGCGGCCGAGTGTCAGCGGTCCCATCGGGCGCATGGCGTTGTGCTGAGCTTCGCCGAACATCGCGCCGCCGGGACGGTCCAGATTGCCGGTGAGGGCGTTGAGCACATCCACGAGCCAGCTCGTCAGGGTGCCGAAGGCAGCCGTGCTGGTTCCCAGCCGCGTGTACACGGCGGCGGCGCCGGCGGCGGCCAGGTCGCGGGCCAGACCCCGGATGGTCTCGGCGTCGGTGCCGCAGGCTGCGGCCACCGCTTCTGGGGCGAAGTCACCTGCGGCTAGGCGTAGTTCTTCGACACCGGCGTACAGGTGGGAGTCGAGGGGCGCCGTCAGCCGCTCGTCGAACAGCGTATGCACGATCGCGAAGAGCAGGAGAGCATCACTGCCAGGACGAATCGCCACATGCTGGTCCGCGGCGTCCGCGGTGCGGGTGCGTCGCGGATCCACCACGACGAGGCGGCCTCCGCGCGCCTTCAACGCCCGGATTCGGCCCGGAAGGTCGGGGGCGGTCCACAGACTGCCGTTGGATACCAATGGGTTGGCACCCAGGATGAGCAGGTGGTCGCTCCGGTCGATGTCGGGCACCGGAATGGCCCAGGGGTCACCGAACATCAGACCGCTGGAGACGTTCTTGGGCATCTGGTCGACCGTGCTGGAACTGAAGACGTTCCTGCTTCCGAGGAACTCGCGCAGTACCGCCACGTGCAGGGGTATGCCGACAGAGTGGATCACAGGGTTGCCGTAGAAGAGCGCCAAGGCGTCCTTGCCGTGCTCCGCCGCCACACGGGCCAGACCACGCGCCACCTCGTCGAAGGCCTCATCCCAGCTCACCTCGGCGAACGAGCCGTCCGGCTGCCGCACCAGAGGCACTTCGAGCCGGTCCGGGTCCTGGTCGATCGCGCCCAGGGCGATGCCCTTGGGGCACACGTAACCCTTGCTGAAGACGTCGTCCTGGTCGCCGCGCACCTTGACCACACGGCCGTCCTCGATGTCGACCCGTAGCCCGCATCCGGCCTCGCAGAGCGGGCATATGCGGTGATGAGTGGACGGTGCGGCATGAGGGCTCACCATGGGACTGACATCTCCTCGCGACCGCCGACCACCGCGCTCTGCCGCCAGGCAGATCCTCGGCGTCGACGGTCGGTGGCTGGGTGGGGAAGTGGTGCGAGTCAGGTTCCACGCTTCCAGAGGCCCCTGGCAGGGTCCTTGCATATCGCTGAGACGCGCGTCTCAGCAGGCTCTGAGAGGGCGCTACCTAAGCTCTGGAAGGCCTCCCAAGGCGGTGGCTCTCACCGCACCGGCACATCGAGCGGTGACGGCCGGCCTGCAAGCAAGCACGCACTCACTCACTCCTCAGGCGGGATACATGCCAACGTCAGTGATCGTCTCGGGCGCGCGTACTCCGATCGGCCGACTCAACGGAGCTCTCGCCTCACTCAGCGCGGTGGACCTCGGGGCCCATGCGATCCGCTCCGCGCTCGGCCGGGCCGGCCTGGCCCCCGAGCACGTCGACTACGTCGTCATGGGGCAGGTGCTCCAGGCGGGCAGTGGCCAGATGCCGGCCCGACAGGCCGCGGTCCAGGCGGGGATTCCGCTCGTGACCCCCGCGGTCAGCGTGAACAAGGTCTGCTTGTCCGGGATCGACGCGGTCATCGCTGCGGACATGATGATCCGGGCCGGCGAGTTCGACACGGTCGTCGCCGGGGGCATGGAGTCGATGACCAACGCCCCGCTGCTGCTGCCCGGCCTGCGAGCAGGTTACCGACAGCCACCCACCCTGCTCGACTCCGCCCTCCACGACGGCCTGACGGACGCATCCGAGCAGATGGCGATGGGCGCGGTCACCGATCGGCACAACGCGAAGCTCGGCATCAGCCGTCAGGAACAGGACGCCTACGCCGTCGAGTCCCACCAGCGAGCCGCCCGGGCACAACAGGATGGTCGTTTCGAGGAGGAGATCGCACCCATCCAGGTCCCACAGCCTAAGGGTCCCCCGCTGACCGTGAGCAGGGACGAAGGCGTCCGCCCCGACACGAGCCTTGAGCGACTCGCACAGCTCCAGCTCTCCTTCGATGCCGGAGGAACCATCACGGCGGCGACCTCCTCGCCGCTTTCCGACGGCGCCTGCGCGCTGGTCGTCATGAGCCGGGACAAGGCTGTCGAACTCGGCCTGGAATGGATCGCCGAAATCGGCCCGCACGCTCGGGTGGCCGGCCCCGACACCTCACTGCACTCCCAGCCGTCGCAGGCCATCCTGCACGCATTGGGCAAGAGCGACGCCGGCATGGCCGATCTCGACGTGATCGAGATCAACGAGGCCTTCGCCGCCGTCGCGCTGCAGTCCATGAGGGACCTGGGCATCGGGCCGGAACGCGTGAACCCCGACGGCGGGGCCATCGCGCTCGGCCACCCGATCGGCATGTCCGGCGCCCGCCTGGTCCTCCACCTCGCCCTCGCGCTGCGGCAGCGTGGCGGCGGCACGGGAGCCGCCGCCCTGTGCGGTGGCGGCGGACAGGGTGACGCCCTGTTGCTCACCGCCGCCCGATGAGCCGGAGGAAGCGTCTGGTTCGGATGTGCCGCCCCGCGCACCACCGACGCCGTTCGCCGATCCGTTCCCGGCGCCTCCCCGTGACTCCCGAGACCGCTACGGGACACGCGCACTTCCGACCCGGCCCCGTATGAAGGGACAGCACCGTCATGACCTCAGCCGTGCCCGAACTCGACTACCCCGTCCAGCGCGAGCAGCCGCTCCATCCGCCGTGCCAGTACGCTCGATTGCGCGAGGAGCAGCCGGTGTGCCCCGTGAAGCTGGTGACGGGGCACACGGCGTATCTGGTCACCCGGTACGAAGACGTGCGGCGGGTGCTGTCCGACGCCAGGTTCAGCCGGGAGGCGCTGTTCCAGGACGGCGCGCCGCGCGCCCAGCTGATCGAGCCCGACTCCGACAGCCTGATCAGTATGGACGCCCCGCGGCATACTCTGCTGCGTCAGCTGATCAACCGTGAGTTCACGCCGCGCCGTGTGGAACTGCTGCGTCCGCGGATCGCCGCGCTGGTCGACGCACTCCTGGACCGGATGGGAGAGCGAGGCCCGGTCGTGGACCTGAACGCCGCCTTCTCCAGGCCGTTGGCCATGGGAATCATCTGTGAACTGCTCGGCATCCCGGCCGAGGACCAGGAAAAGTTCGTGAGCTGGGCCGACCACTTCACCTCGCTGCGCAAGTACACGGGCGCCGAGATGGCCCGCTCCAACGAGGAGATGCGTGCCTACTTCCTGCGGTTGATCGAGGAGAAGCGGCGTCACCCGGGCGAGGACCTGTTGTCGGCGCTGGTGGCGGCGATGGACGAAGGCAACAGACTGACTCTGCGTGAGCTGGTGAGCCTCGGCGTCATCCTCGTACTGGCCGGCCACGACACGACGGTGACGGCGATGAACGGCGGGACGGTCCTGCTGCTGGAACACCCCGATCAGCTGGAGGCCTTCCGCTCCGGACCGGAGGCCGTCAGGTCCGCGGTCGAGGAGATCGTTCGTATGGCCACTCCGGGCGACGGGATCTTCATGCGGGTGACCCTGGAGGACGTCGAACTCAGCGGTACCGTGGTGCCGGCCGGCTCTGGCGTGATCGCGCCGATCAGCGCGGCGAACCGCGACCCGTCCGTCTTCGAGGACCCGGACAGCTTCGACATCGGTCGCGTCGCCAATCCGCACATCGGCTTCGCCGTCGGCACACACTTCTGCGCCGGTTCGGCGCTGGCTCGCGCGGAGCTGGAGATCGGGCTCGAAGCGCTGTTCCGGCGCTTTCCGAGCCTCCGGCTCGCCGTGGACGCGAAAGAGCTGAGCTGGAGGCACTACTCGCACCTGGGTGGGTTCGAGGAACTCCCGGTCACCTGGTGACTCGCTGATGTCGACCTCGGTTCGCCCCGGTCGCCTGTCTCAGGCGACCGGGGCGAACCCGTCTCGGCCCTTCGGGGTGGCTGATTCGTATGTCTCGTCGTTGTCGACGGCTGAGAAGGTCACGGTCGGCGGGACGGACCGGATCCCCGGCCCGAGCTCTCCGCGTGGAGCTTCAGTCGGCGCAGCGTCTCACGCAGATCCTGGCGGTTGACCTGACGCCGGAGCCCAGAGCGGCTGCCGGTGAGGGCGATTCTCCATCGTTCCGACAGGCATGCGCTGCGCCCGCCGCGCAAGTCGCTCCAGTATGCGGTGACCAAGGAACGGCCGTTGCCGCGCGCGGAGATCCGGTATCCCCACACCTCCACCGGTAGTCCGAAGAAGGCGACGCTGAAGGCGAACTCGCTTCCTGGGGAGGCGAGCGATACCTCACAGTTCGTCAACGACACAAGCAGGCACCGACGTTGCCAGCCGAGAAACCTCTTGTTCACCCTCCCCGGGCCGGGCATCGCCCAGACAGCGAAGAACCCGGGACTCCAGTGCGAGAGCCGTCGAACATCTGCCAGAAGTTCGTAGACGGCGGAGACGTCCGCCTCGATCTCCATGCTCTCTTCAACGGACCACCGACGTGACACGAAACCCCCGATCCTCGCCGGCCGGCGGCATTTCGGGACGTCAGCGAACCGTAGGAGATCCTCGTCCACGGGGCATCCAGGCCGCTGAGATCTCCATCTCAGCGGTATCTCAGCGCGACCTGGCACAGTGGTTCTCGTCGCCGGACGGGAACGACCGGGACGATGGAGAGATTCCCGTAGCGGCCCAACGGGGGCCGGGAACATCCCGGCAGGGGCTTCTGGTCCCACGCAGGTTCGAATCCTGCTCTCTCCGCCGCGCTTGCAAGACGAGGACGGCGACGGGTTCGGCGGCGAGTTGCGTTTGCCGGACACGTCACCGTGCAGCGCTCGTCGCAACCGCAGGAGAAGCCTCTTATGTCCAGCATGAGTGCCCGTAGTGACGTAGGCAGTGAACTCGCCTGGAACTTTCCGATGCAGGGCAGGAACCATTTCGCGTGGCAATACGACTCCGAGCGTGAAAGCCTGCTGAATCTCTACCGGAAAGGCAAGGACAAGCAGTGGGACAGCGCGAAGCGCATCGACTGGTCCCTCGAAGTCGATCCGTATGACGTGCTGGGAACCCCTGAGAACACGCTGGGCCTGTACGGATCGCGGCAGTACGCGAAGCTGAACATACGGGAGAGGCAGGAACTCCGGCAGCACATGGCCGCGTGGGAGTTCAGCCAGTTCCTCCACGGCGAGCAGGGCGCCATGATCTGTTCTGCGCGGATCGTGGAGTCCGTTCCCGACATGGACGCCAAGTTCTACGCGTCGACCCAGGTCATGGACGAAGCCCGGCATGTGGAGATCTTCTCCCGGTTCGTGAGGGAGAAGATCGAGATGACCTACCCGATCAGCCCTCATCTCAAGGCGCTGCTGGGGGAGTCGCTCAACGACTCGCGCTGGGACATGCCCTACCTGGGCATGCAGGTCCTCATCGAAGGCCTCGCACTGGCCGCGTTCGGGATCCTGCGGGACAGGACCACCAAGCCACTGCCGAAGCAGATCCTCTCCTACATCATGCAGGACGAGGCCCGGCATGTGGCCTTCGGAAGGCTCGCGCTGCGTGACTACTACAAGAACCTGAGCAGTCAGGAGCTCGCGGAGCGCGAGGAGTTCATCATCGAGGGCTGCTACCTGATGCGGGACCGCCTGCGGATGCAGGAGGTCTGGGAGAACCTCGGTTTCGACATGAGGGAATGCATGGAGCACATGAACACGGGCCCTCGCATGCGCGCCTTCCGCTCCCTGCTCTTCACCCGCATCGTGCCCTGCGTCAAGGACATCGGCCTCTGGAGTCCGAGGATCCGGCAGGCCTACGACGACATGGGCGTTCTCGACCTCGCCGGCAGGGACCTGGTCAGGCTCATGGAGGCCGACGAGTCACAGGCCGAGGCGCTGGACGCGGAGCGGCGAGAGATGGACGCTCGACGGGACGAAGTCCACGAATCCATCGCGCGCGGGGCCCTCGGCGATCAGTAGCTGAGCGAACCGCCCCGCGTGAGCGCGGCGACCCGGCAGCCGGTGTCCGCCATTGGTCGCGTGACGGTGTGGGGCTGCCCATGAGGTCCACGACGGACCACGAGCCCCGCACCGTCGTTGTTCTCTGGCCGCGAGCCGGCCACGCAGACCCGGCGAGATCCCAGCGAGCGACGCTGCCACCGACCCCTCGTCCGGCATTTCTTCGAGGGGCGGGTTCGGCTCGTACGTCGGCAGAGAGACCGTCCCCACACCTGAGCGAGAGGCAACTGCTGTGACGCCCACACATCGACCCACCCGACATCCAGGCACACATCGGCGAAGCTGGGCGATGCGCGGTGTGCTGATCGCCAACCCCCTCGCCGGCACGCGTGAACAGCGTCGTATCGATGAGGCCGTCGCACACTGCGAGCGTCTCGTCCCACACCTCGACGTCGTACACACGGATCACCCGGGCCACGCCGAGGAAGTGGCGGCCGAGGCCGTCGCCACGAACGTGGACACCGTGGTCGTGCTCGGAGGCGACGGCACGACCAGGGAGGCCGCGTCCGGCCTCGCCCGGTCGGGAACGGGCCGGTCGCCCGGGCGGCGCCCGGCCATGGTGAACCTCCCGTTCGGAACGGGCAACTCCTTCTACCAGGAGATCTGGGCGGACATGCCGTGGCGGCGCGCACTGGACACCGCGCTGTCCGGCAGCCGCCCCCACCTGCGCTGGGTGGACATGGCCCGTATCCGCGAGGCCGATGCCCTGGCGTTGCTGGGAGCCGGTTCCGGACTGGTGGCGGAGGCCCTGAAAACCGCGTACCGCATGCTCGAAGTGCAGGGCCGCGACCGCTACCAGCAGGCGGTCGCCCGGACCGTGGGGGAATTCACGCCCTACCCGGGCCGGGTGACCGTGGACGGTGAAGTCGTCCACGAGGGGTCCGTGACGTTGGTGAACGTCGGGGGAGGCCGGTACCGGGGCGGGCAGTTCAAGCTGCTCCCTCATTCGGTCATCGACGACGGCGTCCTCGACGTCTGCGTGGTCGGTGGAGAGATGGGGGCCCAGGAGCTCGCGGGGCTGACCCGCGACGGCAGGCACGTGGGAGTGCACGGCGTGGTGTACCGGAGGGGCACGACCTTCCTCATCGAACGGACCGACGGCGAGCCGTTGTCCTTCGAGCACGACGGGGAACTCCTCACAGGCGACGCGCAGCGATACACGGTGGACGTTCTGCCCGGAATCCTGCCGGTCCTCGCTCCCCGACGGACGGGCGGTGCGGGGTGACCGCGAGCCTGTCCCGCACGCTCGCGCAGTGGGTCGCGGGGCTCCGCCATGAGGACATCCCCGCCCGTGTCGCGTCCGTGGTCACCAGTCAGGTCGTCTCCCACATCGCGACGGTCCGCGCCACTGCGGCACATCCGGTGGGCCGCATCCTCCTGGAGGCGTACGGACCGCTGAGAACGGACGCGGATCCGGACCGCACGGCCCACCTGATGGCCGCCCTGTCCGCCAGCCTGTACGTCGAGGACACGCTCTACGCGGGACACGTGTCGCACGCCGCCGTAGGCGTCCCCTTGGCCTACCAGGCGCGTCAACGGCTCTCCGGTCGCTCCCTGATCGCCGCGGTGACGGCCGCCAACGAGGCCGCGGCCCGTGTGACGGCGGCCGCCACCCTGGGACCGTTCCGCGGTCAGTGGGCCAGCTGGACCCACCTTGTGGCAGCGTCCTCGGCGCTACTGCACGGCAGCGGGGCCGACGCCCGCACGCTGCTGAACGCGTGGGGCCTCGCACTCTCCGCACCGCCCCGCGCACTGCGCCCCGCGGTCCTCGCGAGCGACGCGAAGGTGTTGTCCGCGGCGGCGCCCGTGCGCACGGCGATCGACGCGTGCAGCGCGGCCGTCGCCGGCCTGACCGGGCGGGACGACGTCATCGAGCACCCCGAAGGGCTGCTGGCGGTGTTCGCGGGAGTGGCGGTCCCCGAGATAGTGACGGCCGGACTCGGTGAGCGCTGGCATTCCGAAACCCTGTCGTTCAAGCTGCTGCCCGTCGGCGTCCACCTGGACGCGCTCGTCGAGTGCGCCGCGGAGCTGCACCGCGCGCTACGCCCCGAGGGGCCGGAGGACATCGCAGCGGTCCACGTCGCCGTACCCCGCATGACGATGGTGATGAGCGGTCATGCGGATCGCCACGTGCGTGGCGCCGCGACCTCGCTGCCCGCTCTCAACCTCAGCGCCGGCTACAACGTGGCCACCGCCCTGCTCACCGGAGACCTCACCGTCCGCGATCTCGCACCACCGGAGGTTGCCGACACCCGACGCTGGGAGCTCGCCGCCCGCGTCAAGCTGTACGCCGACGACGCGCTGAGCAAGGAGGCCATGGAGTCCACCGCCCCCATCGGCGAGACGCTGCGCCACGCCGGGCGCCGGGCACTGGAGTGGCAGACAGAGCTGCCCGGGATCCCGATGGACAGACTCCTGGAAGAACTCGGGCCGCCCGCCGAGTCCTTCGAGACCGCGGCCAAGAAGCTGGGCTGCCGTATGACCGTCCGGATGCGCGACGGGCGCGAGGAGGCCCGCGAGCTTGCCGCCGGTACAGGAGCCGTGGGCTCGGTCTCCTGGCGCGACCACCCCATGCTGGTGCGCGAGAAGCTGCTGCGGACCGGGGTGACCGAGGCTGACGCCGACGTCCTGGGGTGCCTGGACACCCTTGCCGCGGCGGAGCTGACCAGGGTTCTCCGTAGGGTGCTGCACTTCTCAGATCACATACCAAGCGTCGGTATGTGATCTAACCCACCAGCCCCAAGGGGGAGTTGACGCCCACTCTCGCTGCTAAATACATTCCTACCAACGGTATCTAAAGAAGGGATGTCCTGTGACTTCCAGTAGTCCCGGCGTCGAGAAGCAGCGATCAGCGGCGTCGCTGCTTATGCTGGCGTCCGGAGCCTCGTTCCTGGCCGTACTCGACGTCACCGTCGTGAACCTCGCGATCCCCGACCTGCGGGCGGACTTCACCGGGGCCGAGTTCAAGGACCTGTCGTGGGTCATCACCCTCTACGCCGTCGTCTTCGCGGCCCTGCTGGCCCCGGCCGGCCGTCTCGCGGACGGGCTCGGCAGGCGCACGATCTTCATGACCGGAGTGAGCGTCTTCACCGCCGCATCGCTGCTGTGTGTCTTCTCGCCCCACCTGGCCGTCCTGCTGTCCGCCCGCGCGGTACAGGGGCTTGGAGCCGCCGCGATGATCCCGGCTTCGCTTGCCATCGTCCTCGTCGACTCCCCGCCCGAGCGCCGTCGCGCGGCCATCGGCCAGTGGAGCGCGGCCGCGGCACTGGCAGCCGCGGTCGGACCCGCGCTCGGCGGCGTCCTCGTCAGCACCTTCGGCTGGCGCTCCCTGTTCCTCATCAACATCCCCTTCGGACTCCTCTTCCTCTACGGCGCTCGCAACATCCCGCGCTCGTCCGCCGCGGGTGCCGACCGCAAGCTGCCGGATGTACTGGGCACTGTCCTTCTGGGCACCGGAGTCGGCCTGCTCTGCCTGGGGATCAGCAAGGGAAGCTCCTGGGGCTGGTCCCAGCCGTCCAGTCTGTTCTGCGTCATCGGCGGGCTGGTCCTCATCCTCGGGTCCGTACTGCGCTCCCTCCGGCACCCGGCCCCCGCGCTGGAGATCTCCCTGTGGCGAAACCGCACCTTCGCCCTGGCCGGCGCCGCCGCGTTCTTCTACGGTGTCGCGCTCTTCGCCTGGCTGCTGGTGGGCGTGCTGTACGTCACCCAGGTCTGGGGCTACTCGGAGCTGCAAGCCGGCCTCGCCATGACGCCGGGGGCGTTCGCGGCCACGATCACGGCCATGGCCGTGGGCAAATTGCCGCCCGCCTACGGTCCCCGTGTCGCCACCGTGGGCGGCGCCGTCCTCTTGGCCGCCACCGGGTTCCTCCTCGCGTTCACGCTCCCCGGCCACTCCATGTTCCTCGCGTACTGGCTGCCTCTCGGCGTCCTCGCGGGTGCGGCCATGGGAGCCATCACCACGGGTACGTCCACGGCCGCCGCGCTCTCGGTCTCACCACTGCGGTTCGCCGGGGCGACAGGGCTCAGCCAGACGACGCGGCAGGTCGGCGGTGCTCTCGGCATCGCCATCCTGGCCACCGTGGTGTCCGGCACTCTCGACGAGATCGCCGACTTCGAACGCATCTATCTGATCGCCGCGATCGCCTCGGTCGTGGTGGCACTGCTCGGCCTGGGCCTCGCGATCCAACCGCCCCAGACCCCGGCGGCAACCACGAGTCCCACGCCTGCCGGTGACCAGCAGGCGCAATCCGCCGACGCCGCCAACTGAGCGGACGCCACCCTCCGAAGGAGACATCAGCCATGACCACCACGGGAACACCCTCGGACCACCCGCAGGAACTGCAGGACCCCTTCTGCCTGACGGTGGAAGGGATCGCCGCCCACCTGCTGAACGCCCCCTGGACTCGGTACGCGGCCATCGGCGACAGCATCGTCGAAGGCATCCGCGAGCCGTCCGAAGGCTACGCCGACCTGAGTTGGGCCGACCGTGTCGCTGCCGGACTGCGGCGCGCCAACCCGCAGCTCGAGTACCGCAACTTCGGTGTCCGTGACCTCCCGGCGGCCGGTATCAGGGCCACGCAGCTCGACCCCGCACTGGAGTTCGAGCCGGACATCGCCATCGTCGTGGCCGGCGGCAACGACATCCTGGGCAAGCGGTTCGACCAGGACGCGGTGGAGGCCGAGCAGGCACGCATCATCTCGGCCCTGCGTGCCCGGGGTTGCACGGTCGTGACCATGGGCCTGTTCGACAACACGTGGACGCCCTACGTCGACGAGAAGTACAAGCCGGTCATGAAGGCGAGGCTTCAGCAGCTCTCCGAACTGACCCATGCGGTGGCGCGACGGCTGGGCGCTCTGCACGTCGATCTGCCGTCCCACCCGGCGGGCAGGGAGCCCATCTTCGCGACGGACGGTCTCCATCTCAACACCCGGGGACACGCCGTCGTCGCCACCGAGGTCATACGGAGGCTCGGAGAGCACCTCGGCAACAAGACGCAGGACTGACCCGCAAGCGCGTCGGCCAACGGCCGCCCCCGGGCTCCCCGAGAGAGGAGCCCGGGGCCTCGAGGCCTGGGGTGGGCCGGGGCCCAGAGAATGACGGAGACCACTATGAGTGCTGCGCCCGCCGCCATCCGGCATGTCTCTCCCCCCTCCGTTCCCTCCTGGGATCCGCCGTCGGCGCGGTGCCCCTGGACGCGGTGCGTCGTGGTCGGAGACGCCGCAGCGAGGAGGGTGGACGTCCCGCGAAAGGGATGCACCAACCCTGGCTGGACGGATCTGATGGTCGCGGCGCTGCGCTCGGTCCGACCGGATCTCGCCTACCTCAACCTGGCTCAGGACAACGCGACAGCCGCCGAGATCCGGGCCAGACAGCTGGGGAAGGCACTGGCTTTCCAGGGAGACCTCGCCGTCGTCGCTGCCGGCGGCAGCGACGTGATGAGCGACTCCTTCGACGCGGACGCAACCGAGGCCGAACTGGCCAGAATCGTCGCCCCACTCAGAGACGCGGGCGCCGACGTCGTCATCGTGGGGCCGCTCGACAGCGGCCGGGCAAGGCGTGGAGCCGAGGAGCGAGCGACGGCACTGTGGCAGCAGCGACTACGTCTGCTCGAGGAGCGCACGCACGGTCTCGCCCTGCGCAGTGGTGCGATCCATTTGAGCCCGGACTCCTCTCCTGCCCGCTTGGGCCCGGCGTTCGGCCATCAGGCGGGCAGGGATGCGCAGACTCGTAGTCATGCCATCGCCACCGCGGTGATTCGTGGCTTGGGCGAGTACGTCGAGCTGATCGGACGGGCAGAGGGCGGACGTCACTGAGCGACTCCGGCACGAACCGTTCCCTCCGGGCGGCTCGCTAAGTCGCAGGGGACATCCGGGCGATGGAGTCGAACAGGAGACGGAACTGACGCAAGGTCGCCTGGAGCAGCGCGTCGGGATCGTCGGAGTGCGCGATGGCCATGGCCGCCTCGCACTGCGCTCCGTAGACCATGGAGGTCAGCGACTCGACGTCCTGTCGGGCCTGCCCTTCCCTGCCCAGGGCTTGCCTGAGTCCGTAGGACATCATGCGCCGACAGTCGGCGCGGATCTCCCGCATCACTTCCCATCCCAGCGCTCCCGGAGCGTCGATGAGGGTGATGCGCTGCGCAGAGGGTTCCATCGAGCCGACCAGGAACTCCCGCATTCCCTGGAACAGTCCCTCCCACGGGTCGTCATGGTGCGAGTACGTCTGAGCGATGGAGCTGGACAGAGCCTGCTGCTCCCTTTCGTACACCGCCCTGAACAGCTGTTCCTTGTTCTTGAAGTGATGGTAGAAAGCGCCCTTGGTGACGCTGGCCGCTTCGCAGATCGCGTCGAGAGAGGTGGCCGTGTAACCGTCCCGGGCGAAAAGTCTCCGCGCCGATGTCAGGAGCTGGCTCGTGGTCGTGGAGGACCGTTCCTGCTGGGTACGCTGGCCGGTCCGCCTCGATGCTGCCTGCTGAGTCATGGTTCCTGATCCTCGTGACGACACCGGAGTCCGGGTGGCCGATCCCGCTGGGGTGACCCCTGCGGCGGTCCGACACCCTCGCGGGCATTAGATCCGTAAGGAGTCGGGCAGCGGTACGCCAAGGTTACATACCGAAGGTAGGGATGTGCAATGGTGAGCTGCCCGGCCATTCCCCCCAGCCCTGGTCGTCGAAGCGCAGAGGAGAGCGGTAGCGGCTCGATCAGCTTCACCTCGCAGGTGCGGGCCCCGTACCACCACAGAAGCGGCAGGGCCTGCGCGGACGGCTGTCGTTCGGCAAGTGCCTGGACGTCAACCTCCCACGCGGCCGGCCCTGCAAGGTCTTGGCGGCCGCGGCGGTCATGGGCGCGAACTTCGCCGGAGGCGGATCGGGTCTGTCGGTGAGCTTGGCTCGCCTGACGGTGACGATAGCGGGTTGGCGGGGCCGTTGCTTGCCGAGGTCGGCGTCGACTCGGCCGGGTTGTCGCGCTCGATCTGTCGTTGCGCGGCCTTCTCCAGTTAGGCGGACGGCCCCCGCTTGCCGACCCGCTCGCGGAGAGCTTGCGGGGTGCCGGCGGCGGGTGACAGTGGCGGGTCTCGGGGCCCTCCCGGGGCTGTAGGTGTGCGTCGAGAGGTGCCACGTAGCGCCCGTAGCGCACATTGATCTTGAGTCCCTTTTGCGTCTCGCGAGCCTGTTTTTGCTCTACATGTTGGAGATGACGCACCACGTGGAATGCGTGGCGATTCTGGAGTCGGTTAAGTAGGGGCGCTGACCTGTGGTTCTGCGGGTGGGCTTGATGTGCGGTGTGGGCGTTACGGGCGATATCTTGACGCTGAGATGACGCTCGTGACGCCCATGTGACGCTCGTTCTGATGGAGAGTCAGTTGGCACTTCCTGCGGTGACGGTGCCCGGAGTGCTCCTGCGGGAGGTGAGGGTACGAACGATCCGCAGCTCCTATCCGGACACTGTCCAGTACATGCTCAGGAGGAGCTGCTTGCCCAGAGGCGCTTCGGTGCAGTGAGCCTTTTCCAACCTCACGCTGTCGCGTGGTGAAGGACGAGGACGGCCTGGTGGACGATTGCGGTGATGCGGTTGGTGCTGCAGCGAAGCTTCCGCAGGAGGCGCCAGCCCTTGAGGGTGGCCACGGCCTGCTCGCCGAGGCAGCGGATCTTGGCGTGGGTGGTGTTGTGGCGGCGCTTCCACCGCTTGAGGCGCCGGCCCCGAAACGGTACGCGGATGGGTCCGCCGGCGCCTTGATGCGCCTTGTCCGCTCAACATCTCAGTTCTGCTTCGGTGAGAGCCTCGATGATCCCGTGGTGTCGCGCAGCGGTCAGGTCGTAGGTCGAGCCGGGCAGAGCCGGCGAGACCCGGAGCAGCCGTCCGAGCGGATCGGTGAGGACCTGCACGTTCATGCCGTGGCGCTTGTGTTTCCCGGAGTAATAGGGGGTATCGGCGGCAGCGGTCGATCGGCAGCAGGGTGCCGTCGAGGATGACGAACGCCTGCTCCCGGACTGTTTGCATCGCCTCGGCCAGGGACGGGGCGAGGTGGCCAGGGCCTCGACAGCTTCGCGTATGTAGCGGTAGACGGTCGCGATCCCGATGTCGAACCCGGCGGCCAGCTGGGCATAGGTGTCACCGCACCGCAGGTGGGCCAGGGCGAGCAGGGCCCGTCGTGAGGCGGGAAGGCGCCGCCAGCGCGTCCCGATCTCCCGCCGCCTGGCTGTCAGCCGTCCGGCCAGGAACCGCAGAGTACGGCTGGACAGATCAACCGCCGACGGGTAGGCAAGCACGCGAAGCGCCTGGCAGACACGGGTGATCTTGGTCGAGAACCCGTCTACCAGGAGCTTCGTCGTTGTGCAGACATGTCCAGCTCGCGGTCAGCATCGCCAGCTTGGAAAGAGCTCAGTACAAACTGATTGCGAGACCGGGCTTGTGCTGCCGCGTGAGTGGCTGTGCTACTCGACGCGGAACCCGCCGTGAGCCTCGGCGCGCCGCAGGTAGTCGATCCACTCATCCCAGCGCGAGTCCTCGGCCATCGTCCCGGCCTTGGCGGATTCGGGCTGACCTTCGAGAGCGGTCAGGGCCGCACGGATTTCCGCAGGCGTCACCAACCAGCCATCGTTGCTATGGCCGATCTTGTACTCGGGAAAGCCGGTCGGCTGCTCGGCCTGCCACTCGAATGCGGCCGTCTGGGCGGCCAGGTAGGCACGCACGGGCTCAGGCGCTCCGGGGCCCTGCGCTGCGTAGACCTCAGCCATGGTCAACCCGAAATCCTCCAGGCGTGGCCACGGCGCTTCATGGTCGTGCGACAGCATTCCCAGACGATCCATCGCCGCCTTCGCGGGGCCCATGCTCGACGCGTTGAATCGGTAGTCGGGATCACCCGCTCCGTCCGGCTGCTCGATGGTCATGTCCCAGCCCACTCGATGCCACTCCTCAATCTGTCCAGTCGGAGAGCCAGCGCTGAGCACGAAGACGCCGTGGTGCCGCTGGCAGGGACGCCCGAACATCCCGGCGCCACAGTAGGACACGCAGGAAGGCGTTGTCGCGCCCGATAAGTCGCGGGTCCGACCTGGACGTTTCCCAGCACGTCAGCCTGGAGTCAGAGGTCGGGTCGGTCCTCCCACCGCTATGGACTGTGAGCGGACGCGCACGGGTTCACGGGCGTCGCCTCGGGTGGTTGTCCCAGCGGTGGGTGGCCGAGGCTTGGCGGATGAGGCTGCGGACGGTGATGATCGTGTCCGCGAGGTCGACGAAAGCGTTGATCACGATGGCTCGGCGTTCGTAGCAGCGGGCGAGGCGATGGAAGGCGTTCTGCCAGGCGCGATGCGCGGCCACTCGTGGGCGATCCAGCGGGCGATCTCGGACTCGTCCCGTTCCACCGCCCGCCGCTCGGGCCGCTGCAGACTCCACCCGAGCCGGCCGGTCAGCAGCCGCCACACCGACGCGTTCGACAGCGTCACCCCCGTCACCCGCGTGACGACCGCACCGACCCGTTCCAGAGTCCACAGATCGGCCTCGAAGCCATGCGTCTGGGCGCCCTGCTCCAGAGCGGTCCGCACCCGCTCGACCTGGGCATCGTCCAGCTTGGGCGGACGACCACTGGCCGGACGCCGGCGCAAAGCATCGGCGCCGCCCTTTTCTCAGACCCGTTTCCACCGCCGCACGCTCTCGTCACTGCCCCCGGCATCCGGGCGATCTCGGCACCCGAACGTCCCTGATCGAACAACTCAACCGCCCGCACACGCCGAGCCTCGGCCAACTGCGGCCGCGTCAAAGGAGAAACGCCAGGCGAAGGCTTGAAGGACACCGCATCAGGATCCCACCGACGACTCCACCGCATCCACAGAACTAACGAAAAGATCAGTAGCTTGATCTTTAACGTGTGCCGTCGAACGGTGCGTCGTACTTGATCACTCGGTTCGGTATCCGCCGTACACGGAAGCGGCCTTCGGCTGAACA